>DATFFS010000118.1:0-2247 GCA_035249945.1 Gemmatimonadota bacterium
GTTCTCCAGGTGCACGCTCCCGATGGCGACGAGCATGACGAGCACGACGACCGCCGGCCCCAGGGGACCACCGAGTCCCAGCGCCAGCAGGATGCCGCCGCCGAATTCGCCCAGTCCAGCCAGGACCGCGAACGCCTTCCCAGGTCGGAAGCCCAGCCCTTCGAAGAAGCCGCCTGTGCCCGCGAGCCCGTGGCCGCCGAACCAGCCGAAGAGCTTCTGCGCGCCGTGGGCCGCCAGTCCCAGTCCGAGGACGAGGCGCAAGATCAGAAGGGCGGCGCTCATCGGTTCACAGCCTTTCGCGCGGCCAGCGCGCGATCGACGCTGAACGGCCCCGCGCCGTTCCCGGCCAGGAAGACCCAGACGCAAGCGTACAGGAGCGCGAGCTCACCGCCGTTGACGTACGGTACCGTGCCGCGCGGGACGTGCGCATAGAAGTAGGCGATCAGCATCTCGAGCGCGAGGACGGCCGCCACCGGGCGCGTAAACACGCCGAGTGCGATCGCGAGCCCGCCGAACACCTCGAGCACCCCCGCCAGGCCCATCAGCGAGAGCAGCTCCGCCGATCCCCCGTCCGGCCCCATCCCGCCGAACCAGCCGAGGAGCTTGGGCGCTCCGTGCATGAAGAACAGCAGCCCCGCGCCGATCCGGAGGATCGCGTGCGTGATCCCCGCGGCGCCGGCCCAGCGCCGGATGGGCTTCTCCACTTCCCTCGCTTTTCCGGGACTCGTCTCGATCGCCGTCCGGCGCCACGCCGTGGCCTGCTCCTTCTTCTGTGCAACAGTCATGGTTACACTCCTATCGAAAAAAAAGTCAATTCGCGGCCGACCCGACCTCCCGGTCCTCCGCACGCACCTCAGCCATGACGTCGGCTACCGTCTTACCCCCCAGTTGTTCCTCCAGCGCAGCCTGGGCCGCGCCGGTCGCGCGTTCCAGGACTACCTGTATGTTGCGGCCCACGGGGCACTTGGGGTTGGGCTTCTCGTGGTGGAGGGCGAACAATCTGCCCTCGCACTCGACCGCCCGATAGACTTCCCTCAGCGTGATCTCGTCCGCCGGCAGGGCCAGAATCGTCCCGCCCCCCGCGCCCATCCGGGCTCGCGTGAGGCCGGCCCGAGCCAGGAGCGACAGGATCCGCCGCACCACCGCGGGGTTGGTGTTCACGCTGCCGGCGATGTAGCCGGAGGTGAGCGGCTCTCCGCGCCCCGTCTCGAGGAGTGTCAGGATGTGGACGGCGACCGCGAAGCGGCTGCTGATCGTCATGGCGTGTGGCTCCCCAATAGTGTTACAATCATGGTAACACACTCGATGCCGGGTGTCAACCCGATCGATCCTCACGAAGGAGGCTGCAATGGCTGACAACCCGATCGATCCCGCCGTCCGCATCGGCCATGTTCACCTGAAGGTCGCCGATCTCGACCGCGCGCTCGGCTTCTACCAGGGCGTGCTGGGGTTCGAGCTGACCCAGCGTTACGGGCGCGACGCGGCGTTCGTCTCCGCGGGCGGCTACCACCATCACATCGGGCTGAACGTCTGGGAGAGCCGCGGCGGACCCCCGCCGCCGCGTGGGACGACCGGCCTCTACCACCTGGCGATCCTGTACCCCACCCGGGCCGCCCTCGCGGACGCCCTGCGGCGGCTCGTCGAGGCGGGCATCCCGCTCGAGGGCGCCAGCGACCACGGAGTCAGCGAGGCGCTGTACCTCCGCGATCCGGACGGCAACGGCGTCGAGCTCTACCGCGACCGCTCACCCGAGGAGTGGCCGCGAGACGACGAGGGAAGGATCGCGATGACGACCGGACCGCTAGACGTCGAGGCGCTCCTGCGCGAGTAGCCGCGCTAGGCGCTGGCGAGAAGCGGCTCAGGACGGGGTCGACGACTCCATGCGGTCGAGCAGCGCCGCCGAGTCGTCCAGATCCGGCCGCCCTTCATGACGAACACGACGCCCTCCATTGTGCGGATGTCCTGGAGAGGGTTCCCACGTACCGCGATCAGGTCGGCGAGGAGTCCCGCTTCGATCCTGCCGCGGTCGTCGACTCCCAGGAGGTCCGCCGCGTGGACGGTCGCCGTTCGGAGGGCCTCCACCGAACGCATTCCCAGGTCGACCATGGCGACGAGGAGGAAGGCGAGGGGAATCGTCCGCGAACGACCGCGCGGTACGGTCCTCAATCGTCCACCTGTCGCGCGGGGTAGCCGCCCGCCTCGAGCCGACGGCGCGTCTCTTCGAGCCGCTCGGCCGCGGACGGCAGC
>DATFFS010000119.1:0-5454 GCA_035249945.1 Gemmatimonadota bacterium
TGCTCCAGCTGGCCGGCACCGCATACCTTGCGCGCGCCAAGGGCGTGAGCCCGGTCCTGACCGTGAGCGCGAGCCTGACGTCCCAGCTCTTCGTCCTGGCGGCGGGCCTGGTCGTCGCGGCGGCCACCCTGCCGGAGCTCGCAGCGGCGACCGGCCGGGAGGCGCTCGGACCCGTCGGGTTCGGGATCGCCGCGCTCCTCCTCCTCTTCGTCCTCACTCCCGCCCTCGACCTGGCGTACCGGCTCGCCCTCCGCGCGATCGGCAAGAGCGAGTACCACGAGACGATGCCGGCGCGCGAGCGGATCGTGCTCCTAGCCGCGAACCTGGCGGCGTGGGGGGTCTTCGGCACGGGCTTCTGGCTCTTCGTCCGCGCGCTCGCGCCGATCGAGGCCGACACGCTCGTCCCCATGATCGGGATCTCGGCCGCCGGGTACGTCGGCGGGTACCTGGCGGTCTTCGTCCCCGGCGGCCTCGGCGTGCGCGAAGGGCTCTACGCGATCCTCCTCGCGGCGTACGTGCCGCCGACGATGGCGGTCGCGATCGCGATCTTCTGCCGACTCTGGCTCACCGCGTGCGAGCTCCTGCCCGTGTCGGTCCTGGTCGCGCGTTACGGGCTCGCCGACCTGCGCGCGGGCGGCTCCGAGCCCGCGCCGAGGCCCGCGCATGGGTAGCGCCCTGGTCATCGTTCCGACCTACAACGAGCGCGACAACCTTCCGGCGATCGTGCCGCAGATCCTGGCGCAGGACGCGCGCCTCGAGGTCCTCGTCATCGACGACGGCTCGCCAGACGGAACCGGGGAGCTCGCCGATGGGCTCGCGGCCGCCGACCCGCGCGTCCACGTCATCCACCGGCCCGGCAAGCTCGGCCTCGGTACCGCGTACATCGCCGGCTTCCACTGGGCGATCGACCACGGCTACGACCTCGTCTTCGAGATGGATGCCGATTTCTCCCACGATCCCCGGCACCTGCCGGAGTTCCTCGAGCTCTCCACCGATCTCGACGTCGTGATCGGGTCGCGGTACATGCGCGGCGTGACGGTCGTCAACTGGCCGATGGGGCGGCTTCTCCTGTCGTGGCTCGCCAACTGGTACGCGCGGATCGTCACGGGACTCCCGCTTCACGATCTTACGAGCGGCTTCAAGTGCTATCATCGCAGGGTGCTCGAGCGGCTGGACATCGACGCCATCCGGTCCAACGGCTACGCGTTCCAGATCGAGACGGTGTTCCGCGCCTGGCATGCGGGCTTCCGGGTGGGCGAGATTCCGATCGTCTTCGTCGATCGCAACGTGGGCGCCAGCAAGATGAGCAAGCGCATCGTGTGGGAGGCGATATGGATGGTCTGGCGGATGCGGTGGTGGAAGCTCACCGGGCGGCTGCATCGCGAGATCCGACGAATGGAGGAGGGGAGCGCGGCATGAGCGGGATCGCGGGCCGCACGTTCACCAAGATGTCGGGCGGCGGGAACGACTTCGTCGTCTTCGACGATCGGGACGAATGGTTTCCGCGAGACCAGCCCGGGCCGCTGGTGGCGCGTCTCTGCCGCCGCGGGCTCGGGGTCGGCGCCGATGCCGTGGTACTGCTGGCGCGGGATCGCGAAGCGGACTTCCGGATGGTGTACTACAACGCCGACGGGGGCGAGGCGCCGATGTGCGGCAACGCCGCCCTCTGCATCGCCCGCTTCGCGCGCCTAGCCGGGGCGGTGGATGGAGCGGAGATGGAGTTCCGGACCGGCAGCGGTCCGTTCCGCGCGCGGGTCGAGGATCCGGATGGCGCCGAGGTCACGCTCTGGCTGGTGCCGCCGCGCCAGCTGACGCTCGACTACCCCGAGCTCGCCACTCCACCGTATCGGCGGGTGGGCTTCCTCGACACGTCGACGCCGCACGTCGTGGCGCTCCTCGTCTCGCCCGCGGTGGTGGAGGCGCTCGATCTCGCCGTCGAAGGGCCGCGCTTCCGGAGACACCCGAACTGGGAGCCGATCGGGACGAACGTCAACTTCGTGGCGCCCGTGGACAGATCGACGGTGCGGATGCGGACCTTCGAGAAGGGGGTGGAGAACGAGACCCTCTCCTGCGGCACCGGGGCCACCGCGAGCGCGATTCTCAGCTCCCTGTGGGGGCTCGCCGAGCCGCCCGTGACGGTCCTGACGAGCGGGGGCATCCCGCTCGTCGTCGATTTCACCGCTCCGGCCGACGCCGCGTCCCTGCCCGCCGATCCCACGCTGACGGGCGACGCCCGGATCATCTATCGCGGCACGATCGCGGAGGTCTAACAGGACGTCAGCAGGTTTCCGTCGCGGTCTCCCGGCTTTCCGGGTCGTAGGTCCAGATGGCGCAGGTCTCCGGGCCGACCGGCTGATCGCGGCCGTCGGTGGGCCAGTGGACGACCCGCAGGCGGGGCTCCGTGCCCGCGTCGGGCCGGACGAGGAGCGTCAGCGTGACGCCGTCGCCGGGGATCAGCGGATCGCCGATCCAGTACGCCTGGCCGTCCCGCATCTCGCCGCGCCACTCGAATCGCGCGCCGGGATCGGGGTTCTCGCCGTCCGGACGGACCCCGAGGAGCGTCCCGCCGTCCTCTATCCTGAGATGGAAGTCGGCCACCGTCTCGGCCTCGCCGCCGTGCACGAGGGTGAAAGGCCACGCGATGGCCTGATCGTCCCCGTGCGCCGGCTGGGGGGGCGACAGCCTGACGGCGCCCACGGCGCCGCTGCCCGCGGTCGCGCACGCGGTCGCGACCTGCACGACCAACCACGCCGCGCCCGTAACCCTCGCAGCGATCCGCCCATTCATGCCCACCTCCGACGTCCAGGTTCCTGATTTGCCCGAAGGGCCATGGCCATGATCGCGAGCGACGCGACGCGACGCAACCGCGGGTTGCTCGGGCAAGTGATGAATCCTAGCTTCCTGTTTCCAGGACGCGGCGGGACCTCGTGTCCCGCCGCATTTCGTTTCCACCCCCCCGAGTCGACGATGAGCGAGAACCGCTACGATCCGAACGAGATCGAGCCGCGCTGGCGGCAGGTGTGGGAGGAGATGGACCTCTACCACGCCGACCTCGAGGGCGCCGAGCGGCCTTGCTACGCGCTGGTCATGTTCGCCTATCCCTCGGGCGACAGGCTCCACGTCGGACACTGGTACCACTACGGCCCGGCGGACTCATGGGCGCGCTACATGCGGATGCGGGGGTTCGACGTATTCGAGCCGTTCGGATTCGACGCCTTCGGCCTGCCGGCCGAGAACTACGCGGTCAGGACCGGGGTGCATCCCAGGAACTCGACGGAAAAGAACGTCGCCAACATGATCGCCCAACTCAAGCGCATGGGCGCGATGTGGGACTGGTCGCGCACGCTCGACACGTCGGATCCCGGCTACTACCGCTGGACGCAGTGGCTCTTCCTGAAGCTGTACGAGGCCGGACTGGCGTACCGGAAGGCCGCGCCGGTCTGGTGGTGCCCGACCGACCAGACCGTTCTCGCCAACGAGCAGGTGGTGGGCGACAACGAGTGCGAGCGCTGCGGCACCCCGGTCGTCAAGCGCGACCTGACGCAATGGTTCTTCAAGATCACCGACTACGCGGACGAGCTCCTCGCCGGTCTGGAGACCCTCGAGTGGCCGGAGCGGACGAAGACGCTCCAGCGAAACTGGATCGGCCGCTCCGAAGGGGTCGAGATCGACTGGCGGATCCCGGCGACGGATGCGGTCGTGCGGACGTTCACGACTCGCCCCGACACGCTGTACGGCGTGACCTTCCTGGCGCTGGCGCCCGAGCATCCGCTGCTGGATTCGATCGTCACCGCCGAGCGGCGGTCAGGGGTGGAGGCCTACCGCGCCCAGGCACGTCGGATGTCGGAGATCGAGCGGGCGTCCACCGAGAAGGCGAAGACGGGTGTCTTCACCGGAACGAGCGCAGTCCATCCCCTTACGCGCGAGCCGATCCCGATCTGGGTAGCCGATTTCGTGCTCGGGAGCTACGGCACGGGCGCGATCCAGGGCGTTCCCGCGCACGACCAGCGTGACTGGGAGTTCGCGCGGACCCTGGGGCTTCCGATCGTCAAGGTGATCGAGCCCGACGACCCGGCCGGCGCCGACCCCGACATGGCCTACACGGGGCATGGGACCGTCGTGGACTCCGGGCCCTATACCGGCATGCGCAGCGAGCAGATGCTGCATGACGTGATCGCCGAGCTGGCGCACGCCGGACAGGGGCACAAGAGCGTCAACTACCGCCTCCGCGACTGGCTGGTATCGCGCCAGCGGTACTGGGGCGCGCCGATCCCGATCGTGCATTGCGATCGTTGCGGCGAAGTTCCGGTGCCTGAGGAGGACCTTCCCGTCGAGCTGCCCTACGACGTCGACTTCTCGCTGGGGGCGGGGAAGAGTCCGCTCGAGCGCTCGGCGACGTTCCTCGAGGTCGCCTGCCCGCGCTGCGGCGAGCCCGCCAGGCGGGACGCCGACACGATGGACACGTTCGTCGACTCCTCGTGGTACTACTTCCGCTATCTCTCGCCCGGCGACGCGGACCGGCCATGGGACCGCGTACTGGTCGAGCGCTGGCTTCCCGTCTTCCAGTACTCGGGCGGGATCGAGCATGCCGTGCTCCATCTCCTGTACTCGCGCTTCGTGACGAAGGCGATGCGGGATCTGGGCCATGTCGGCATCGACGAGCCCTTCCAGCGCCTGTTCCACCAGGGCACGATCACGAATGCGGGCGCGAAGATGTCGAAGTCCCGCGGCAACGTGATCAGCCCCGACGAATACGTGGCGCAGTACGGGGCCGACGCGTTCCGCGCCTACCTCATGTTCGGCTTTTCGTGGGCCGAGGGGGGAGACTGGAAGGACGAAGGGATCCGCGCCATCTCCGCCTGGCTCCAGCGCGTGTGGCGGATCGTCGACCGCCACCGCGGGGTGTTCGCGGAAGGCCGCGCGCTCCACGAGGGCGATCCCTCCGCGGAGGCAGCGCGGGAGCTCCAGCTGGTCCGCCACCGCTCGGTCAAGGGCGCTACCGAGGATCTGGCCGCCTGGCAGTTCAACACCGCGATCGCGCGGATCATGGAGCTCGTCAACGCGCTCTATCAGTACGCGCCCGTCGATGGCGAAGCGGCGCATGAGGTCCACGAGCCGCTCCTGACCGAGTGCATCGAGACGCTGATTCGCCTGATGGGGCCTATCGCCCCGCATCTCGCGGAGGAGCTATGGTCGCGGATCGGACGCGAGCCGTCGGTCGTGGACGCGGGCTGGCCCGAGTTCGACCCGCGGGTCCTGGCCACCGGCGAGGTCACCGTCGCCATTCAGCTCAACGGCAAGGTGCGGGACGAGATGCGCGTGCCCCGGGACCTTTCCGAAGACGAGGTCCGGGACCGTGCCGCGCGCCACGGCAGGATCCCGGAGCTGCTCAACGGCCGGCCGATCCGGAAGGCGATCGTGGTCCCCAACAAGCTGGTCAGCCTGGTGGTCTGA
>DATFFS010000120.1:0-1083 GCA_035249945.1 Gemmatimonadota bacterium
GGGGTTTCCCTTAGTACCCCGGGTTCGGCTCGGGCGCGGAGTCAGAGGTACGGGAATATCAACCCGTCGTCCATCGACTACGCCTCTCGGCCTCGCCTTAGGTCCCGACTCACCCTGGGCGGATTAACCTTCCCCAGGAACCCTTGGGCATTCGGCGGACGGGTTTTTCACCCGTCTTTCGTTACTCATGCCGGCATTCTCACTTGATGCGCGTCCACGGCTGGGTTACCCCGCCGCTTCACGCGCGCATCAACGCTCCCCTACCCACCCACGCGCTTGGACATGTGGTGCGACCCACATGCCGGGCGATACGTGAGTGCCGCAGCTTCGGTGGTGTGCTTGAGCCCCGCTACATCGTCGGCGCGGAGTCACTTGACCAGTGAGCTATTACGCACTCTTTCAAGGGTGGCTGCTTCTAAGCCAACCTCCTGGTTGTCTGGGCAACTCCACATCCTTTTCCACTTAGCACACGCTTAGGGACCTTAGCTGGCGGTCTGGGCTGTTTCCCTCTCGACTACGAAGCTTATCCCCCGCAGTCTCACTCCCGGACTCTAACGTGACGGCATTCGGAGTTTGGCTGAGGTCGGTAAGCTTGTAGGCCCCCTAGCCCATCCAGTGCTCTACCTCCGTCACGAAACATCCAAGGCTGCACCTAAATGCATTTCGGGGAGAACCAGCTATCACCGAGTTTGATTGGCCTTTCACCCCTAACCACAGGTCATCCCCCAGGTTTTCAACCCTGGTGGGTTCGGGCCTCCACGAGGTCTTACCCTCGCTTCACCCTGCCCATGGTTAGATCACTCGGCTTCGGGTCTAGGACACGCGACTGAAACGCCCGTTTCAGACTCGCTTTCGCTACGGCTCCCCCACTCGGGTTAACCTTGCCGCGTATCGCTAACTCGCCGGCTCATTCTTCAAAAGGCACGCCGTCACAGCTCCCGAAGGAACCGCTCCGACTGTTTGTAAGCACACGGTTTCAGGTACTATTTCACTCCCCTCCCGGGGTACTTTTCACCTTTCCCTCACGGTACTAGTCCGCTATCGGTCGCCAGAGAGTGTTTAGCCTTAGGGGGTGGTCCCCCC
>DATFFS010000121.1:0-5662 GCA_035249945.1 Gemmatimonadota bacterium
GCGTCGGCGCGGCGCTTCTTCTCTCCAGCTGGTGGATCCTGGCGCTGACACCACTCTGTGCGCTCGCTCTGCGGTGGTTCGTGATCCGCCCGGAGGAGGCGTACCTGGAGAGCAAGTTCGGAGAAGGCTACCGCGCGTACAGGCGACGGGTGCGGCGATGGCTCTAGTGTCGGCTCACCCGCGCTCCGATCGCCATGACCCGAACCGAGGAGAGCGCACCATGCCGAAGGGGTTGCTGTACACGCTTCTTGCCGTCGTCGACTTCGTGGCCGCGTACTACTTCTACCACAGTGGCCGGGTTGTCGTGCCCGCGATTCTTGCCATCGCGGGCGTGTGCTTCGTCATGGCCGCGATCGGAGCCGCAAGAAAGACGGACGCCTGATTTGATCGTCCATCGCAGGTGTCTGCTGCGGTTTGTTGTGCGGCGTCATTTCGCGTCGTACCAGGTGTCGCCGGTCCCGACACCGACCTCGACCGGTACGTCGAGCTCGATCGCTCCCTCCATCTCCGCGCGGACCGCGCGACCGAGGTCCTTTGCGGCCGAGCGCTCAACCTCGAACACGAGCTCGTCGTGCACGGTCAGGAGCATGCGCGCGGGGAACCCGTCTCTCGCGATCCGGTCGCGGACGCGGATCATCGCGATCTTGAGGAGGTCCGCCGCCGTTCCCTGGATCGGGCTGTTGATCGCCGCCCGCTCGGCGAACGAGCGCACGTTGAAGTTCCGGCTTCGGATCTCCGGGAGGTAGCGCCGGCGGCCGAGAAGCGTCGTCACGTAGCCGTCCTGCTTGACCTTCTCGATCGTGTCCTCCTGGTAGCGCCTGACGTCCGCGAAGCGCGCGAAGTACCCGTCGATGAACGCCTTCGACTCCTCGCGCGAGATGCCGAGCCGGCGCGCGAGGCCGAACACGCCCATCCCGTAGACGACGCCGAAGTTCACTTCCTTGGCGCGCGTCCGGAGCGCGTCGGTGACCTGCTCGGGCTCTACCCCGAACACGAGCGCCGCCGTCTGCCGGTGGATGTCCTGCCCGGTGCGGAAGGCGAGCACGAGGTTCGGGTCGCCGGTCAGGTGCGCGAGAATCCGCAGCTCGATCTGCGAGTAGTCGGCGACCAGGAGCGTCCAGCCGTCCTCGGAAGGAATGAACCCTTTGCGGATCTCGCGCCCGAGCGGCGTCCGGGCCGGAATGTTCTGGAGGTTGGGCTCGGACGACGACAGCCGGCCGCTTGCGGCGACCGTCTGGTTGAAGCTCGTGTGGAGCTTGCCGGTCCGGGGGTTCACCGCGGCCGGCAGCGCGTCGACGTAGGTGGACTTGAGCTTGGCGAGCTCGCGCCACTCCAGGCACCTGCGCGGCAGTTCGTGGTCGACTGCCAGCGCCTCCAGCACCTCGGCGTCGGTCGAGTAGCCGGTCTTCGTGCGCTTGACGACGGGAAGCTTCATGCGCTCGAACAGGATCTCCGCGAGCTGCTGGGGAGAATTCAGGTTGAACGGCTCGCCCACGATCGCGTGGCAGTCGTGCTCGATGGCCGCCAGCTCGCCTTCCATCTTCTTCCCCATAGCCGCGAAGAACTCCGCGTCCAGCTTGATCCCCGCGCGCTCCATCTCGGCGAGCACCGGGATGAGCGGCAGCTCGACGTCGCGATAGAGGTCGAGGAGCTCACGCGCCTCGAGCTGCGGCAGGAACAGATCGCAGAGCCGGAGCGCGATGTCGGCCTCCTCGCACGAGTAGCGAGCCGCGGCGTCGACGTCGACCTCGGGGAACGGGATCTGGTTCTCGCCGTCGGGACGGGTGACCTCGTCGTAGCTCGTCATCCGGTGGCCGAAGTGTTCGAGCGCGAGGATGTCGATCCCGTAGGCGCGCCGCCCGGGATCGAGGATGTAAGCGGCCAGGATCGCGTCCGCCTCGACGCCGGCGAGAGCGATGCCCGCCCGCTGGAGCACGACGGTATCGAACTTCACGTCCTGCCCGACCTTGCGAATGGCGGGATCCTCGAGGATCGGGACCAGGACCGCGAGCGCCTCGGCGGCGGGCAGGCTCCGCCCGCCCGCGTGCCCGATCGGCACGTAGCGCCCGCGGCCGGGCGCGGTGGCAAACGAGAATCCCACGATCGCGGCGTCGATCGGGTTTATGGAGTCGGTCTCCAGGTCGAGCGCGGTGCGCCCTGCAGCCCGGATCTCGGCACCCAGCGCCTCGAGCGCCTCCAGCGAATCCACCACCGCATACTCGGCGTCGGCCGTTACCTCCATGCCGCCGCCGAAACGCTCCAAGAGCTTGGTGAATTCGAGCGCGGTAAAGAGCGAGGTCACGAGATCCGGCGCGGGCCCCCGCGTCGCGAGCCGCTCCAGATCCAGCTCGACGTCGATATCGGTGCGGATCGTCACCAGCTCCTTCGACAGGAGCGCCGCCTCGCGCCCCGCGGCCAGCCGCTCCCGCATCTTCGGAGTGCCGACTTCCTCCAGGTTCGCGTACACGTCTTCCATCGTTCCCCAGTCCTCGACCAGTTTCTGGGCCGATTTGGGACCGATCCCGGGGACCCCCGGAATGTTGTCGGAGCTGTCGCCCATGAACCCGAGCACGTCTGTGACGAGCGGCGGGGGCACGCCGAATTTCGCCTGCGCGTTCATGAGGTCGATCACTTCCTCCTCGACGCCTGCGGTTCCGCCGCGGCCGGGGTTCAGGAGCTTCACGTGTTCGTCGACCAACTGGTAGAAATCCTTGTCCCCGGAAACGATGAACACCTCGAGTCCCGCGTCGGCGGCCTTCCGCGCGAGCGAGCCGATCACGTCGTCGGCCTCCTGACCCCGGATCTCGATCACGGGGATGCGGAACGCCTCGAAGAGCTCGCGGACACGCGGCAGCTGGGCGGAGAGGTCGTCGGGCATCTTCTCGCGCGTCGCCTTGTAGTCGGAGTATCGCTCGTGGCGGAACGTCCGCTCCCGCGAGTCCATGACGACCCCCACGTAGTCCGGCTTCCGGTCGTCGAGGAGCTTGACCAGGAAGTTCGCCATCCCGAATGGCGCGCTCGTCTCCTCCCCCGAGGAGGTGCGCAGCGGGCTCCGGATGAGCGCGAAGTACGCGCGGTAGATGAGCGCGTAGCCGTCGATCAGGTACAGGGTTGGACGGGGCATCGGCCTCAAGGTATCGGCCCGTGCCGGTTCCGGCCTGCGGCTCTGCGTGCCACTGATATATCGAATCTGCTATATTCATGACGTGATATCCGGAGACCTCCTTCGCGAGGCGCGATTGCGGGCGGGGCTGACGCAGGCCGACCTCGCGGCTCGGGCAGGAACGACCCAGTCGGCGATCGCCCGCTGGGAGTCCGGCGCGACCCGGCCCTCGCTGGAGTCCTTGCGCAGACTCATCCGCGCGTGCGGCCTCGAGCTGCGGCTGGGACTTGGAGACCGCGATTCCGTGGACGCGAGCCAGATCGAGGGCAATCTCGCCCTGACTCCCGCCCAACGACTGGATCAGCTCGCTCGCATCGTGGCCTTCATCCGTGAGGGACGCGCGGCCATGGCTGGGCGCCGTGGCTGAGACGGGACCCTTCGACCCGGAATCCATCCTCCGCGCCCTCGACGAGAGCGGCGTTCGATACGTCCTGATCGGTGGCCTAGCCGCCACGCTCCACGGCTCCCCGTACGTCACGACCGACGTGGACATCACCCCCGATCGGGACGGCGACAATCTGAAGGCCCTCGCGGCCGCACTGGATCGACTGAATGCCCGGATTCGCACCGCGGATGAGCCCGCCGGACTGGATTTCGATCGGTCCGCGGAGTTTCTCGTGCGCGTGTCGATCCTCAACCTGACGACACGCCATGGAGATCTCGACCTGACGTTCGAGCCGGCGGGCACGCGAGGATATTCCGATCTCCGCCGGCGGGCGGTGAACATCGACATTCGCGGCATCGAAGTGCCGGTGGCCGCGCTCGCCGACGTGATCCGCTCGAAGGAAGCGGCCGGCCGGGAAAAGGACCGCCTCACGCTGCCGACGCTGCGAAGACTGCTCGAGCGACTGGAAGGATCCTCGGGAACCTGAATATCCTCGCCCGGCTTCGATTTTGGGGCTCTTCAGGGTTTCGAGTGGGTCGGACAGCAATGAAACTCAACAGGAAACGAACGGCGCGTGGGGGGTCCGGCGCTCCTGGCCACGTCCAGCCGCTCGTTTCCGGCGGGGCGTCTCCGCGGAGACGTGCGGTCGGCCCTCGAACCCCTAGGGTCTCCGCGGATCCCGCTTCAAATCCCGAGACCCGATTTTGATCGCGTCCGCGCGACTCAGCGCCGATCTCGTCCCTCGCGAATCGCGTCGGCGGGCGCGGGCATGGCGCTGACGGCCGCGGGCAGGCCTTCGCGGATGCTAGGCCAGGCCGGCGCCCAGCCGCTCGCTTCGCGGAGCTTGCGGTTCGAGATCCGGAGCGAACGCGACAGGAGCTCGCCGAGCGAGCCGCCGAGCCGGGCGAGCCAGGCGGGCGCGAAGCGTGGCTCGGGGACGCCGACGGCAAGCGCCAGCACGTCGACGAACTCGCGCCGCCGGATCGGCTCGTCGTCCGTCACGTTGTAGACGCCCGCGGGCACGCCCAGCGCGGCCACGACCGCAGCCGCGGCGTCGTCGTGGGAGACCGGCGAGACGAACGCTTCGGGCGGGCCGGGAAGCGGTGACCACCCGTTGCGCACGATCCGGATCATGTCCCGGAGCTGAGTGGAGTCCGGTCCGTAGAACATGCCGAAGCGGAGGACAACGCCCTCGAGGCCGGCCTGCGTCGCGCGGTCGGCCGAGATCTCGGCGTCGATCGTCGAGCGGTTGTAGCGCGCGGGCTCGAGCCGCGAGCGCTCGTCGATCCACCGCTCGCCGGCGTCGGCGTACATGGGCGCGAACGACTCCTGGACGAAGCGCTCCGCGCCGACCGCGATCGCCGCATCGACCAGGTTCCGCGATCCTTCCCGCCGAATGCGGTCGTTCTCGCGCCACGCGCCGGGCAGGAACATCCGGGAGCTCTTCGGAATGTGGGTCGCAAGATTGACGATCGCTTCGTGCCCGGCGACTGCGTCGCGCACGCGGAGCTCATCGAAGAGATCGACCTCGACGGGCCGCGCGCCGGCGCGCTCGATCGACGCGCGCTTCTCCGGCGAGCGCCCGATCGCCGTCACGACGTGGCCGGCGGCCGTGAGGTGCGGTAGGACCCGCCCTCCGATGACACCCGTCGCGCCGGTAACGAAGATCGAAGCCATTCGCGTTCTCTCTACGGGTTCTCCGCAGCTTCGCTCTGCGTGCTCTCCGGCAGCGTGTACTCGAGCGCGTACGAGTGGACGCCGTTCGCGATCTCGATCGTCATCTGCCCCGCGATGCCCGCCAGCTCGCCCGTGCCGGAATCGGGAACCACGCGCACGGAGAGCTCCTGCGCCCCGCGCGTCATCGTCCCCCAGTGCTGGAGCGCGAACGTGCCGCTCCTTCCGTGGAGCATCCCCCGGAACTCCTCGATCGCGACGTATGCCGCCGAGCCGTCCACGGCGGTCATCGCGGTCAGCATCTCGCCCCGGCTCGTGCCATCGAGATCGCCGTGGAACTGCTTGGCGAGCGACATCCGGCCCGGCGTACCACCCTCCTCCGAGGGCTGGGGCGTCAGCTCCACGTCGAACGTCCCGCTCGCGTGCATCGTCGTGTCCTC
>DATFFS010000122.1:0-9471 GCA_035249945.1 Gemmatimonadota bacterium
CGCGACCAGGCAGTACCAGCACGCGTGGCAGGTCTCGTGGACGTCCAGGAAGGTGACCACGTCGCCGGGCCGGACGGCGCGCCCCTCGACGTCGGCCACCTCCCCACCCGTCTCGGCGACACGGCCGACCGACACGTGTCCGGGGACGATCGGGTACGGCACGCCGGCGAGCCGGCCGTGGCGCAGATGGACGTCGGTGCCGCACACTTCGGAGAGGATCGTCTCGAGGAGCACGGCGCCGGGCTCGATCGTGGGCTCGGGAAGCTCGCGGACCTCGATCGGCGCGCCGGGCGCGACCATGACCGCCGCCCGAATCACCTTCCGGCGATCTCCGTGCGCCGGTAGCAGCCCACCAGATGGTCGTTGACCATTCCGACGGCCTGCATGAACGCGTAGCACGTGGTCGGGCCGACGAACCGGAAGCCCGCGCCTTTCAGCGCCTTGGACAGCGCGCGGGATTCCGGCGTCTCGGCGGGCGTCTGCGCATGCGAGCGCCAGCGGTTGGTGCGCGGCGCTCCGCCGACCAGGCCCCAGAGCCAGTCCGCAAACGATGCGTGCTCCTCCTTCACCGCGAGAACCGCGCGCGCGTTCGCGATCGCGGACTCGACCTTGAGGCGGTTCCGCACGATGCCCGGATCGGCGAGCAGCCGCCGCACGTCGCGCGCGCCGAATCGCGCCACCTTCGCCGGATCGAACTCCGCGAACGCACGCCGATACCCGTCGCGCTTCCTGAGTATCGTCTCCCACGAAAGGCCCGCCTGCGCCCCCTCGAGGACGAGGAACTCGAACAGCGTGCGCTCGTCCCGCGCCGGCACGCCCCATTCCTCATCGTGGTACCGGATCGACAGCTCGGTCGCCGCCCACGGGCAGCGCCGGTGCTTCGCGGTTCTCGTCATCCAGCCGCCAGGGGTTTCGTCACCTAGCCACCCGAGACCACCTCGAGGACCGGATACCCCGAGCACGCGGCCTCGCGGCGGTACAGCTCCGAGAGCCGACCGGTGACGGCTCCCGGCTCTCCGGAGCCGATCGTCCTCCCGTCCACCGTGGTTACGGGGGCGAGCTCCCCCATCGTGCCGGTGCAGAACATCTCGTCGGCGCGGTACACCTCGGTCAGCGACAGGTCGCGGATCTCGTGCTCGACGCCGTTCCGCGCGCACAGTTCGAGCACGGTGGCCCTCGTGATCCCCTCGGGGCAGGCGTGCGTGTGGCCCGTGACGACCTTCTCCCCCTCGACCAAGAACACGTGGGTCGCGTTCGTCTCCGCGACGAAGCCGCGCACGTCCAGCATGAGCGCGTCGTCGGCGCCCGCCGCATTGGCCTCGATCTTCGCCAGGATCGACGGGATCAGATTCGCGCTGTGGATCTTGGGGTCCATGACGTCGGGCGGCGGGCGGCGGATCGCGCTCGTGACGAGCGTCAGCCCCTCGCGCCCGTACACCGGCGCCTTCCACTCGGCGAGGACGATGAGCGTCGGTCCCGAGGTATTGAGGCGCGGGTCCATCCCGCTCGTGTACTTGACGCCGCGCGTGAGCGTCAGGCGGATGTGCACCCCGTCGCTCATCCCGTTCGCCTCCAGCGTGCGCCGGATCTCGGCGATGATCGCCTCATGCGAAGGGATCGCCGCGAAGGCGAGCGCCTTGGCCGAGCTTCGCAGCCGGTTCAGGTGCTCGACCAGCTTGAAGATCCTCCCCTCGTAGAGACGCAGCCCCTCCCACACCGCGTCGCCACCCTGGACGGCGCTGTCGAACGGGCTGACGCCGGCCTCATCGCGGTGCATCAGGCGCCCGCCGATGTTGACGATCAGATCCCTGTTGCGCTCGTCGAACTGCTGGAGCATCGCCCCTCCTCAGCCGGTCAAGCGGTGCGCGTGGAGCCGCCGATAGATCTCCTCGCAGTCGGCGTGAACGCCCGCCAGGCGCGCGGGCACCTCGTCGTCCCGCGGAACGTAGGGCTGGAAGCCCCGCGACGCCTCCACCGTCGAGTACCAGTGCTTCGCCCAGACGCCATCGGTCTCGCGCGGTCCCGGCTTCCATGACAACATGGCGGGTTTGAACGGGACACCGAGGGCCTCGCAGAGCCGCGCCAGGAGCTTCGCGGGATCCTCGAGGATGTCCCGGGCCTCGACGACCGGCGGCGGAACGCCGCGGCGGGCGGCGACCTTCTCGAAGATCTCCCACTGCTGCGGCAGCCCCGTATCCGCGACGGAGGGATCGGGAGTGACGCGCGCGAGCGACGTCAGCATCTCGCGGGGATCGCGGATCAGGAACGCGTTTCGCACCTCGTCGATCCACGATCGGTCGATCTGGGGGAGCATGTGATGCGCCATGTGCTTCTGATAGAAGATCGACTTGCCGCCCGGGACCGGGCCGACCAGGCGCTCGACCACCTTGCGCCAGTCCGCCTCGTGCGTTCGTATGACTTCGTCCTTCCCCGGATGGTCGACTCCCGTCTCCTTCAGGTAATGGGCATATAGGGGCTCGTCCCACACCGCCGTATCGCCACGACTCTCCCACGAGCGCATGAGCGCCGTCGAGATGTTTCTCGGACCGGACCACATGGCGATCCGAACCGAGGGCGCGGGTTCGGCGGCGAAACGTCGAGATCGCGGCATCTCTCGGAAAGATCGCGCGTCCCGCCGGCTCCTGTCGACCTGTCCGGAGTGCACCGCCGCTAGCATCGTGTATAATCGGATTCGGGTCGCATCCAAACCGCACACGCACCAGGAGGCAAGATGACGTTCGCGCTCAACGTCGCGGCTGCCGCGCTCCTTTCCGTCACCAGCAGTCCCGCGGATACCATTCTTCTCTTCGACGATCTCGGCGAGCACCATTACGAGATCTCCACGACGAATCCGGTCGCCCAGCAGTACTTCGATCAGGGCATCAGGCTCATGTGGGGGTTCAATCACGCCGAGGCGATCCTGGCCTTCGACCAGGCCGCGAAGATCGATCCTCAGTGCGCGATCTGCTACTGGGGGATCGCGTACTCGTACGGCCCGAACATCAATGCCCCGATGGACTCGGCGAGCGGGGTGGCCGCCTGGAACGCCCTGCAGGAGGCGATCGAGCGGAAGTCTCACGCCAGCGAGAAAGAGGCGGCGTTCATCGACGCCCTGGCCGAGCGCTACGCAGCCGTGCCTCCCGTCCAACGGGCGGCGCTGGACTCCGCCTACTCGCGCGTCATGAACGCGGTCGCCGACCGCTACCCCGACGATCTAGAAGCGGCCGTTCTGGCGGCCGACGCGATCATGAACCTGAGCCCCTGGAATTACTGGACGCCGGACGGCCAGCCGAGACCCGAAACCGGGCGTCTCGTGAACCTCCTGGAGGACATGATCGCCGAGAACCCGAATCATCCGGGGGCCTGTCACCTGTACATCCACGCGGTGGAGGCGGCCGCGCCCGAGAAGGCCGTTCCCTGCGCCGAGCGGCTCGCGGGGCTCATGCCGGGCGCCGGTCATATCGTGCACATGCCGGCGCACATCTACATACGGGTCGGCCGGTACAACGACGCGATCGAGGCCAACCAGCACGCCGTACACACGGACGAGAACTACATCATGGACGTCGGGCCCTCGGGGATCTATCCGGCGTTCTACTACCCTCATAACTATCACTTCCTCGCCTTCGCCTCGACGTTCGCGGGTCGCGCCGATCTGGCCGTCGAGACGGCGCGGAAAGCGGCGGAGACCATGGGGCTGGAGCTGCCGCGGATGTTCGGGCCCGAGGCGTCCCGGATGCTGGCCCATCCCCACCTTACGCTGATGGCGTTCGGCCGCTGGGAGGACGTGCTGGCCGAGCCGCAGCCGCCCGCCGACATCCGCTTCGCGGCTGGCCTCGTCCACTACGCGCGGGGGGTGGCGCATGCCGCCCTCGAGCAGTTCGACGACGCGGCGGCCGAGCTCGACTCCGTGCGCCAGATCGCTTCCGAGCACGCCGAAGGCTGGCCCTCGGTGGTCATGCAGATCGCGACCCACGAGCTGATGGGTGACATCGCGTATCGCCGCCGGGATTTCGCGGGGGCGATCGAGCACTATCAGGTCTCGCTCGGGCTCCAGGACGGGCTGCGCTATACCGAGCCCGCGTACTGGAACAAGCCGGTGCGGCACGATCTGGGAGCGGCGCTGCTGGCCGCGGGTCAGGCGGCCGAAGCCGAGCGCGTCTATCGCGAGGACCTGGAGAAGTTCCCGGACAATGGCTGGTCGCTCTTCGGCCTGGCTGCGAGCCTGGAAGCACAGGGCAAGACGGCGGAGGCGGAGGAAGTCCGCGCGCAGCTTACGACCGCCTGGTCCGAGTCCAACGTCGCGCTCGCGGGTTCGCGGTTCTGAGAACGCGAGGAGAGGCGAGTGGACATGTATTCTGTCCACTCGCTCTCTTCAAGGATCGGGGGCGATTTCGAATCGACCGGAATCCGCTGGGATATTGAGCTTGCGGGCGCTCAGCGCCCGCCGCGGATCCGCTGGCGCTTGTACTCCTCCCAGCCTTCGGGGGAGAGCGTCGACACGGAGCGCAGCACGACACGCACGTCGGTGAAGCCCGGCTCGTCGGGGAACGGCAGCTCGAACTCCACCAGGTGTCCCCCCTCGACCGCCGACCAGAGCTTTCCGGGCTGGTTCCGGACGCCCGCACCGTCCAGCTCGTAGAGGCGCGTCCGGGTTCCGGACCGCTCCTCGTATCCCACGAATCGCACCTCGACCGATCCAAGGTCGGCGAAGGGAGGTCCCGCCTCGTCGTAGGTGATGTCCGCGCGCTGGAATCGGAAGCGTGATTCCGGATCGACGAGATGGGGCATCGCGAGACCGAGACTGGCGAAGTCGAAGTCGTAGCTGTGCCATGGCCAGTCGCGGAGCGGGATCAATACGTCCGGCTGGAACGAGAGCCGGACCCCCGTCCCTGCGGAATCCGCCTCCAGCGTGGCGCGCAGCTCGGGCTCGACACCGAGCGCCAGCGCCCACGACTCGAAGCGGCGCACGGAAAAGCGAGCCCAGTCGAGCTCCGCCGCGACCAGCGTGGCGGTGGTGTCGTCGGGCGACCACTTCAGCGATTCGATGCGGTCGGGCTCCAGGACGTACAGGCTGATCGGCCCCGCGTGCGTCCCGTCGCGGTTGGACTTCATGTACTCGTACAGCGTTCCCACTGGAACCAAGCTCCCGTCGAAACGGAACGCGTCCATCTGCGCACGGGCGGCTGAGGGCGCGGCGAAGGCCACCGCCAGAGCGAGAATCGGGGCCGCAAAACGTGCGAGCGAGCTCACCCGAGCAGCGTCTTGGCGATCGTCGCCAGCTGCATGTTCGACGTGCCTTCGTAGATCTTCCCGATCTTGGCGTCCCGCCAGAGTTTCTCGACCGGATAGTCCTTCGTGTAGCCGTAGCCCCCGAAGACCTCTATCGCGCGGCTCGTCACCCTCTCGGCGACCTGCGAGCTGTAGAGCTTGGCCATGGCGGCCTCCTTGAGGAACGGCCGCCCCGCATCCTTGAGCCGGGCGGCGTTGTAGACCATGAGACGCGCGGCTTCGAGCTCGGTCGCCATCTGCGCGAGCTCGAACTGGATGCCCTGGAACTCCGCGATCGGCTTTCCGAAGGCCTCCCGCTCCCGCGCATAGGCGACGGCGGACTCGAGCGCTCCCCGCGCACAGCCGACCATCTGCGCGCCGATCCCGATCCGCCCCTCGTTCAAGGTCTCGATCGCCACCTTGTACCCTTTCCCCGGCTCTCCCAGGACGTTCTCCTCCGGCACCTCGCAGTTCTCGAGCAGGAGCTCGGTCGTCGAGCTCGCGCGGATCCCGAGCTTGTCCTCCTTCTTCCCCACCGCGAAGCCGGGGAACTCGCGCTCCACGAGGAAGGCCGTGATGCCCTTGTAGCCGGCCGCCGGATCGATCGTGGCGAACACGACGTAGACGCCCGCCTCGGCGCCGTTGGTGATCCACATCTTCGCGCCGTTCAGGACATACCGACCATCCCGCTTCTCGGCGTGCGTCCTGAGGCCGAACGCGTCGCTTCCCGACGTCGCCTCGGAGAGCGCGTACGCCCCCACGGTGTCGGCCGCCATGCGCGGCGCGTACTTCTGCTTCTGCGCGTCGGTGCCCCAACGGAGCAGGCAGTTGTTGAAGAGCGTGTTCTGGACGTCGACGAAAACGCCGACCGAGGGGTCCGCGCGCGAGAGCTCCTCCACGGCGAGGCAGGCCACGAAGAACGAGGCGCCCGCGCCGCCCAGCTCCTCGGGGATCTCGATCCCCATCAGGCCCAGCGCGAAGCACTGCGGCGCGATCTCGCTGTCGAGCTTCCCGGCTGCGTCCATGGCGTGCGCGCGCGGCGCGACCACGTCGCTCGCGAACTGCCGCACGGTCTCGGCGAAGAGCGTCTCCTCGTCGGAGAGCCGCGTCAGCGGCCCGCTCACGTAGACATGCATCCCCGATGGAGGTCCTCGAGCACCCGGCCTTCGACGAGATGCTCGCCGACCAGCCGCTCGGCGTCGTCCGGCCGCACGTAGCCGTACCAGACGCCCTCTGGATAGACGATTATGTTACCCGCATATTTGTGGCCGCCCACGTGGCTGGTGGCGCGCACGGTCACGTCCCGGAGCCCGCGGCTCGCGACGGCGGCCTCGATCGCGGCCAGCAGCGGCGGGCCGCAATTTCCGCAGCGCTCGTCGCGCGCCATGTGGACGCACACGAATACGTGGCGTCCGGGTAGGGCCTCGCTCTCGAGCGACGACCGCGCCCCGCCCCGCAGCTGCTCGGTGAGCACCCTGCGCCAGTCGGCGAGGTCGGCGACCCGGTAGCGGACGGCCTCGGGGAACACCAGCAGATCGATTCCGGGCCCTCGCGACGGCTCGTCGGTCGCGGTCAGCTTCGGGATCGCCCCCTCCGCTTCGCGCAGGTCCCGCACGTCCCTGGCCATCGCGCCGAGCAGGCCCTCGGCATCCTCCAGCCGGGCGGGCCACGCCCGGTCACCCGTGCAGACGAACGCGTGCCGGTGGTAGGGCTTCACGCTGTCGGCGAGGGACCACTCCCCACGCGAGCTCGTCGTCGCATTCGGGCTCTCGATCATTCGCAGGCAATGTAGAGGACCGGTAGATTGCCGCGCCATGCGGGCGGAGGAGCGACGGGGCACGGCTGCGATCCTGATCTCCGCCGCGTGCTACGGCTTCCTCAGCATCCTCGGAAAGCTGGCGCTCGGATCGGGCGTGGACGTCCTTCCGCTCGCTGCCTGGCGCTTCCTCATCGGGGCCGCCCTCGTCTGGATCGCGCTCGCAGCGCGCCGCCGTCCGCTGCCGCCGCCCACGCGATGGCCGGCGCTCGCCGCGCTGGGGTTCCTGTATGCGATCGACTCGCTGGGCTACCTGGCGGCGCTCCAGTGGGTGCCCGCGTCGACCGCGGTGCTCCTCTTCTATGTGTACCCGGTCGTCGTCGTCCTCCTGGCCGCGCTCTTCCTGGGCGAGCGGCTCACGCGGCGGAAGCTGTTCGCCACCGCCGCGGCCCTCGCGGGCTGCGCGCTCACGGTCGGGACCGGCATCGCGGGCGGCCGGCCGCTGGGGCTCGCGCTCGTCGTTCTCGCGATGCTCGCTCTGTCCGGCTACATCGTCGCGAGCCGTCCGATCATGGCTTCGCTGCCGGCGCACGGGAGCGCCGCCGTCACGCTGACCTCGACTGCGCTGATTCTGACCGCGGCCGCACTCGTCTTCGACGACATGCGCCTGGAAGGCGGGACGCGGGGTCTGGTCTACGTTCTGCTGCTGTCGATCGTCTGCACGGCGCTCCCCATCACCCTGTTCCTGGTCGGAATCCGCCACGTCGGGGCGGGTCGTGCGGCGGTCTATTCGACGATCGAGCCCCTCGTCACCGTCACGCTCGCGGCGATCGTCCTCCACGAGCGGATCGGGGCGCTCCAGTATCTCGGGGGGGCTCTGATCCTCGCCGCCATCCTATGGCTGCGTGCCGAGCGGCCCCTCCCCTCCAGCGAGGCCCCCACCCCGCTTGACGCTCCTTGACGTAGGGGATCTGACAGACGCCCCCTTTCCCGGACGCGATACTAGGAGGAGCGAGGGATACGCGAAATATGGTGACTTTTGCCTACGAAACGGGGGATTTCCAGCCATGAAGCAGCTCCTTTTCGCTCTGACGACCCTTGCCGCGGCAGCCCTGATCCTGCCTGGCAGGGTACAGGCCCAGGTAAGCAACTGGGAGCTGAACCTCCACGGCGGGGTCTATCAACGCGACCTCGGCCTGGACTCCGATGAGTTCGATCTCGAAGACGAAGATGACGACACCGACACCGACCCGCTGTTCGGGGCCCGGTTGCAGTACAACTTCGCGAACGGGTTCGGGATCGGCGGGAATTTCGACTGGGTCTCGGTGGGCGACTTCCCGAATCCGCCCGGATCGGAGAACGAAGACCTGGACGTGAACCTCTACCTGTACGACGCGGAGCTGCACTACGCGTTCCCCGCCGCGAGTCGGGGCAAGCTGTTCCTGGGCGCCGGCGTCGGCGCGGCGACCCGCGCCTTCACGGACATTCCGCCCAATGGCAGCGACGAGAGCTTCACGGACCTGCTGGTTCCCGTATTTCTCGGGTTCAAGTTCGTGAACGACGTCGACGATCCCAGCTGGGGCCTGACGCTCGAAGGGCGCGACAACATCATCTGGGTCGACGAGTTCGATCTGGTCGAGGAGGACACCGACAAGGAGGCCACCAACACGTTCGCGCTGCAGGGCGGGATCTCGTTCTTCTTCGGCGGCGGTCCGTCGGAGCCGGAGCCCCCTGCCGACAGCGACGGCGACGGCGTAACCGACGACATCGACCGCTGCCCGAACACTCCTGTGGGCACGCGGGTCGACTCGCTCGGCTGCCCGGTGCCGGTCGATTCGGACGGCGACGGCGTGACGGACGACCTGGACCGGTGCCCGAACACGCCGGCCGGCACGGAGGTCGACTCCAGCGGGTGCCCGATCGTCGAAGAGGAGCCGGCCGCCTGCGTCGACGGACGCGACTGGTACCGGACCGACGCCCAGATCTCGGTCGAGGGCAACAACTGGGTCAAGTTCGGATCCACGCGCACGATGACCGAGGGCGAGCTCACCCGGATCGGCGAGTACGACGGCGTTCCGGTGTACGTGCGCAGCGACGCCACGCAGCCCTACACCGAGGTCTTCCTGCCGCTCTGCGCGCCGATGAACAGCTATCAGGCGTACCGGCCGGTGGAAGGGGTCCGCGGCACGACGGGATGACGGGATCGTAGCGGAGAGGAGAACGTGCCGTGACGAAGACGGGCCCCCGGAGAACGGGGGCCCGTCGCGCGTATGGGCGGTCCTACGAGCGGACTGCAGAACCGTCGGCCGGGACCTAGGGCGTTCGCGGCTGGGTCTGTCTCGGGGTCAGGGAGCGGAGCGGGGCGCCGGAGCCCGAGATCGAGCTGCCCGGCCGTGGCCGGGGCGGCCGCGGGTCCAGGTTCCCGCCTCGATCACGGGAATGCG
>DATFFS010000123.1:0-9630 GCA_035249945.1 Gemmatimonadota bacterium
ACCGAGAAGCTGAAGGAGCACATCGCGGAATGGATCGCACGGCCGCAGGAGCGCGCGACCGCACCATCATCGTCGTTGCTTTGACGAACAGGACGACGCCCGGTACCTTCGTGCTAACGAGGCGCGGCCAATGCCGCGCGCGGGTCATCCGGCCGCGAGGTATGTCCACGTGAGCAGATGGAAAACGGTCTTCTGGGGCGTGGCCGGAGCCGCGGCGGCGGTCGTGGCGGGCTCGTTCGCCCGCCGCAAATACGAGGAGACCGTGCTCGAGATCGGGCACGAGTTCCGGACCGGCGAGGTCGTCGCGCGCGAGGGCGGGTATCAGTGCGAGCAGTGCGGATACGTTCTGTCGCTGGCGGCGGGCAAGCGCCTTCCGCCCTGCCCGAAGTGCGCCCACAGTCGTTTCCTCAAGATCTCCTGATCCCCATCCGCTTCGCGCTGGCGATCGTGCTGGCGCTGTCCCTTCCCGAGCCCGCGCTGCTCGCTGGCCAGGCGGCCGCGTCCGATGGCCGGATCGAAGTCATCGTCGACGCTTCGACGGACATGCTGGCGCCCATCGGTGATACCGAGCGGATCGCGCTCGCCCGGGAGTTCCTCGACGCGCTGCAGACGGGTCTGGCGGCCGGCGAATCACGCGCGCCGGCGCTGCGCCTCTACGGGTCGGCCAGCCCCCGGTCGCGCCGCGACTGTTCGGACACGCGACTCGTGGTCGAACCCGACGCGGGCGCCGAGCGCTGGGCGGCCGCGGTCCAGGGAATCCAGCCTTACGGCATCGCTCCCCTCGCGTCGGCGCTCGAGCGCGCCGCCGCGGACTCGGTCTCGACCTACGTGCTCCTGACCGAGGGGGGCGACGACTGCCGGGTCGATCCCTGCGAGGTCTGGCGGGAGGCGGTCGGTGGCGGGTCGAACCGGGCCGCGCGGCTCCACGTCGTGGCGCTCGCGCCGAGTCCGGACGACCTGGAGCAGCTGCGCTGCCTTTCGCGCGCGGGCTCGGGGTCCCTGACGATCATCGACGGTCCCGCCGAGGCATCGTCCGCCGGCCGCAGGGTGGCGCTGGTACTGCGGAACGAGGGACTGATCGAGGTGCGAGCCACGCTCGGCCGCGGTGGGGCGCGGGTGCCGCTGCCGGTCCGGATCGAGCGGCCGGTGGCGGGCGAGGTCGTCGCGGCGTTCACGGCCCGCGGACCGCGCGTGGTGCCTGCGGGGGTGTACCGCGTGGTCGTCGAGTCGGCGCCGCCGCTGACGTTCGAGCGCGTCATGGTCCTGCCGGGGGAGACCGCGACGCTGGATGCCGCGGCCCTCGGCCGCCTGCGCGTGGAGATGCTGGACGACGCCGGGCAGCGGATTCGGGCGCCCGTGTCGATCCGCTCCCGCGACGGGAGACGGGAGCTGCGCTACGGGCAGACCGGCGAGGACGCCGTCTTGCAGGCCGGGACCTACGTCGTCAGCGTCGACCTCGGCGACTCGGTCCTCGTGCAATCGGACGTGGCGGTTCCCGCGGGCCGAACGACGCGCATCGCGTTCGGCGGCGGCGGCACGCTGCTCGTGCTCGCCCCGGAGTTCGAGTCCCCCCCCGCCACCCGCGCGCTGGCGTTCCGCTCCGGCGAGGTGGATACCCTGACGGTTGGAGCGCCGAGCTCGCTGCCGGCCGGCAGCTACCGCCTGATCGTCGAGACGCTGCCCGTGTACGTCACGGAGGAGGTGGTCATCCGGGACGAGGCGCAGACCGTCGTGACCCTCCCGGAGACGGGGATCCTGGGGGTCGAGCTGAGCGGCGCATCCGGCCCGGTGGCGGGGGTCCGCGTCGAGGTGCGCGAGATCCTGACCGGCGAGACCTACGGGACGATCCGGAGCGGCGAGCGGCGGCTGGCCATGCCAGGACGCTACGATCTCGAGGCCCGCACCGTGCCCCGCGCCAGGTTCGAAGACATCGACGTGGTCCCCGGACAGGAGCGGATCGTCCGGCGGCCGGGCCTCTCGCGGATCGAGGTCGTTCCCCCCGCCGGCCCGGAGGCGACCTACCGGCTCGACGTCCTGACCCCGGCAGGCGAGCGGCTCGGGGACGCTTCCGGATCGCCACCCGCGCTCCCGGCATGGCCGGGAGAGTACCTGGCGCGAGTCTGGCGGGGACGTGATCTCGTCTGGGAAGGCCGGGTGGCGGTTGCGTCGGACAAAACGGCCCGGATAGATTTGACCGGCCCGTAGCGGGCGATCCCACCCTCGAGGGGAGGACACATGACTCTGCTGGGTTTCCTCGTCCTGCTGCTCGTTGCCGCGGTGGCGGGCGCGCTCGGGCAGGCGATCGTCGGCTACTCCGCCGGTGGTTGCCTGGTCTCCATCGCCCTGGGGTTCGTCGGCGCCCTGATCGGGGGCTGGCTGCGGACCGAGCTGGGTCTCCCCGAGCCCTTCCCCCTCGAGATCCAGGGGCAGTCGTTCTCCCTCATATGGTCGATCATCGGCGCGGCTCTGTTCGTGGCCGTGATATCGCTGATCTCCGGCCGACGGAGATAGTGTGCTCTAGAGCCGATTCTCGATGAGATCCCTGCGGCCGGGGTGGAGAGCGTTCCGGCGCTACGGCGCGTTCTACGCGAAGAATCTCTGGCACAAGGCCGCGCGCGATCAGCTGTTCTTTCTCTCCTCCGGCATCACCTTCAACGTCCTCGTCACGATCGTCCCGCTGCTCCTGATCACGATCTCGGTGCTCGGCATGCTGGTCGAATCGTCGACCTCGGCCCGCGAGCAGATCCTGACCTTCATCCAGCGCGTGATGCCGCTGGCCAGCGCGCAGGCGGAGAGCTTGCTGTTCGGGCTGGTGGACGACAGGGGACTGTTCGGCGTGCTCGGCCTGGTGGGTCTCATCTGGGCCTCGACGCGGCTCTTCGGCTCGCTTCGAACGGTCCTGGAGATCATCTTCGAAATCCCACCCGAGGAGCGGCTGGGCATCGTGGAGGGAAAGATCCACGACGTGCGGATGGTGGTGGTGGTCGGGTCGCTGTTCCTGCTCACGATCTCGCTGACGACCGCATTGCGCTGGCTGAAGAACTACGGCGTCGGGTTCCTGGGCCTCGACGCCTACAACATTTCGTGGTTCTGGGCGCTGATGAGCCTGATCATTGCGTATCTGATCACGTACCTGATGTTCTTCTTCGTCTATCGGTACGTCCCCGACCGCTGGATCCCGCGGCAGGACGCGGCCGTGGCCGCGCTCTTCTCGAGCTTGTTGTTCGAGCTCGCCAAGCAGGTCTTCGTCGCCTATCTCGCCGAATTCGGCCGCTTCCTCGAGCTCTACGGCTCGTTCACCAACCTCGTGGTGGTCGCCTTCTGGGTCTACTACAGCAGTATCGTCTTCATCCTCGGCGGAGAGCTGGCCCGCATCGTTCAGGTTCAGCGCGGCCGGGGGTCGCGGCCGGGATGGTCGTTCCGCGAGGTGTCTCCCTGACCGGGCTCCGGGCGCTGTCCGCGCTGGCCCTGACGCTGCTCCCGGCCGCGGTCATGGCGCAGGAAGCGCCGCCCGACACTACCGTGCCGCTCGCCCGGCGAGGCTGCTGCCTGGACAGCGTCCAGGACGGCGCGGAGGTGAAGGGGTTCGAGATTCACGGAAACGACGCGCTCGACGACGGGACGATCGTGAGCGCGCTGCACACCACCGAGAGCGGGGGCTTCTTGTGGTGGCGGGACGAGCAATTCCTCTCCAAGAGCGAATTCCTGAAGGATCTCGAGCGGATCCACGTCCTCTATCAGCGGCACGGCTATTTTGACGCCGAGCTCGGGTCCTGGGAGGTCACTCCCTCGGGAGACGCCGTGGAGGTGAGCCTCACCGTGTCCGAGGGCGAGCCCACGCGGGTCGATATGCTGGCCATCGAGGGGCTGGAGCTCCTGAACGGGGGAGAGCTGACCGTCGAGATGCGCGAGCGCATCCCGCTCCAGCAGGAAGAGGTGTTCAACGAGCCCGACCTGTTGGCGTCGCGCACGCTCCTCGAGAACGAGTTCCAGAACCGGGGCTACGTGTACGCGACCGTTCTGCTGGAGTACAGGATCGACAAGGACGAGCGGATCGCGTCGGTCACCTACTCGGTGGATGCCGGCGATCAATACTACGTCGGCGAGACGCGGATCGAGGGGTACGACCAGGACGACCTCGACCTGATCCGCGGGCAGCTCGAGTTCGCCTCGGGCGAGCTGTACGACCGCCAGGACATCCTCGACAGCCAGCGGAACCTCTACGAGCTGGGGCTCTTCCGCCGGGTGCAGATCGAGCCGCAGCTGGCCTCCGTCCGCGGGGATACCGTCGACGTTCTCGTGTCCGTGGCGCCGGCGCCGACGCACGTCGTGCGTGTGGGCGTCGGATACGGGACCGAGGACCAGGTGCGGCTGCGAGCGTCCTGGCTAGATCGCAATGTCCTCGGCGGAGCGCGCCAGCTCGAGTTGCGAGGGCAGTACTCCAGGCTCGAGCGCGAGGCGGCGATCACATACCGGCAGCCGACGCTATTCATCCCCGAGATGGACTTCCTGTCGACCGTCTTCCTGCGATACGAGGAGGAGGTCAATTATGTCGTCCAACGCAGGGGCGCGACTGTTCGCTCGAACCTGCGCCTGGGCCGTCGCTACCAAGCCCGTTTGAGCGTGACCGGCGAGCGCGATCAGTTCAGCGAGTTCGATGAGGGCGTCCTGATACCGGAGCTGGGGAGGGAGTTCATCAACCCGAGCCGCCTCCTTTACGTGGATGCCGGGGTGTCGTTCGACAACACCGATTCCTTGTTCCAGCCGACGCGGGGTTCCTTGATCAACCTGTCGCACCAGCTGGGCCTGCCGTATCTGGGCGGGGAGTACGGATACAACAAGACCACCCTTCTCGTGACCCGCTACCTGGAGGTCCGGGACGGCTGGATCTTGGCCGGGAAGATCCTGCCCGGAGTCATCTTCGGATACGGCGGGGAGAACGACCGCGTCCCGCTGTTCCAGCGCCTGTTCTCGGGGGGCGCAAACAGCGTGCGGGGCTACGAGCGGAGACAGCTGGGACCCAAGGACAATCCTGCGGCGTTCGGCCAGGCCCGAGATCCGGAACCGGTGGGAGGGCGGGCGTTGCTGGAGACGAGCCTCGAGCTGCGGTTTCCGCTCCGCGGGAACCTGCGGGGAGCGATGTTCGTCGATGGCGGCAACGTATGGAGCGACCCGGACGAGCTGTCGATCGGCGATCTTAAGTACACGCCCGGTCTAGGGATCCGTTACGCCACGCCGGTCGGTCCGGTCCGGCTGGACATAGCCAGGCGGACGGCGGAGGAAGAGAGGGGGGAGAATCTGCCGAGGTGGGTGTTTCACATCTCCATCGGCCCCGCCTTCTGACGGTCGATGAAAATGGCCCGTCTGCTGCGTTGCGCTTCGTCGTCTTTCCTGCGGCGTGGGATTCACCACGCCTCGGAAAGGACTCCTCGCGCGCCATGCATCCGGACCATTTTGACCGACCTGGGCTCTCATGACACCGTGCCAGCGGACCACACCGCCGGACCACGGCGCGTTCCAGCGGGGTAGAGGGTGGGGATGCGGATTCTGAGCAAAGTGCTGTTCGTCGTGGCGCTGCTGGTGGCGCTCGCGGGGCTGGCGATCGTCGGCGGAATGCTGTGGCTGCAGACGCGGTGGGGCGGCGAGTTCGTGCGCGGGCAGATCGAGACGCGGCTCGGAGACGCCGTCCATGGCACGGTCCGCCTGGGTCGCGTACGGGGCAGCATCCTCACCGGCGTCACGATCGACGACCTGGTCATCGAGGACGAGGACGGAGTCGCGTTCCTCCGGGTCGGCACGGTGCGCGCCAGCTACCGGCTGGCGCCGCTCCTCGACAAGCGCATAGCGGTAGACCGCGTGCTCCTGGTCCGGCCCGAGATCCGGCTGATCCGCGGCCCCGACGAGCGCTGGAACTTCCAGGAGATCTTCGCGCGCGAGCCCAGCCCGCCGGGCCCTCCCGGCTGGGGCTCGTGGCTCCGGATCGGGACGATCGAGATCGAGGACGGCCTGGTCGACGTCGCGTTCGCCGAAGGCGGGTGGCCGGTCCTCGACTGGCAGGCGAACGAGTTCCGCAACCTCGACGGGACGGTCGAGGTCGCGATCTTCTCCCGCGATGAAAGCCTCAAGCGGTTCGCGGCCCGAGACCTCTCCTTCCGCATGACCGGTCCCGGGATCGATGTCCTGGATCTCGACGGCGAGGGGATTCTCACGCCGGACAGTCTGGCGCTCAAGGAGATCCGGCTCGAGACGACTGGTACGGAGCTGAGCGCGGACGGGCACCTCACGCTGGGCGGCGCCGACTCGCTGGCGCTCGATCTCGACGCTCCCCGCGTATCGCTCGACGAGGCGCGGCGGCTCTTCCCGCAGGTCGAGGTCGGCGGCACCGCGGCCGTCCGCGCGCGCGTGACCGGACCCGCGGGGAACCCGTCGTTCGCGATGGAGGAGCTGCGGGTCGATACCGGCCCGTCGCGGATCTCGGGCAACGGCGGGATCGCGAGCCTGGCGAATCCCGTCCTCGAGCTCGATCTCGTGGCAGACCCTCTCGCCCCGGTGGACGTCCGACAGTACGTGCCGGCGTGGCCGATCGACGTGCCCGTCTCGGGACCGATCCGGGTAAGCGGGCCGCCGCGCCAGCTGGCGATCGACGCCGACCTGTCGTCGCCCGCGGGTGGCATCGTCGCGCGGGGGGACATCGATCTCCGGCGGGGCCTGGCCTACGACGTGGCGGGAACCACGCGCGGCCTCAACGTCGGCCGCCTGATCGGCCGCCCGTCCGTCGATCTGGTCCTGACCGGCAGCTACGCGATCGACGGCCGCGGGACTAGCGAGAGGGAGCTGAACGCCGCGATCGCTCTCGAGCTCGGCCGCTCCCGCATCTACCGCTGGGACGTCCTCTCCGGCGAGACGCGCGGGCGGATCGTCGGGCGCGAGTATCGCGCGGACACCGTACAGGTGCGACTCCCGACCACCGTGATGCGAGGCGAGGGCATCTTCGGACTCGCGCGGAACGGCGAGATCGAAGCGAGCCTCGACCTCGAGAGCGAAAACCTGGGCGAGGTCTGGCCCGGGATCGGCGAGATCTCGACCCGGGCGCGCGCCGACGTGGAGATCGCCGGCACGTACGGCACCTTCGACGTGACCGGGGATCTGGTGGCGGGGGACCTCGTGTACGGGGGATTCCGCGCCGATTCGTTCGTCGGGGACGTGCAGCTGACGGACGTCCGCAGCGCTTTCGACATGCATGCCGATGGTACCTTTTACCAGATGTCGGTGGCCGGCGTCGATGCCGATTCCGCCGACGTCGTGCTCGAGTACGCCGAATCCCGGATCCAGATGGTGGCGGATCTGGACCTGGCGGCGGAGGGATCTGCCGCGAGCCTCACCGGCGCGATCGACTTCTCCGGTCCGGTCACCGAAATGCGGCTCACGAGCCTGCGGTACACCACACCGGATGGGACGTGGGAGATGGCTCAGGGGAGTGAGCTCGTGCTGGCGGAGGGGCGCGTGACCGCGCACGACTTCCGCATAACCCAGGACGGCCAGACGCTGCGCGCCGAGGGGGTCTTCGCGTTGGAAGGGCAGTCGGACCTCCAGTTCGCCGCCGAGAACATCCAGCTCGAAGACGTAGCCCGGCTGACGGGCCAGCCCCCGGGGGACTGGCAGGGAATCGCCAACCTCTCCGGCACGCTGCGGGGAACGCGGCAGTCGCCCGTCATCGAAGCCGATGGGCAGGTGTCGAGCGGAACGATCCGCGGCTTCCGCTTCCACAGCATCGGCGGCGAGGTCAGCTACGAGGACGAGATCGCCGCGATCGACCTGACGATCGCGACGCCGACCGAAGAGCATCGCCTGGTGGCGACGGGGACGGTGCCCATCGACCTGTCGCTGGCGTCGGTGCCCGACCGTCTGCCGGAGCGACCGGTCGACCTCCGTATCCGCGGCGAGAACACCGATCTCTCGCTGCTCGCCGCCCTCATCCCGGGTCTCAGCGACCTCGAAGGTCCCGTCGACATCCAGGTCGACATCACCGGCACGAGCGGGAGCCCGCGCTTCGCGGGAGCTGCCGTGCTCGAGGGGGGACGTCTGACGATTCCCGCGACCGGGGTCACGTACCAGGACCTGCGGGGCGATATCTCGTTCGACAACGACGAGATCACGATCGCGCAGATCACCGGCACGGACGGCGCTCGCGGGACCTTCGAGATCGCCGGCCGCATCGCGATGCAGAACCTGCGCCTGGGAACCCTGGACGTACAGCTCGATGCGACCGATCTGCAGGTCATGGACCTCAGCCGCCAGGACGTCCAGGTTCATGCCGCTGTCGTGCTGAGCGGCACCACCGAGGCCCCGGTCATGACCGGCCGCGTCGTCGTCGACGAAGCGATCTACCGCATGCCGGAGCAGCGGAACAAGGACGTGATCGACCTCGACGAGGCCGTGATCTACGTAGACATCCCGGGCGTAGCCCGGCCCGACGAGCCGGTCGAGCGCTCGCCCGGCCTATGGGATCGGAGCCGCCTCGACCTCGAGATCGAGGTGACGGACGATGCGATCCTGTCGTCGAACAACATGCGGGTCGAGATCTCCGGCGACCTTTCGCTGTTCAAGCCCGCGCAGGGTCCCATGCCGACCTTGTCGGGGACCCTCCAGGTGCGGCGCGGCTACTACGAGGAGTTCGGGAAGCGGTTCACGATCGAAGGGGGCGAGGTCTTCTTCTACGGCACCCCCGAGCTGAATCCGGGTCTCCACATCGTGGCCTCGAACACGGTGGAGGGCGTCTCCGGAATCGGGGACGTTCTGGTGCAGATCACGGTCGGCGGAACGCTCCAGAACCCGACCATCGACCTGTCGTCCACTCCCGCCTACGACAAGTCCGAGATCATCGCGATCGCGCTGTTCGGAACACCGACGCCGAGCGCGGGGCAGCAGGCCCAGTTCACCGAAACCGTGCGCGATCTCTTCACCGGCACCATCGCCTCCAGCGTGCTCCGCGGCGCGCTGTCCAGCGAGCTGAATCTCGACGTGTTCGAGATCTCGCAGCGGCAGCTCGAGGAAGGCGACAGCGCGACCCTGTTCCGGGTCGGCAAGTTCATCAGCCCCGACGTCTTCGTCTCGTTCGAGCAGCAGGTCGGCGGTCAGGAAGACCATCAGGCGGTCGGCGTGCGCTACCAGATGACCGATTTGTTCAGTCTGGAGGCGACGGTCGGCTCGCGGGAGTCGGGGGTCGATCTGTTCTGGGAATACACCTACTAGTTGGGAGATCGATGAAAACGGCCCATCTGCTGCGTTGGGCTCCTCGTGCTTTCCTGCGGCGTACAGACGTACGCCTCGGAATTCACTCGTCGCCCGCCTTGCATCTGGGCCGTTTTGATCGATCTCCGGCCGTTCCAGATCGCTTCCGCTCAGGCGCCCTGCGTGGGACCTGCGGAGCGGAAGGGGGTATAATCGGCGTATGAACATGCTGAAGACGGTTCTGCTGATGACGGTGCTGACGGCCGGGCTGGTGCTGGTGGGCGGATGGGTCGGCGGGGAGGGCGGAGCGCTGATCGCGCTGGTCGTGGCCGGCGCGATGAACTTCGGCTCGTACTTCTTCTCGGACAAGATCGTGCTCAAGATGTACCGCGCGCGCGA
>DATFFS010000124.1:0-2445 GCA_035249945.1 Gemmatimonadota bacterium
GGCTCCTGCTCGAGCGCGTCCGGCCGCCGGACTGGATCAACCCGGCTCCCGCGAAGCGCTACAACCTGGTCGTCGTCGGCGGTGGCACCGCCGGCCTCGTCTCGGCGGCTGGCGCCGCCGGGCTCGGGGCGCGCGTGGCGCTGGTCGAGCGCGGGCTCCTGGGGGGCGACTGCCTGAACACCGGCTGCGTTCCGTCGAAGGCGCTCCTCGCCTCCGCGCGGACGGCGGCGCCCGACTTCGCCGCCGCGATGGATCGCATGCGGCGGATCCGCGCCGAGCTGGCAGACCACGACTCGGCCCCCCGCTTCCGCGAGTTGGGCGTCGACGTCTTCCTCGGAGAGGCGCGTTTCGTCACGCCCGACGCGGTAGAGGTGGAAGGCGCGCGGCTCCGGTTCGCGCGCGCGGTGATCGCCACGGGTGCGCGTCCAGCCGTGCCATCGATCCCCGGCCTCGCCGAGGCCGGGTATCTCACCAGCGAGACCGTCTTCGATCTGACCGCGCCGCCGGCGCGGCTGGCGATCCTCGGCGGCGGGCCGATCGGCTGCGAGCTAGCGCAGGCTTTCGCCCGCTTCGGCAGCCGGGTCGTCATCGTCGAGCGCGAGGAGCGGCTTCTCCCGGCCGAAGATCCCGACGTGAGCGAGGTGATCCGCGACGCGCTTTCCGCCGACGGCGTCGAGCTCGCGCTGGGCGCGATGCTCGTACGGGTCGAGCGGACGCCGTCCGGCATCCGGCTCACGCTCGACCAGCCGGCCGGCCGCCGATCCGTCGAGACCGACGCGATCCTGGTTGCCGCCGGACGCTCGCCGGACGTCGCGGGCCTGGGCCTCGAGGCGGCCGGGGTGGAGCTCGACGTGCGGGGGACGATCCGCACCGACGACCGCCTGCGCACGACGAACCCGCGGATCTACGCGGCGGGGGACGTCGTCGGCGGGAGGCAATTCACGCATCTCGCCGACGCTCACGCCCGGATCGTCCTCCGGAACGCTCTCTTTCCCGGAAGCGCGAAAGTCAGCGCGCTCACGGTGCCCGAGTGCACGTTCACCGATCCTGAGGTGGCGCGTGTCGGCCACACGCTCGCCAGCGCTGCCGCGGCGGGGCTTCGGCCGCGCGCCTTCGTCCAGCCGTTCGACGCGGTGGACCGCGCGCGGCTGGAGGGGGAGGAACATGGCTTCGCCAGGGTACTGGTCGAGGAGCGGGGCGACGCGATCGTCGCGGCCACGATCGTCGGCCGCCATGCGGGCGAGCTGATCGCAATCGTCGCGCTCGCGATGGAGTCCGGCGCGGGCCTCGCCGACCTCGCGGGAATCGTCTGGCCCTACCCGACCCGCGCGCAGGTGCTGGGCGCGATCGCCGACCAGTACCAGCGCTCGCGCATCGGGCCCCGCGCGCGCGGAATTCTCGCGCGGTGGATGGCGTGGCGGCGCTGAGGCCCCCCGGGCCTCCTGGCCACCTGCTCCTCGGCAGCCTGCGGGAGTTCGCCGCCGACACGCTCGGCTTCGCCACCCGGCTCGCGCGCGAGCACGGCGAGGTGGCGCGCTTCCGGCTCGTGAACCGCGAGGCGTGGCTCCTCGGGTCGCCCGAAGCGGTCGATCGCGTGCTCGTCGAGAACCAGCGGAACTACGTCAAGCACACGTTCTTCTGGCGCAAAGTCGACGCGATCTTCGGCAAGGGGCTCCTCACCAACGAGGGTGAGCACTGGCGCAGGCAGAGGAGGCTCGTGCAGCCCGCCTTCCATCACGACCGGATCGCCGAATACGCCCGCGTGATGTCCGACTACGCGATCGAGCGGGTCGACGGCTGGCGGGACGGGGAGGAGCGCGACATACGCCACGAGATGACCACGATCACCTTTCGCGTCGTCTCGAAGACCCTGTTCGACAGCGAGGTCGCGGGAGACGTGGCCGAGATTGGCGCCGCCTTCGACACGGGCATCGAGGAGATCGCGCGCCGGATCCGCCGCCCCGTGCTCCTGCCCGACTGGCTCCCCACGAAGGGGAACCGGCGCTACCGGAGGGCGGTCGATCGGATGGACCGCCTCGTGTACCGGATCATCGCCGAGCATCGCGACGGGCGCGATCGAGGCGACCTGCTGTCGGCGCTGATGCAGGCCCGGGACGAGGAAGGCCCGCCCATGAGCGAGGAGCAGCTCCGCGACGAGACGATCACGATGCTTCTCGCCGGTCACGAGACGACCGCGCTCGCGCTGACCTGGACCTGGTACCTGGTCTCGCAGCATCCCGACGTCGCGGAGCGGCTGGAGGCGGAAGCGGACGCCTTGGGCCGCGCGCCCGGTGTCGAGGACCTGCCGCGCCTGCCGTTCACCGAGCGCGTCGTCAAGGAGTCGATGCGTCTCTACCCGCCGGCGTATTCCTTCGGGCGCGAGGCGCTCGAGGACGACGAGATCCTGGGCTGGCCGGTGACCGCGGGGACGACCCTCTTCGTCTT
>DATFFS010000125.1:0-13168 GCA_035249945.1 Gemmatimonadota bacterium
TCGAGCGCCTCGGGCGCGACGTAGACGAGCTCGTAGCCGCCGGCGCGGAGCGTCTCGAGCCGTCGCCTGCGCTCGTCGAAACCGAGCGTCGAGTCGATCCGCGCCGCGCGGAAGCCCAGGTCCTCGAGCGCGTCCACCTGGTCCTTCATGAGGGAGATGAGTGGCGAGAGGACGAGAACGGTCCCGGGCAGGATCCGCGCCGGCAGCTGGAACGTCAGCGATTTGCCACCGCCCGTCGGCATGACCGCGATGCAGTCCCGGCCCGCCAGCACCGCTTCGATCACCTCGCGCTGGCCGGGAAGGAACGAGTCGAAGCCGAAGACTCCGCGCAGGACGCCGTGGATGTCCTCGGTCACCTGCGAAAGACCTGGTAGGCGAAGCTGCATGGCTCGATCGAGCATGCATACATCGTGACCCAGATCGTGTAGACCTCGTCGGGCTGCGACATGAACTGGAGGACCGGCGCATCGTCGTCGAGTTCGTCGGTGAAGAGAACGGCGTTGTCCCCGTCCGTGAGGGCGAGATCGAGGTCGCCGCAGTCCTGGTCGCACACGCCCGCGATCAGGTACTCGACCCCGGGATCGAGCTCCAGGTCCAGCTGCACTTCCCCGCCTGACCTCAGGAAGCCGACGATCATGTCGCTGGGATACGCATCGGTTTCGTAGCGGTAGGAGCCCTCGGGCCACATACGGTAGACCTCATAATAGAACTGGCTTGCGCCGTCCGGGCAGTTGAAGACGAGAATGTGCGTCCCGCTCGCAGGCGCGGTGAAGTCCAGGAGGTTCGTGATTCGATCTTTGCTCCACGCCCCCGCGAATAGCGTGTTCCCGAAGCGGTCTTCGAGCGATTTCGCGCAGTCCTGCCCCTCCCAGCCGTAGAAGCCCGTCGCAATCTGATATTGTTGCCCGGACTGGAGGACGACCTCCAGACCCACGCTGCTCGTCGATTCGAGGGCGACCACCGGTCCTCCTGCGCCGGGAATGATTGCCGCCGCGTCCAGCCGGTACCCGCTCACGGCGATCGTCTGGCTGATTGCATGCAGCTGGCGCGCGAGGTAGTCGCGGTAGGTGCCCTGAGCCTCGGTGTTCGATGCGAGACCCGCAAGGAAGGCCAGAGCGAGGAGCGGGGTACGTCTCACTTGCGGAACACTTTGTACCCGAAGCTGCAGGGCGAGACCGAGCAGTCGTACATCGTGACCCACAGGATATGCGCGCCGCCGGTCGGAGCGGAGAACAGAAGAACCGGGTAGGCGTCGTTCAGCGCATCGCTCGTGATCTCGTTGCCATCCGGGTCGGTGAGCGTCAGGTCGAGGTCGTCGCAGTCCTGATCGCAGACGCCCATGATCATGTACTCGACACCCGACACCAGTTCGATCTCGAGGCCCACCTCGGCGCCGGGTTCGAGCACTCCGACGATCATGTCCGTATTGGCGGCCTTCGAATCGAGGCGATAGCCCTCGGTAGACATCCTGTCCTGCACAGCGTCGAGCTGGGCCTCGAGGATCGTCCTGTACGAGTTCTGGGCATACGTCGCCTGCGAGAAGGCGAGTAGAAGGACCGGGACGAGAAGCACGAATCGCGACATGCGCGTTCTCCTTGGGTGTGCCGGTGATTTTTGCTGCGGGAGACGACTGGACGGAATATAGTCGGTTTTGAATTCCCGCCGGGTACCGGGCGTCAGGGGATAGCGACCGCGCCCCGACGGCCGCCGATACACTCAACCGAGGAGATCCGATGATCCGTGCGACGATGGCGTTCGTGTTGCTGGCGGCGATGGCGGCGACCCCTTCGGCCGCGGCAGCGCAGGAGGACGAGGAGGCCGCGGTGATGGCGGTGGTCGAGGCGATGTTCGACGCCATGCGCGCCGGCGACAGCGCCGCCATGCGCGCGGTGCTCGATCCGTCCGTGACCGGCGCCAGCGTCTTCGTCCGGGAGGGTGTGCCGACGCTCACGCGCGAAGCGTCCATGGACGGCTTCGTGCAGGCGGTCGGCACACCGCACGAAGAGATATGGGACGAGCGGATCTGGGACGCGGAGGTGCGGGTCGACCGCAACCTCGCGACCGCGTGGATGAAGTATGCGTTCTACGCGGGAGAGCAATTCAGCCACTGCGGGGTGGACGCGTTCCAGCTCTTCAAGGGAGAGGACGGCTGGAAGGTGTTCCATATCGCGGATACCCGCCGACGGGAGGGATGCGAGACGCCGGAAGGCTGAACCATCGCGGGATCAGCGCACGGAGACCGGCACCTCCGACCACGTCCGGCGCAGCTTGCCCGTCCTGGGGTCTCTTCCCGGCGGGTCCGGCGAGCGCTCCACCCTGACGTGCGGAAGCCCGTGGGATCGCAGGTGGGAGCCTATCCGGCGCTCCACTTCCTCCCACGTCGCGTCCGGGTCGGCTCCCTCCGAGAACCGGACGCGAAGCGAGAGTGCGTCTTCGGCCGTCTGGATCAGCTGGCTGCCCGGTTCGAGCCCGGGAATGGCGCCGAGCAGCGTGATCAGCGCCATCGGCATGAGCCCAACCTCGCGACCGTCGTCCCGGAAGATCAGCGTGTCGTTCTGTCGCCCTTCGACCCGCACCGCCGGCAGCGGGCTGCCGCAGGGACACGGGTCCGGCCGCGCCATGACGCGATCCCCGAGATCGTGCCGGACGACGGGCTGGGTGCGGTTCGCGAGGTTGGTGACGAGCGCGGTGTGGCTGGTCTCCCCGGGAGGCACCGGGCGGAGCTCCGCGTCCACGAGCTCGAGCACGACCCAATCGGAGTTGACGTGCAGCCAGCGCTCGGGACACTCGAAGCCCAGGGCCAGGAACTCGGAAGCCGCGTAGGAGTCGCGCAGCGGACACCCGAACGCTGCTTCGATCCGGACGCGGGCCGCCGGCTCAACCCATTCCGACACCGAGACGGCGACCACGATGTCGAGCGCCAGGCGCCCGTCGCGTTGCTCGACGGCCAGGCGGTCGAGGGCCGTCGGATAGCCCACGAGCGCGGCGGGCTGCCAGTACTCCAGCGCGCGATCGATGCGCGACATGGGCTTAAGGATCGACAGCGTCGTCGAGCGTACGTTGGCGACGGCGCCGAGCGGGCTCGGCCGCCGCACCATGGCCGCGCTGGCATAGTGGCCGTTCGTGGCGATCAGGGCCGCCACCCGGCCCCCGCGCTGGCCCAGCCTGGCCCCCCCGCGCGCGCCGAGCCACGGCATCCAGCCGCGCGTGAGCCAGAGCGCCCAGTACACGTCCATCGCGTCCTGATCGTTCACGAACAGCGATTTCTTCCCCGCGACGCCCGAGGAGCGGCACACCGAGTACCGATCCAGCCACGGACGCCCCACCCGGGACCGGTCCTGCATGTACTCCCAGACGGCGGCGCGCGTGATCGACCGATCGCTCACCGAAACCTCGAACCCCTCCACCCAATCCTCCTTGGAAACGGGGGGGAGATCCGCAAGGCGAGCGCCCGACCGGATGCCGGACCAGTGGCGCTGATAGAACGGGACCTGCCGGGCGTGCCACAGCATCTCGCCCAGGCGCCTGTCCCGGCGCGCGGCGATCGCCGCCGGTCCGCCGGCGCGCGCGCGCACGGCGTCGCAGGCGACCCGAAGCAACCTGGCCTTTCGTCCCATGGCGATCCTGTGGAGGTGGTCGGTACGGGAGACAGAGGATACAAAAGTGCGCTATCATCCGCGAGCGCAAGCTCCGCTGTTCACGAAACGAGGAGGATTCCGATTGGAGTACCGCAGGCTGGGTCGGTCCGGGGTCCGGCTGAGCGCGGTGGGGCTCGGCTCGTGGCTCACGTACGGAGGCGCGGTCGAGGAGACCACCGCGCGGCGCTGCATCGAGCGGGCGCTCGAGCTCGGCGTCAACTTCATCGACACGGCGAACGTGTACGACCGCGGCAGGGCCGAAGAGGTCGTGGGGCGCGCCCTGTCGGGACATCCACGCGAAGCGTACGTGCTGGCCACCAAGGTGTTCTTTCCGATGGGCGACGGCCCGAACGACAAGGGCCTCTCGAGAAAGCACGTCTTCGAACAGTGCCATTGCTCGCTGCGTCGGCTGGGCGTCGACTACATCGACCTCTACCAGTGCCACCGCTGGGATGAGGAGACGCCGGTGGAGGAGACCTGCGGCATCATGGACGACCTCTGCCGCCAGGGGAAGATCCTGTACTGGGGTGTGTCCGAGTGGTCTGCGGAGCAGATCCGCGAGGCGGTCGAGCTGTGCCGAGCGAGAGGATGGAGATCGCCGTCCAGCAACCAGCCGGAATACAACGCGCTCCAGCGCGCGATCGAGCGGGAGGTCGCGCCGACGACGCGTGAGCTCGGTCTGGGGAACGTGGTCTGGTCGCCGCTCGCCCAGGGGATCCTGACGGGGAAGTACCGGGCGCTCTCCGATCTCCCCGAGGGGAGCCGCGCCGCCGGGCCGCAGAGCGGGTTCATGCGCCGATACTGGCGGGCCGAGGTGCTGGACGCCGTGGGCCGGCTGGCGCCGCTGGCCGCGAAGGCGGGATGCTCGATGTCCCAGCTGGCGCTCGCATGGTGCCTGAGGCGACCCGAGGTGACGAGCGTGATCGCAGGGGCGACGTCCACCCGGCACGTCGACGAGAACGTGGCCGCCGCCGATATCTCGATCGACCCGGCGGTATTCGAGGAGATGAATCGGCTTCTCGAGCCCGTCCTGGCGGAACCCGTCTGACCGAGGCGGCGGGCTTTGCGCGTCTCGCGCGACCGGCGGGGTGGAAACGGGAGGGCGACCGGGGTACCCTAGAACCATGGCTCGCTACCAGGCTCGATCCGCCGTGTCGGGGAAGCGCCGGAGCGCCGTTCCGGGCGCCGCGCTCATGGCGCTCGCGCTCGCCTGCGGTTCGGAGGGCTTCGGGCCTACGGTCCCCGAGGAGCCTTCGTTCCCGGCACCGGTCGAGGGAAGGATCGGCGAACTGAGCTTCTCCGCACAGCTCCTGCAGCCCACGTGGGACCGCCTGGTAGGACGAATGACGCTGACCAATCCCACCGGCGCTCCGGTCGCGCTGCGCTTCCCGGACACCTGCATCGTGCTCCTGCGGCTCTACCGGCTCGCCGACGAACAGCGCGTCGTCGACGCGCACAGCAAGCGGTGCCAGCCGCTGCCGGTGGACGTGACGCTTGGACCCGGCGAGTCGCGCACGTTCGACACCAACGTGACGTTCTTCTTCGTCCTGGGCGTCGAGGTCCCGGAGGGACGGTATCGCGCCACTCTCTACCTGCGGCCTGACGGCTCGGACGAGATCGAGATCAGCGTTGGTCTCCCCCGGCTCATCCGCCCGGACGAAGAGCAGGCGTGAGGCCCCGTCTCGCGGTCTCGAGCGCGGCGCTCTGCGCGATTCTGGGAAACGTCTTCGCGGCCATGGCCCAGGAAGCGAGCTTCCCGAGCCCCGACAACGAGATCGTCGATCTCACCCATGCCTTCGGAGAATCGACCCTCTACTGGCCCACCGCCGAGCCCTTCGCGCTGGAGGTCGTGAGCGAGGGCGAAACGGCGGCCGGCTGGTACGCGGCCAAATCCTTCTGCGCCGCGGAGCATGGCGGTACGCATCTCGACGCCCCGATCCATTTCGCCGAGGGGGCGCGCACCTCGGCCGAGATCCCGCTCGAGGATCTGATCGGAGACGCGGTCGTGGTCGACGTGACGGACGCCGCCGCGGCCGATCGCGATCTGGCGATCGGAGTCGACGCGTTCGAGTCATGGGAGTCCGCGCACGGACCGATCCCCGCGCGCGCGATCGTCCTGCTGCGGACGGGTTGGGGGGAGCGGTGGCCGGACGCGGAGCGCTACCTGGGGACCGCCGCGCGCGGCCAGGAGGCGGTGTCCGACCTGCACTTCCCGGGGCTCTCCGAAGCCGGCGCGGCATGGCTCGTGGAGCGCGGGATCCGGGCGGTCGGGATCGACACCGCCTCGATCGATCGCGGGCAGTCGACCGAGTTTCGCGCCCACCGTGTCCTCGCCGCCGCCAACGTCCCGATCTTCGAGAACGTGGCGAGCCTGGACCGCGTGGCGGTACGCGGCGCCACGGTCGTCGCGCTGCCCATGAAGATCGCGGGCGGCACCGGCGGCCCGCTGCGGATCGTCGCGATCCAGCCGGGTTCCGTAGCCGGAGCCTCCGGTGATTGACGGGGACGGCGTCGTGGAGCGTCGCATCGCCGGCCTGACGGTGCGGATCGACCGTCTCCTCTGCGTCGGATTCGGGGACTGCATCGACGAGGCCCCCGAGTCCTTCGAGCTGGACGACGAGGGGGTGGTGGTGTTCCGCGCGGAGGCCGAGGCGGCCGGCCGGGAACGGATCGTGAGCGCCTGCGCCTCGTGTCCGGTGGACGCCCTCACGGTGCTCGACGAATCCGGAGAGCAGCTCGCGCCGTGAGCGACGGCCGCGCGCCGCGCCGGATCCGGACCTACCACGAAGTCGCCGATCCCGCGGCGGAGTCGGTCGTCGGCCAGGTAGTCGAGCAGAGGCGGCGCCTGAGGGACCGGCTCGCGCGCGTGGGCCGGCTGGTGGCTGTGGGGAGCGGCAAGGGAGGTGTTGGGAAGAGCGCGATCAGCGCGAACGTCGCCGCGGCGCTGGCCGTCGCCGGCCGCCGGGTCGGCGCGCTGGACGCGGATCTCGACGGACCGTCGCTCGCGCGCATGCTGGGCGCCGGAGGCGGCCTCGTGCGCCAAGCAGACCGCATCCTGCCCGCCATCGGTGCCGCCGGAGTGGCGGTGGTGTCGATGGACCTCCTCGTAGCGGAGGGCGCGCCGGTTCGCTGGCGCGGGCCCGAGGAGCATCGGTTCGCCTGGCAGAGCGTGCTCGAGGGCGGGGCACTGCGCGAGTTCCTCTCCGACGTGGAGTGGGGGGACCTCGACGTCCTGGTGCTCGATCTGCCGCCAGGCACCGAGAAGCTCGCGCGTCTGATCGATCTGGTGGGATCCCCGGACGTCGTGCTCGTCGTCACGACTCCCTCCGAAGCCGCCCGCCACGTGGTAGCGAAGAGCGCGCGGTTCCTGGAGGATGCCGGCGTCCGCGAGGTGGGCCTGGTCGCGAACATGGCGTCCTGGAGCTGTCCGCACTGCGGGGTGGCGGAGCCGCTCTTCGAGGCCGACGGCGCGCGGCGGCTGGCGCGGGACACCGGCCTCGAGCTGTGGGCCGAGCTGCCGTTCGACCCCCGCATCGCGGCCGACACCGACGAGGGCATGCCGATCGTGATGAGCGCCCCCGAGCGCCCGGCGGCGCGCGCCCTGGCTGCGCTGGCCCAGCGGTTGGCGGCCCAGTGAAGTTCCTCTGCGTCGGCTGCGACGCGGTCATGGACTACGTCGAGCGACGCATCCCCGGCGACGGGACGATGGCCGTCGTGTACGCCTGTCCGGCCTGCGGCAAGGAGACCGCGATGCTCGCCAACCCGATGGAGACGCGGCTCGTCAGCGGGCTGGGGATAGAAGTCGGCGGCAGGACCGTCCCCCCCGAGCCGCTCGAGCTCGTGCGCTCCTCCATCGACGGACTCGTGGAGCCCGCCGGCGCAGCCGGCGAGCCGGAGGCTCCGCGACCGGGCCGCGTGCGGTGGAGCGAGGACGCCAGAGAGCGCCTGTTGGCCGTCCCGTCGTTCGTGCGAGGCATGGTGAAACGGATCTACGGCGAGTACGCCTCCGAGCGTGGCATCGAGGAGATCACACCCGAGATCATGGACCGCGCGCGGAACGAGCTCGGGCTGGAAGGCATGTAGCAGCCGGGCGCGGGGGTCGTTTGACACGTCCCACTGCCGTTTTTATATAGGGGCGTCGCCGAGGCCGGTACCGCCCTTGCAGTCGACGTCCCTTCGAAATCGGGTGGCATGTATCGAGAGATCCTCGTACCGGTAGACAACTCCCAGCACTCCGACTGGGCCGTCGACCGCGCGATCGAGATCTGCCGCCGCTCGGGCGGCCGCGTCACCGGCAACCACGTCTACGCCGCCCGCCTTCACGACGTCCGCTTCCGCCAGCTCGAGACCGGCCTCCCCGCGCGTTTCCAGACCCCCGACGAGATCAAGCGCCAGCGCAAGATTCACGACAAGCTGATCGAGAAGGGCCTGCAGCTGATCTCCGACAGCTTCCTCGACCAGGTCGAGAAGCGCTGCGCGGCGGCGGGGGTGCCCGTGACCCGGCAGCTGCTCGAGGGGATCAACTACGAGGAGCTGGTACGCGAGGCGAACGGGGGCGAGGGCCGGCTGCCGAGCCTGATCGGGTTCGATCCCAACATCGCCGGCAAGTACGACGGGGGCTCCACGGTGCGCGGGGACGTCCGGCTGGGCGAGGACGGCAGGATCGTCGCCGAGGACGAGGACGCCGACGAGAAGCTCGCGGGCAGCTCGGGCCGCAGCTACGACCTGGTGGCGATCGGCGCCCACGGGCTGGGCCGGCAGCCGCTCAGCCAGCTGGGCGGGGTGGTGGCCCGCGCGATCCGCGGCATCGAGAAGGACGTCCTAGTCATCCGCGACGACCGACCGCTCGAGGGCGGCCGCCTGCTCGTTTGCGTCGACGGCTCGGCCTACAGCTACAAGGCGATGCGGGTGGCGCTGGAGCTGGCGCGCGAGTATGGCGCGAAACTGTACGTGGCGAGCGCCTTCGACGTGGAGTACCACCACGTCGTATTCCACAACATCAAGGACGTGCTCTCGGTCCAGGCCTCCAAGGTGTTCAAGTTCGAGGAGCAAGAGGAGCTCCACAACAACATCATCGACAAGGGACTGCTGCGTCTGTGCCAGGCCAACCTGAAGCGCGCCGAGGTCATGGCCGGCGAGTATCCCGACGTGGCGATCGAGACGCAGATCCTGATCGGCAAGCCGTTCCAGGTCGTGCTCCAATGGGCCGCGGAGATCGAGCCGTCCCTGCTCGTCGTGGCGCGCCACGGGAGCCATCGGATCGAGGGCACCGATCTCGGCTCCCAGGCCGACAACCTGATCCGCATCGCGACGACGAACACGCTTCTCGTCGGCACCACCGAGGTCCATCCCGAGGAGATCCCGTGGATCGAGGAGGACGGCGAGACGGGCCTCGAGTGGGCGCCGGACGCGGAGGTCCGGATCCTCAGGGTCCCGCCGTTCGCGCTGGGGATCGCCCGCAAGGCGGTCGAGGAGTACGTGCTCGAGCGGTACGGCAGCGCGGCCGGCGCCGATTCGAACGGGGATGGAAACGGGAATGGAGCCGTTCATGGCGACGGAAACGGGCACGCCCCGTCGAACGGCGACGGGAAGCTCCGCGGACTGCCGACCGTCACCGGCGAGCGGCTCGACGAGGCGATCCAGAAGCTCCTCCCGACCCACATGCAGCTGATCATGGGGATCGGCACAGCCGAGGAGCTCGCGCTCGCCGAGATCAAGGCCGAGGAGGCGATGAAGCGCACCCTCGTCGAGGGCAGCGACGCGGACGAGGCCCCCGCGGTGCGGATGGTGATGGCGAAGTGCCCCTACACGGGCCACGTCCAGGAGCGGGAGTGGACGGAAAAGGACCCGGTGGTGTGGAGCGGCGAGGCCTTCGAGCGGCTGCGGCTCGTGCCGCTCATCGCGCGTCCCCTGGCGCGGAACACTGTCGAGCGCTTCGCTCGCGAGCATTCCATGTGGCGGATCACGACCGGGGTGATGGACGAGAACAAGCAGGCGATGATCGAGGCCGACGAGTTCGACATCGACACGATGCTGGTCATGTTCAAGGAGCTTCAGACCAAGCAGCTCAAGGCCGCCGCCGAGGGCGTGGATGGATTGACCCCCGAGATGCGCCGCTTCATCGACGAGGCGAAGGCCGCCGGCGTGACGCGCTGCCCGATTCGCGACATCGAGAAGCAGATCGACAAGTGCCCCGTCGACTTCAAGACGGCCACGCCGGCGGAGGCGAAGGCCGCGGTCGAAGCCTTCATGAACGCCGCCGCCGAAGCCCCGGAGGACGCCCCGGAGGCGTGACGACCCCTCCGACATCCGAGGCCGTGTCGGCGGGCCGGCCCGCCCCGCGCGGGGACTGGGAAGCGGATGTCGCCGTGCGCGCCGCGGGACCGGAGCCCGTCCCCCACGTCGTGGCCTGGAACCTGACCCGCCGGTGCAATCTCGAGTGCGCCCACTGCTACATATCCGCGGGCGGATGGCACGCGGCTGACGAGGAGATGTCGACCGACGAATGCCTGCGCGTCGTCGACGAGATCCTCGAGGTCAGCCCCGCGCCCATGCTGATCCTGAGCGGCGGCGAGCCGCTGCTTCGCGAAGACCTGGAGACGATCGCCCGCCGCGCCGCGGACGGGGGCGCGACGGTGGTCGTCGGGACGAATGGCACCCGCCTGACGCGGGCGCGGATCGACTCGCTCATGGCGGCGGGCGTCCGCGGGGTGGCGGTCTCGATCGACAGCCTCGACCAGGGATACCACGACCGCTTCCGCCACGGCGCCGGATCGCTCGACGAGACCCTGGCCGCGATCGAGCGGCTGCGCGAGGCGAGGCTCGACTTCGTCGTCCAGACGACGGTCACGCGCGGGAACCGGGGCGAGATCGCGCGCCTCGCCGCGTGGGCCGCGGAGAAGGGCGCGGTCTCGTTCAACTGCTATTTCGTGGTGGCGACGGGCCGGGCGTCCGGGATGCGGGGGCTCTCCCCCCGCGAGAACGACGAGGTCCTGGCCGAGCTCGTGGCGCTCGGGAAGGAGTATCGGGGCCGCATGATGGTGCGCTCCAAGTGCCAGCCCCAGATCATGCGCCACGCCTGGGCGCAGGATCCGGAGTCCGGGCTCCTCGACTACGCCACACGCTGTCCGTGCGGGGTCCAGTACTGCCGCATCACGCCCGACGGGAAGGTCACCCCGTGCCCCTACATGCCGGTCGAGGCCGGCGATCTGTCGAGCGAGACGTTCGGCGACATCTGGCGCAGCTCCCGCGTCTTCCGCGAGCTGCGCGCTACCGGGCTCGGCGGTCGCTGCGGCCGCTGTGAGTTCCGCGTCGTGTGCGGGGGTTGCCGCGCGCGCGCCTACGCCGAAGGAGGCGACTGGCTGGCGGAGGACCCGGCCTGCTCGTACGAGCCAACCGGCCTGGCGCCCGTGGTCGAGCCGCGCCTCGTGACCTACGGCACGGCGGCGAAGCCGACGCTCGCGTGGAGCGCGGCGGCCCGCGAGCGGATGCACCGGGTGCCCGGCTTCGTGCGCGGGGTCGTGACCGCGCGCGTCGAGAAGTACGCCGCGGAGCGCGGCTACCCGCTCGTCACCGAAGACGTGATCGACGAGGTGCGCTCGGCGCTGCCGATCGACTTCGCCAAGCGGAAGCCCTTCTTCCTCGACAAGGATCCGTCGTGAACGGCCGCCGGCTCGGCGCGGCGGCGACCGGTCTCGCGTCGCTGGTCCTGCTCCTGGCGGTGGTCCACCTCGCCGGCGCGCAGGAGGCGGCCGTCGTGGGCCCCCGCGAGTACGGCTCGTTCCCGTGGATCGGGAGCCGTACCGCCATCTGGATCGCCGCTGAGGTGCACCTCATGTTCGCCGCCTTCGTCCTCGGGGTGCCGATGTTCGCGGTCGTGGCGGAGGGGATCGGGATCTTCGGAGGCGACCAGCGCTACGATCGGCTCTCGAAGGAGTTCACGCGGTTGCTCCTCATCGCCTACAGCGCGACCGCGATGTGGGGCGCCGTGCTGGTGTTCTTCCTTACCACCCTCTACCCGCGGTTCTGGGCCCACATGACCGAGATCTTCGAGGTCTCGATGTGGATCTACGTGGGCCTGTTCTTCATCGAGTCGTTCACGCTGTACCTCTACTACTACGGATGGGATCGCTGGAAGCAGGGGAGGGCCAAGGTCGGCCACTGGACGCTGGGGATCCTGTTGAACGTCTGGGGGACCGCGGTCCTGTTCATCGCCGACAGCTGGCTCACCTACATGATGAGCCCGCCGGCCACGGTCACGCCCGACACCTCGCCGGCCATGGTCCAGTTCTGGAGCGCGTTCGCCAATGCGACCTGGATGCCGATCAACATCCACCGCTTGATCGCCAACGTCGTGTTCGGCGGGTCCGTGGTGGCCGCCTATGCGGGCTACCGCTTCCTGTCCTCGCGCACCGACGAGGAGCGCGCCCACTACGACTGGATGGGCTACGTCGGGAACCTGATCGCCATCGGCGCGTTGATCGTGCTGCCGTTCGCCGGCTACTACCTGGGCCGCGAGATCTACGAGTACAACCAGCAGATGGGCATCACGATGATGGGCGGCTTCATGTCCTGGCTGTGGATCATCCAGGCGTTCCTGATCGGGGTGCTGTTCCTGGCTGGCAACTACTACCTGTGGGTGGGGATGGGGCGAATCCCCGGGGCCGAGCGCTTCCTGCCCTACACGAAATGGATGCTGCTCGTGCTCATCATCGGGGTGATCGTGTGGTCGACGCCCCACACGATGATCGCCGACCGGGCGGAGCTCGAGGCGATGGGCGGCTCCCACCACCCGTTCCTGGGCGTGCTCGGGGTCATGAGCGCCAAGAACACGGCCGTCAACCTGATGATCCTCACGACGTTCCTCTCGTTCCTGCTCTACCGGCGGGCCAATCGGCGGCCGGTCGTGTCGTGGATGCGGACGGGCACGATCCTCCAGGCCGGGCTGTTCGTGATCGCGGCGGTGGTGGTCCTGTTCTACGGCGTATACGGCTACTTCGTCAGCGCGATCGTCCGCATCGGGTTCAGCGTCTACCAGGTGCTGGCCGTCCTGGCGACGATCGTGGGCGTGATGGCTCTCGACGTCGCCATGCTGCGCGGATCGGAGTCGCGCGGCGCGATCCGCTGGGGGCAGATGCCACCGCGCTCCCAGTACGCACTGTTCGTGCTGGTCGTCACGTTCACGTGGCTGATGGGCCTCATGGGGTTCGCCCGGAGCGGCATCCGCCAGCACTGGCACGTGTGGGAGGTCATGCGGGATACCAGCCCATACGCCGCGACCCCGGCGCTGGGGTACGCGGCCAACATGATCAGCGCGTGCGTCCTGATCTTCCTGAGCCTGGTGGCGTTCATCTTCTGGCTGGGCGGCCTGGCGGAGCACGCCATGGCGAAGCATGGGGCGGCGAAAGCGTGACGGAGCATGTGGCGCATTAACCTGTCGATCCTGGCGGTCGCGCTCGGCGTGGTGGGGTTCTACACCGCGGTGGCGCACGTCATTCCCCAGCTGCAGTCGGAGGTGCCGGCGGCGGTGA
>DATFFS010000126.1:0-1457 GCA_035249945.1 Gemmatimonadota bacterium
GCCACCACTGCGGCCTGCCCGGCGATCGCGAGCGCCCCGGCCCCGGCCGCCGCGGCCACGGATCCCGGCCCCGTCGGCGCGCCCGCCAGCCGCAGGATGGCCGCCAGAGCGATCACCCCCGCCGACAGGAAGAGCGCGAACGCGAGCAGGACCATCAGGAACGGTGGAGAGAACAGGATCGTCGGGCTGAAGAAAACGGGCGGGCTCATCCCGGCCATCGCAGCCTCCAGGCCGCCGACCAGCGTGCGTAGGATGGCCATGGCTAGCGCAAGCTCCGCCACCGCGAGGAGCGCCAGCGAGGGCCAGGACAGGCGGCGGGGGCGACCGGGCAGCACCCCGAGCGTCGTCACGCAGAACAGTGCCACGCAGGCAGCGGTCAGCGCGAAGTCTCCCGCGGATCTGCCCACGGGCCCGAGCCGAGCCACCGCGAAGGCCAGCGGGCTGAACCACGTCTCCGGGGAGAACAGGGCCAGAACCCGGGATTCGAACAGGAACGCCCAGACGCCGGCCACCACTGCGGCCTGCCCGGCGATCGCGAGCGCCCACCCGGCGATCGAGCCGGAGCCGCGGCGGGCGATCGCCGCCTGGCGCACCGACTGCCAGACCCCGGCGAGCGCCCAGACGAAGGGCCACGCGAGCAGGAGCGCGAGGAGTCGCACCACGTCCGCGCGCCGGCCCTCGATGTAGCGGTCGATCATGAACCGCTCGGAATGGACCTCGGCGACCACCGAGCCGTCGGGCGCGGCCACGTGGCTCGCCGGCTCGAACGATCGCCGGTCCTCGAAGCCGGGAGGCGCGACGTGGAACGCCAGATCGTGGATCGCCTCCAGGCGCGCCACGAGGAGCTCGGGCTCGACCACCTCGCGCCGCAGCGGCGACTCCGCTGCCCACAGGTCCTTGACCGCGAACACGAAGGTGTCCCCGACCGCGATCCACGGCGCCGCGACGTACGCGAGACGGTAGCCCGAGGGCGCGCGTACGAGAGGGCGCCGGATCGGCACCGCCACGGAGTCGGGCGGCAGCCGGTCACCGCGCGGGTCGCCCCACCATGCGCGCAGGCGGCCGTCACGGTCGTAGACCTCGAAGCCGATCCCCGCGGCGAGGGCGGGCGGCGATGCCCGGTCCAGCGCACGGAAGAGATCGGCGTCCGCGTCGGAGCCGGACGCGGTGACCTCCAGCCGCTCCAGCGCACCGACGGTCGCCTGGAGCAGCCCCCGGTCGTCCTCGAGCCGCCTGGCGAACACCTCCGCCACGCGCTGGCGCTTGGATTCCTCCAGCTCGGCGGCCGCCTCCCCGCCGCCGCGCGCAAGGCTCCACGACTCCAGGCGGAACCAGCCGAGGAGCGCGAGATACGCCGCGAGCAGCACGAAAGCCGCGCGCAGACCCCAGCCACGCGGCAGGCCGCGGGAAAGCGCCCCCGCTCCCAGCGCTGCGGCGGCGGCAAGGGCGACCCAGCC
>DATFFS010000127.1:0-14691 GCA_035249945.1 Gemmatimonadota bacterium
CCGACCCCCAGGGCCACAACCTGGTGCTCTAACCAGCTGAGCTACGCCCACCACGTGAGGCGAGAATCTACCGCGCGTCACCGTATGGCGCCCCGGGGAGGATTCGAACCCCCGACCCGCGGCTTAGAAGGCCGCTGCTCTGGTCCAACTGAGCTACCGGGGCGCGCGTCGCGGAACCGCCAAGCCTGGCCGAACCCGCGTCCATCAAGATACAGCAACCGGCAGCGCCGGCTCCACGCTTACAGCGCGGCCAGCCGTCTCTCGATCCGCTTGCGCTCGGTGGCGTCCAGGACCGCCTTGCGGACTCGCACGGACTCCGGCGTTATTTCGACCAGCTCGTCCTCGGCGATCCACTCGAGGGCGGCGTCGAGCGTCTGGCGCCGCGGCGCCTTGAGGCCGGTATCGACCTCGCGCGTAGCGGAGCGGTGGTTGGTCACCTGCTTGCGCTTGGTGGGGTTGCACGGCAGGTCCCCCGGTCGCGCGCTCTCCCCCACGATCATGCCCGCATAGACGCGCTCCATAGGTCCCACGAACAGCGTCCCCCGCTGCTGCAGGTTCTCCAGCGCATAGGAGGTGGCAGGCCCCGTGTCGAGACTGACCATCGCGCCCCGCTCGCGGTGCTCTACCTCGCCGCGCCATGGACCGTAGCCAACCACTCGCGAAGTCATGATCCCCAGGCCCCGCGTATCCGTCAGGAACTCGCTCCGGTACCCGATCAGCCCGCGGGTCGGGATCAGGTACTCGAGGCGCACGAGCCCCGTGCCGGCGTTGTGCACGGCCGAGAGCTCCGCCTTCCGCCGGGCAAGCTTCTCGAACACCGCACCCTGCTGATCCTCGGGGACGTGGATCACGAGCTGCTCGAGCGGCTCCTCGACGGAGCCGTCCTTTCCCTCGTGGAGGATGACCTCGGGGCGCGAGACGCAGAGCTCGATCCCCTCTCGGCGCATCTCCTCGATCAGGATCGCCAAGTGGAGCTCGCCGCGCCCGGAGACCTTGACGCCGTCCGAGCGGCCGACGTCCTCGACCCGCAGCGCGACGTTGACACGCTCCTCGCGCGCCAGCCGGTCGCGGATCTGACGCAGGGTAACCGCTTTGCCGTCGCTCCCTGCGAACGGCCCGCTGTTCACGAGGAAGAGCATCGATACGGTCGGCTCCTCGATCTCGAGCGGCGGTAGCACCTCGTCCGGCGCGTCCGGCGCGGCGATCGTATCGCCCACCCCCAGCTCCTCGAAGCCCGCGATCCAGACGATGTCACCCGCCGAGACCTCTTCGACCTCCTCGCGCTCGATGCCGCGCGTCACCCACAGGCGACTCGACGTCGCGGGATCGCGACCCGTGATCTCCCAATCGCCGGCCTCCCGGTCGATCCAGCGAGACGTCCGGCGGACCAGCTGCTCCCCCCGCCGATGCACTCCCTGGAGAACACGGCCGCATCCGATTCGTCCCAGGTAGTCGCTCCAGGCGAGCGTCGAGACCTGCATCCGGAACGGAGCGTCGACCACGGCATCCGGCGCCGGAACGCTCGCGACGATCGTCTCGAACAGGGGCGCCATTCCGTCGCGGGGATCCTTGTCCAGGTCGCGTACGAACCACCCCGCCAGCCCCGACCCGTAGAGGACCGGGAAGTCCGCCTGCTCGTCGGTCGCGCCCAGCTCGAGGAACAGGTCGAAGGTGTCGTGGAGCGCCTTGTCGGGATCGGCATTCGGCCGGTCGACCTTGTTGAGGAGCACGATCGGCCTGAGCCCCCGCTTGAGCGCGCGCATGAGCACGTACCGCGTCTGCGGCATCGGGCCCTCGTTGGCGTCCACCAGGAGGAGCGCCCCGTCGACCATCGACAGTACGCGCTCGACCTCGCCGCTGAAGTCCGCGTGGCCCGGGGTGTCCACGATATTGATCCTGTGTCCCTCCCACTCGACCGTGCAGTGCTTGGAGCGGATCGTGATCCCCCGCTCGCGCTCGAGATCACCCGAGTCCATGACGCGCTCGGCCACCTCGGCCCCGTCCCGAAAGACGTGCGCCGCCTTGAAGACCGCATCGATGAGCGTGGTCTTGCCGTGGTCGATATGGGCGATGATCGCCAGGTTCCGGATACAATCGGGCGTCGTCATGTCTCTACCGCTGCTCACTGTGCAATAAGAAGCGCCCCGGCCGGGGGCGCGGCGGTTTCTCAGCCAGGTCAATATACACTCCCCCGGGGGTTTTGTCCCCTCCTGGAGGATCGGCGAAGTCCCCTGCTTGGGGCTATCCTCTTCCCCTGGGAGGAACGTCATGCGCCTCGGCTACACACGGCCCCTGTACCTGCTTCCGTTCGACCATCGAAATTCCTACCTGACCGGCATGTTCCAGGTCGCGCCCCCACTAGCCCCGGCCCAGCGCGAAGCGGTAATCGACAGCAAACAGGTGATCTACGACGGATTCCGACTCGCCCTCGCCCTCGGCGTGCCCACTGCTTCAGCCGGAATCCTGGTGGACGAGGAGTTCGGCGGGGCCATCCTGCGCGATGCGGCCAGGAACGGATACGTGACCGCGCTGTCGACGGAGAAGAGCGGGTCGGACGAGTTCGAATTCGCGTACGGGGCTGCGTTCGTGGAGCACATCGAAGCGTTCGACCCTACGTTCGCGAAGGCCCTCGTGCGCTACAATCCCGAGGGGGACGCTTCCCTCAATCAGCGGCAGACAGCGCGACTCAAGCAACTCTCCGACTATTGTCGGGCGGCGGATCGACGTTTCATGTTCGAGCTGCTGGTGCCGGCCACCAAAGCGCAGAAGGATCGCGTCAAGGGGGATGAAGCGGCCTACGATCTGCAGATACGACCCGGTTTGGTGCTCCAGTCCATAAGCACGATGCAGGAGGCGGGAGTGGAGCCGGATATCTGGAAGATCGAAGGGCTCGATCGGCGTGACGACTGCGAGCGCGCTGTCGCGACCGCGCGTCGCGGAGGCCGGCACGAAGTCGGTTGCATCGTGCTGGGACGCGGTGTCGATGAGAAGAAGGTCACGGATTGGCTCGAGGTGGCCGCGTCGGTCCCGGGATTCATCGGTTTCGCCGTGGGGCGCACTACCTTTTGGGAACCCGTGGCCGACTACGTGGCGAAAAGAACGACGCGCCAGGAGACTGTGTCCCGGATTGCAGAGCGCTATCGCGGATGGGTAGAGATTTTCGAGGCGCGCGCAACCTCCATACACACGACGTCCATGAGGGATGCACGACCAAAGGAGCCGACGGATGGAGAATCATAATCACATGTATCCGGCGCCGAGCGCAGAGCTCGCGCGGAAGCGACGCGAACTCGCCCCCGAGATCGAAGCGGCGTTTCGCGAGTTCGGCCGGCAGGTGTTCACCGCCGGCGCGCTGGACACCAAGACGAAGCAGCTCATCGCCGTGGCGGTGGCTCACGTGACCCAGTGCCCCTACTGCATTCGAGGCCACACGAAGGCCGCTCGCCGGGAAGGGGCGACCGAGCAGGAGGTCATGGAGGCGATTTGGGTCGCCGCGGAGATGCGAGCTGGCGGCGCGTATGCACATTCGGTGATCGCGCTTCAGGCGATAGCATCCGAGGAGAACTGACGGCAGGCAAGCGGATACTGACCGGGATCCGGCCCACCGGGCCCTTGCACCTCGGCCACTATGCGGGCGCACTCGAGAACTGGGTGAAGCTGCAGTCAGACTACGACTGCCGGTTCCTGATCGCTGATTATCAGGTCGCCGATTACGCGGACGATCTCCCCCACGTACGAGAATCGGTGTGGGAGGTGGCGCTGGACTGGCTGGCCGTAGGACTCGATCCGGAGCGCAGCTCCTTCGTCATCGAAAGCCTCGTTCCGGAGCACGCCGAACTGGCCATGTGGCTGAGCTGGTTCGTGCCCCTCGGCAGGCTCCAACGAAACCCGACTCTCAAGGCGGAGATGAGGGACTTCGGGCGAAGGTCCGTGCCCGTGGCCTTCTTCACCTACCCGGTCATGCAGGTGGCCGACATTCTCCTGCAGCGTGCCGACCTCGTGCCGGTCGGGGAGGATCAGCTTCCCCATATCGAGCTCACACGAGAGGTGGCGCGGCGCTTCAACCGGCTGTTCCAGGAGGTCTTCCCCGAGCCCGAGGGGCTCGTGGGACGGGCGCCGCGACTGGTGGGGACCGACGGCCAGGCCAAGATGAGCAAGTCGCTGGACAACGCGATCTATCTCAAGGACACGCCGACCGTCGTGAACGAGAAGGTCCTCTCCATGTACACCGATCCGACCCGCATCCGTGCCACCGATCCCGGCCACGTCGAAGGCAACCCCGTCTTCCTCTATCACGACCTCTTCAACCCGGACCTGGAGGAGGTGGCCGATCTGAAGGAGCGGTATCGCCGCGGCGCGGTAGGCGACGTGGAAGTCAAGCAGAAGCTCGCCGCGGCGCTCAACACGTTCCTCGACCCGATCCGGGAGCGCCGCGCTCGTTATGCTTCCGATATGCGACTGGTCCGCGACGCCCTGGCGGTCGGCACGGAGCGCGCTCGCGAAACGGCCCAGGCTACGATGGCACTGGTTCGCGAAGCCCTCGACCTCGGGTATCTCGAGAAGTTCAGAGCGACTTCAAGAACTCTACGAGATCCTGCTGCTCCTCTGTCGTCAGATCCAGGGTGAGCACGCGGGTGTAGTGCCCCACCACGTCCGCCAGGGTCTCCGCACTGCCGTCGTGGAAGTACGGCGGGTGCTGCCACAGACCCCGGAGAGGGGTCGTGCGATACGCCCTGTTCGCCGTGCGCGCCGCGTATGCCCCATCGACGCCGGTTTCTTCCGGCGCATGCAGCGTGCCGGTGTTGTTGTCGGTGCCCGTGGCGTCTATGTGGCAGACCGCACACGTCTGGTCGAAGAGCGCGCGTCCACGCTCGGCGGCAGCGACATCGAAGCTCCCGGCCGGGGGTGTTGGAGCAGGCAGGCTGTGCTGGTAGGCGCGTAGCGCGGGGAGCTTCGAGGTGACCAGGTCGGGCGACTGTCGGACGTCTATCCCGAGCCGCTCATCCGAGAAGTCGCCCTGCCCATGCATCTGGGTGACGGCGACGTAGGCGTTCCAATACGATATCGGTCCCTCGGCCGTGTACGTTTCGTTCTCCACCTCGGCCAGGCCGTAGGCGGGCGGCAGGACGAGGGGAGTGCTCTGTCCATCGAAGTTGAAGCGGGGGTCGTACATGCCGGGACCCCATGACTCGTAGACCGCCTTCTGCTCCGCCGTCACCGCCGGCGAGAGGGCGATGATGGCCCCGACATTCAGGTCCCGGTTGGGCCAGCCGTCCATGCGACGCCCGATGCCGGGCATGACGGAGTTGTCGACGGTGGAGTGACACAGCGCGCAGGTGATGCCAAGCCGGGTGATATGGTTGTTCTCATCGACCGTGGCCTGGACGCCCACGACGGCATTCATCTTGAGCAGCGCCACGGTGGTCGCAGGACTCGTGAGGTCAACCTGCTCGAGAATTCCGGGGGGCAGAACGTCGGCGTCCACTTTGAGCCCGACCGCGAGCGCAGTCGTCGGGTCGACGTTCTGCTCGACGACTTCATTCATGCGGAGCGTGTCGGTCCAGAATTTCTCGTCGCCGAAGGTGTCGAACCGGAAGATGCGCTGGCCTTCGGCGAGGAGCTCGGGCGTTGTCTCCTCCGCGGTTACGCTGTCTGGCGCCGCGGGCTCCGCCTGCTCGACATCACTCTCTTGGCATCCCGTCACTGTGGCAGCCGCGGCCGTGACGACGATCGCCAGCGTCGCGATACAGATATGTTCGTCAAGCGCGCGGACCACAGCATGCATCCTCTCGGCGATCATTCACCCCTCCCCTGTTACCGGTGCGTCCCCTGTACGATCCCCTAAGACACGTCAATCATGGTTGATTCATATCAAACACCAGCCAAAACCGCAACCGCCAACAACCGAAACGAGCGAGTAGCAGGCGTCCTCCCTCTCCGAAATTCCAACTCCTCAGGAAACCCCTTCCAGCCTGTGACGCCGATGCGGTAGCAGCAGCGCCACAACGGCCGAGCCGGCCCCATGGGTCCTACTGCAGCCTAGAGGGCGAGAGCGATACGCGACCAGGACACCGCACGCGTGTATTGCCGGAGGCATACAACCTCGGGAAGAACTGCTTCGAAGGTCGGTGTGAAGAAGGCGGTCGCCGCGTTTACGGCAAAGATCAGGACATAGATCTGGCTGACCGAGGTGATGAACGGGAAGAACCCCAGGAGCGCCACCCGGATCAGGTCGGCGGCGGCGAGCATGCGCTTCCGATCTATGCGATCTGCAGCTACACCCGCCACGGGGGAAATGAGGACGAAGGCGAGAATCCGCAGCATGATTGCGGTGCCCACGACGACGGCGGCGTCGCTCCCGACGAGCTCGTAGGCATAGGCTGCCAGCGCGATGCTGGTCACGCCGCTGCCAACCAGAGATGTCAGTTGGGCGGCAAAGAGGTCGCGGAAGTCCCGGTTCTCAAGTAGCCGTTCATAGGGGGGCGCGCTCTTCGCTTCGTTCCCCTCCCGCGTAGCTCAAGCGGCTCCCGACCGGAACCCTGGCGCAATAGTCCTTGCTTCCCAATCCGCTCCCTGCACTGTTCAAGAGAAGCCGAGTAGACGTACCGCGATGCCAAGAAGCGCGGCCGCGGCCATGGTCTCGACGATCCCGCGCCGGAAGCGGAAAAGTGCCAGCGCGGCACCCGCCGCGATCGCAACCGCGATCGGATCGACCGTCCGCCAGGTAGGAACGTCCAACTCGAGAATCCACTTCGTGAGGCGGTCGGTCTCGCCGAAGAGCGTCCGGATCGAGAACCATACCGCCAGGTTGAGGATCACCCCCACGACCGCGGCCGTGACGGCCGACAGCGCGGCGGTCAGGTCCCTCCTCCCCCGCAGGTGCTCGATGTAGGGCGCGCCGGCCAAGATCCAGAGAAAGCAGGGTGCGTACGTCACCCAGGTCGTCACGACCGATCCGAGTACGCCTGCAATGAACGGATTCATGGCTCCAGGGTTGCGGAATCCACCCAGGAAGCCCACGAACTGTATCACCTGGATCAGGGGACCCGGTGTCGTCTCGGCCATCCCCAGCCCATCGAGCATCTCGCCCGCCGAGAGCCAGCCGAAGTCTTCGACAGCACGCTGGGCGATGTAGACGAGGACTGCGTAGGCGCCGCCGAACGTCACGGTGGCGGTCTTCGAGAAGAAGACGGCCTCGGTAACGAAGACGCTGCCGGGTAGAGCGACCGCGAGCAGGCCCACCGGCACCCACCAGATCGTTAGCCAGAGTAGCACCGTTGCCACCGTGCGGCGGATTGGAGGCGGAGGGACGGGCTCGGGCTCCGGCGGATCATCGGCCCCGGGCACGGGCGAAGCCCTCAGCGCGGAAATACCCAGACGGCCGCCCAGCCAGCCTATCAGGGCGGCAACACCGATGATCGCCGGGAAGGGGACGCCGAAGGCGAAGATCGCGACACACGCCAGCCCGGCGATGAGGACGAGAAGAGGACCCGCCAGCGCCCGCTTCGCGACCCGGACCAACGCATGCACTACCACCGCTAGCACTGCCGGCTTGATTCCGTAGAAGATGGCCTCGACGAGCGGCACGTCCCCCCAGCCCGCATAGAGAATGCTGAGCGCTAGAATGGAAACGAAACCGGGGAGGACGAAGAGCACGCCGGCGAGCAGCCCGCCCTTCCAGCGGTGCATCAGCCACCCGATGTATGCAGCCAGCTGCATGGCCTCCGGTCCCGGCAGCAGCATGCAGTAATTGAGGGCATGAAGGAACTGCCGCTGGCTCACCCATCGTTTCTCGTCGACCAGGATGCGCTGCATGACCGCGATCTGGCCGGCCGGCCCTCCAAAGCTCAGGGAGGCGACCTTGGCCCAAGTTCGCGCCGCCTCACTGAAGGAGACCGTGACGTCGGGTTGGGGACCCGCGTGCCGATTTGCCGCCGTCGGCTTCATGGCGACAAAATGCATCGTTTGTTGAAGGGGTGCGTGTTTCGTTCGGGAGATCCGCACATCGCGAGCCCCCGAATCATAGAGAGCGAGCTAACTGCGACCGCGCTCCACAAGCATTTCGTGCGCGAAGAGCCGCGCGTCGTGTACATGCACGTCGGCGGTAAAGGATCCGAGGAGTCTGGCACACGGAGTGTGGTGTGCTCGATGCCGTGGCAAGGCTTCGGGGGCGGTGAAAGACTACCTCTATAACTAGTACACTTAATTACGCCCCCTAGCGCGCTCCATGCATCGTATGGGATAATGAGGCAGTAGAACAATCATATTGACAGCCTTCAGGGGGGATGTCTTGTGGCGGAGGCTTTATATCGTTGGGAGACCACCCGGGCCGCTCTGATAGATTTTTATATCGGCAGGACTAATCGGACGCGTGTGCATATGGCCCGTAGAGGCAACGAACTCACTCTTTGCGGACGAAGCCGATTTGTCCTTTCTAGCCTACACCTCGCAGTTGATCAGAACACCGTTGTCGATCTCACGGCTGAGGTGGGACAACACCCCAACAGCTTAAAGCCTTGCAAACTTTGTAAGAGAGTCTTCGGCCTCGCCGACATCAACTTGGAAGGGAAGCAGAGCCATTGAGCAACAATCTTTCAGAATCTGATGTCCAGCGTATCGGTGAATTACTCCGTTCCGCGCGGACTGCCACCGGAGCCACTCAACATGAGGCGGCGCAATGGGTCGGTGTCTCTGATCAGACTATATCTAACTGGGAGAATGCAAGGGGTGAAAACCCGCTACTCCAGCTTGTTTACCTGCGGCACTTGCTATCTCAATCAGATGAGGCACAACCTCCCGTCTTGGAACTCGTGGGAGCAAATACGAACCCCAGCTTAGTGCCAGAGGGGCAGCTTAGTGTCGAAATCGTGGTGCGCGGTATGGCATCTCCCACTATCAGGCCACTCCTTAAGACTCTAGAAATGATAGTAGACGGGTCCTCCGAGGGGAGGACGCGCTGACCTCAATGGAAAAGCGCACTTTACGCGCACTCAGCTCCAAAAGCTGCCAATCTGATAGCAGGGACCTATGACGTAAGCTACTTCCTACCAATAGTTAAGGTGGTCGGGGCGGCCGGATTCGAACCGGCGACCCCCTGCTCCCAAAGCAGGTGCGCTACCAGACTGCGCCACGCCCCGACGGGCCGCCGCGGGTGCGGCGGCGAATGGATCGATCAATAGCTGCCGGAAATATACTCCCGGAGATGGCGGTTCTCGTAGCGGGTCTCGCGGAGCTGCGACTCGACCACGTCTCCGATCGACACCATTCCGAGCATCCCCTTACCGCGTCGCATGATCGGGAGATGTCGGATCCGGTTCCGCGTCATGATTCCCATCACGTAGTCGACCGTGTCCTCGGCCTCGCCGATGATGAGGTCCTGGGTCATGACCTCCGCGACTCGGGTCGACGCCGCCTTGCCCATGTCGTCCGCGCAGCAGCGGAGGATGTCGCGCTCCGTCACGATCCCCACGGGGCGTTCGTCTTCGACCACCACGAGCGAGCCGATGTTGTGCTCGACGAGCTGCGAGACCGCCTCCGCGATGGTCCGGTCCGGAGGGATCGTCCTGACCGCGGTGGTTCCCTTCCGATCCAGGATGTCCTGGACGTTCATGCTTCCTCCTCGGGCTGGAGCGGCCGCCTGACTCAGTATCGAATCCCCGGGCCGCACGGGCAAATGCCACGCTCGCCCCGGGCCGCGACCCAATTCGCGAACGCCGCGAACGCCGCGCCGCGGTGGCTGACGCGGTTCTTCTCGCCGAGGGACAGCTCGGCCAGGGTCGCGCCGCCCGGCAGCACGAACACCGGATCGTAGCCGAATCCTCCTGTCCCACGTGCTCGCTCGGCGATCGATCCCTCGAGCACGCCATCGAACGCCTGCCCGCTCCCGTCCGGGCAGGCCAGGACGACCGCCGTCCGGAAGCGGGCCGTCCGAGACGCCGGCTGGACCCCCGCCATCGCCGCCAGGAGCTTGCGGACGTTGTCCTCGTACGTACATCCGGGTCCCGCATACCGGGAGGAAAGAACGCCGGGAATGCCTCCCAGCGCGTCCACGAACAGGCCGGTGTCGTCGCCGACCGCCGGCATCCCGGTGGCGTGGACGGCGGTTTGCGCCTTGAGGGCGGCGTTCTCCTCCAATGTCTCGCCGATCTCATCCACGTCCCAGTCCTGTACGAGGCTCTTGATCGGCACGAGCTCGACGGCCGTTCCCGCGAGCAGGGGCGCGATCTCCTCCAGCTTATGGGGATTTCCGGAAGCGAGGACGAGCCGGGTCAGGTGCCTCCGGCCGTCAAAGACCGAGCGCGCCGCGCTGGAGCTCGATCAGCTGGCGGATGCCGAGCGCGCCCAACTCGAGCAGCGTGTCGAGCGCCCCGCGGTCGAACGGCTCGCCCTCCGCGGTGCCCTGGATCTCCACGAATCGTCCGCTCTGGGTCATGACGAGGTTCATGTCGACCGCGGCGGCCGAGTCCTCGCCGTAGCAGAGGTCCAGGACCGGGAACGAACCCACGATCCCGACCGAGGTCGCGGCAACGAAATCCCCGATCGGGATCGCCGGAATCCGGCCCTCGCCGGAGATCCGCCGCAGGGCGTCATAGAGCGCCACCATCGCGCCCGTGATCGCCGCCGTCCGCGTCCCCCCGTCGGCCTGGAGCACGTCGCAGTCGAGCCACACGGTGCGCTCCCCCAGACCGCCCATGTCGACGACGCTCCGGAGGCTCCTGCCGATCAGGCGCTGGATCTCGTGGGTCCGTCCGCCGATCCGGCCGCGACTGGACTCGCGCGCGGTGCGGGTATGGGTGGCACGCGGGAGCATCCGGTACTCGGCCGTAACCCATCCCCTTCCCTTCCCTCGCATCCAGGGCGGCACGCTTTCCTCGACCGAGGCGGTGCAGAGGACCCTCGTCAGGCCGACCCCGATCAGGCAGGACCCTTCGGGATGCTGGAGAACGCCACGCTCGATCGTGGTCGCGCGGAGCTCCGCCGGCCCACGGCCGTCCGAGCGGGGGGCTTCGACCCGTGCTGGCTGTACCTGCGTCATGGCCCGCAATCTATGCCCGGCCGACTCTTGCGGCTCCCCGCGCCCGACGGGTATCCTGTGCTCGCCGATGACGACAGCGACACTGAGCCGCCCGGTGAAGTCCGCCCTCCTCGGCGTCCAGAACATGTCCATCCTCGTGGGCCGCACGATGATCTCGATCGCGCGGCCGCCCCTGTACTGGCGGGACACGTTCGTGCAGATGGACGTCCTCGGCGTCCAATCCCTCGTCATCGTCACGCTGACGGGCATCTTCACGGGCATGGTGCTGGCCCTGCAATCGGCGGTCCAGCTCTCGAAGTTCGGCGCCTCGCTCTTCGTCGGTCAGCTGGTGGGAGCCTCCGTGGTGCGCGAGCTGGGGCCCGTCCTCACGGCGCTGATGGTCTCCGGGCGCGTGGGCTCGGGCATCGCGGCCGAGATCGGATCGATGCGGGTCAACGAGCAGATCGATGCGCTCGAGGCCATGGGGACCGACCCCGTCAAGAAGCTGGTCAAGCCGCGCGTTCTGGCCGGCATCATCATGATGCCGATTCTGACCATAGCCACCGACTTCATCGCCATCATCGGTGGACAGCTCATCTCGTGGCTCATGCTCCACCAGAGCTCTTCGACCTATTGGAACGCAGTCTGGAGCGGCCTCTACCTCAGCGATCTGTTCACGGGGCTCGCCAAGCCGCTGGTATTCGGCTTCGTGATCACGATGGTCGCCTGCTACCGCGGGCTGACCACCACCGGTGGCACGGAAGGCGTCGGCCGGTCGACCACCCAGGCGGTCGTGCTCTCCTCGGTGCTCGTGCTGGCGACCGACTTCTTCATGACCAAGCTGTTCATCGAGGTCTTCGGTCACTGAGGCGCCATCCGCGGCATGCCGCGGCCGAGCGAAAGGATAGATTGGGAGCCGATGTTCCGCAGCCGTAGGAAGCGCAAGGAGCTCGGACATCCGGACCTGCATCCGGATCCCGGCTGGTCCCCCCGGGCGGTGCCCGGGCGTGACCGTGAGCCGGACCCGGAGAACCGGATGATCGACCTCGAGGACGTGCACCTCGCGTTCGGGCAGAAGGTCATCCTGGACGGCATCTGGCTGGAGGTGGACCGCGGCGAGACGCTGGTCGTGATGGGCGGCTCGGGGACCGGGAAGAGCACGATCCTGCGCATCATCCTGGGGCTCCTCGAGCCCGATGCCGGCCGCGTCTACGTCCATGGGGTCAACATCGTCCACGCGAATCAGGAAGTGCTGGATCAGGTCCGCAGCGAGATAGGAATGGTGTTCCAGGGCGGGGCGCTGTTCGACTCGCTCACGGTGGGCGAGAACCTCGCCTTCCGCCTGCATGAGATGGGCGGCCGCTCCGACGAGGAGATCGAGCGCCTGGTCGAGGAGAAGCTCTCGTTCGTGGATCTCGAGTCGCGGGTCAAGAATCTCATGCCCGCGGAGCTGTCGGGCGGCATGCGGAAACGGGTGGCCATCGCGCGGGCCGTAATGGGCACTCCAAAGATCGTGCTCTACGACGAGCCCACGACCGGCCTCGATCCGATCACCTCCGAGACGATCAACGAGCTCATCAAGAAACTCCGGGACCAGCAGAACGTGGCCAGCATCGTCGTCACGCACGACATCGGCTCCGCATTGACGGTCGGTGACCGATTCGCCATGCTGAAAGACGGGCACATCATCTTCGAGGGAGACGCGGATGCGGTCCAGACGACCGACGACGAATACGTCCGCACGTTCATCGACGCACGAATGAGCGGCGCATGAAGCAATCGACGTTCGTGACATGGGCCGAGCTGCGCGTCGGCATCCTCGTCGTAGCGGCGCTCGCGATCCTCGTCCTCGCCGTCATGACCCTGGGCGGCCGGCTGGGAGTGTTCACCGAGAAGTATCCTCTCTATACGTACATGCCGAGCGTCTCGGGCCTTCAGCCCGGCGCCCCGGTGCGCCTCGCGGGGGTCGACGTGGGCACGGTGGACGAGGTGCAGTTCATATCCGCCACGGAACGCGACTCGATCGAGGAGAGATTCTCCCAGGCCTACGGGGACTCTCTGGGCGCGCGCGCCCTCCTGATCCGCTTCACCGTCGAGGAGGACGTCCAGGAGAAGGTCACACGCGCCTCCCGGGCCAAGATCGGAACGGTAGGCCTGCTGGGAGACAAGTACCTGGACCTCGAAGTGGGGGATCCTCGCGAGGCCCCGCTGCAGTCCGGGGACATCGTCCTCAACGAGGCGCCGATCGACTACGAGGGGCTGATCGCACGGGCCGCCGAGGGAGTGGAGGAGCTGGTTGGGTCGCTCGAGGGAACGCGCGTGCTGGTGGCGCGAATCAACAACGGCGAAGGCACCCTCGGGAAGATGATCAACGACCCGGCCCTCTACAATTCCTGGGTCACCCTGACCGAGCGCGGCAGCAACCTCCTGACGTCGATGGAGTCGGGGGACGGCACACTGCCGGCGCTCATCAACGATCAGGAGCTGTACGAGCAGCTCGTCCGGACGACTGGGGATCTCCAGCAGCTGACCGCGCAGATCCGCACGGGAGAAGGCACGCTGGGCAAGCTCGTGCGCGATCCGGAGCTGTACGGCGAGATGGTGCAGACGATGCGGGAGGGTCAGCAGCTGCTGGCGGAGATGGAAGGCGGCGACGGCACGATCGCCCGTCTCGTCAACGATCCCGCGCTGTACGAGCGGCTGGACCGCTTCGTGGTAGAGTCTCAGGCCCTGCTGGCGGACATCCAGCAGAACCCGCGGAAGTACATCAACCTGCAGATCTTCTGAGCGCTGGCGCTGCCGTCTCGGCGCGCGCGGCAATCGCCATCCCGGCGATCCCCACCAGGGCGAGTCCGATCGAGATCCACTGGGCTCCGGTCAGGCCCAGGGCGATCCGTGGGTTCAGCCGCCAGAATTCGACGACGAAGCGCTCGATCCCCGCCAGGACGAGGAATTCCCAGAACACGAACCAGGGGGGCGGCGACTTCCTGAGCTGCCACATGAGCAGTAGGAAGATCGGAAGCGTCAGCAGGATCTCGTAGATCTGCGTGGGATGGACCGGCACGGTGGTCGGCGGGCTGCCGGCCGGAAACGCGATCCCCCATGGCATATCGGTGGGGCGGCCGTAGTCGTCCCCCACCAGGAAGCAGCCTACCCGCCCCAGCATGTACCCTACCGGCACGGCGGGCGTCACGGCGTTGACCGCTTCTCCCAGGGGGAGCTTGCGCCAGCGCAGGAGCAGGATTACGCAGACGATCCCCCCGACCAGTCCCCCGTAGTAGGTGAATCCCCCACGGGAGAACAGGATCCCCATCGGGTCGGCGAGCAGCAGCCTCCACTCGCTGAACGCCCAGTAGAGCTTCGATCCCACCAGGCCGCCCAGCATCGCCGCCAGCACCACGTCCTGGCCGGTGCCCGGATCCCACCCCCGGCGCTTGAACTGGTGCGCCACGACGATCCCGGCGCCGATGAACGCCAGGACCAGCATGACACCGTAGGAGGTGACGGTGAATCCGCCGATTCGGAAGAGGACGGGAAACATCGGCCGCCAATATAGGGATCGGGAAACAGAAAGCCCGGCTCTCTCGAGCCGGGCTCGTCGCTCTGGTGGAGGCGGTGGGAGTCGAACCCACGTCCGAAGAAGGCGCGATGAAGACCGCTACAGGCTTAGTCGACGG
>DATFFS010000128.1:0-15017 GCA_035249945.1 Gemmatimonadota bacterium
TCCGCCGCCGATCCCCAGCCGTTCCGCGGCCCCCCGGATGCGCGCGAGGCGCGCCGGGTCGAGATCGAGCGCCAGCGCGCGGGCTTCCGGCGCGCGCTCGAGCAGGCCCATGAGCTTGCCGCCGGGCGCCGCGCACGCGTCGAGAGTCCAGCCCGTGCCGGGGTCCCCCGCCACCTCGACGATCCACTGGGCGCCGGCGTCCTGCACCCAGAACCAACCCTCGGCCCACCCCGGCAGCGCCTCCGGCGCGGCACCCGAGGCGATCACGATCGCGTCCGGCTTCGCCGGGTGCGCCGCGGCTTCCACGCCCGCTTCGCGGAGCCGGCCCAGAACCTCGTCCGCGTCGGCCCGGCGCCGGTTCACCTTGAGGTGGAGCGGCGGCGGGACGTTGTTCCCGGCGAGCAGGGCCTCGGTCGCCTCCAACCCGTGGCGCGCGATCCAGCGCTCGACCATCCACTCGGGGTGGGAGTGGACGATCGCGAGCCGGGCCGCGGGCGCCGCGTCCTCGGGCGGGGCCGGCGGACCCGCGCGCTCGAGGTTCCGAAGCACCGCGTTGACCAGGCCCGCCGCCCAGCGCGAGATCTTCGCCGGGGTCTCGCCGCGGACCAGCTTGACGCTCTCGTCGACCGCCGCCCACGCGGGCACCCCGCCCATGAACCGCAGCTGGTACGCCCCCAGCTCCAGGATCGCGAGCACGTCCGCGGGCAGCGCCGCGAGGTCCTTCCGCAGATGGCGCGCCAGCTCCCAGCGCAGCCGCTTCCGCCAGCGGATGGCGCCGTACGCGAGCTCCATCAGGAACGGCCGCGTCCCGGCATCCAGGACCCCGGAGCGCAGGGCGAAGCTCTCGTCGGCCCGCGCCCCTCTGCGGACATCCCGCAACACCGCCAGGGCCGCGCGGCGCTCCGGGCTCGCGCGCCCGCCGTCCGCAGCCGTCTCTACGCTAGCCGCCGACCCGCCCCGCGACCGGGCTCGACGGCGAGGCATACGCGCGCTTGTCCATGCGGCCGGCTTCGAACGCCATCCGGCCCGCCTGGACCGCCAGCCGCATCGCCTCGGCCATGCGCACCGGGTCGCCGGCCTTGGCGATCGCCGTGTTCATGAGGATCCCGTCCACTCCGAGCTCCATCGTGGCGGCCGCGTCCGACGCGGTGCCCACGCCGGCATCCACGATGACCGGAACCGACACCGCCTCCAGGATGAACCGGATCCCGAGCGGGTCCACCAGCCCGAGCCCGGACCCGATCGGCGAGGCGAGCGGCATGACCGCGGCCGCGCCCGCGTCCTCGAGCCGTTTCGCGACCACCGGATCGTCGCTCGTGTAGGGGAGCACGATGAACCCCTCGCGGGCCAGCGTCTCCGTCGCGGTCATCAGCTCGACGACGTCGGGGTAGAGCGTCTTCTCGTCGCCGATCACCTCGAGCTTGACGAATTCACTGAGCCCTGCGGCGCGCCCCAGCCGCGCCACCCGGATCGCCTCCTCGGCCGTATAGCATCCCGCTGTGTTCGGCAGGATGAGAACCCGCTCTGGATCGAGCCAGTGGAGGAGGCTTTCCTCCTTGCTGGCGTCGAGATCGACGCGGCGGACCGCCACGGTGATGATCTCCGCACCGGATGCCTCGAGCGCGGCCGCCATGACCCGGGGCGAATCGTACTTGCCCGTTCCGATGATGAGCCGCGAGCCGAACGTCCGGTCGCCGAGATGCAGGCGGCCGTTCATCCGCCGCCCACGAAATGCACGATCTCGAGCTCGTCGCCGGGCTCGAGCACCGTGCCGTCGAATTCCTGCCGGCGGAGGATGCGGCCGTTCCACTCGACGACGACGAGTTCGGGATCCAGATCGTGGCGCGCCAGGAACCCCGCCACCGACGTGCCCGGCGCGACCGATCGAACCTCGCCGTTGGCTCGGATATCGAACGCGCCCTTCGCCGCCACGGCGCGTGCTGGCGTCTCGTCGGACGTCGATTTCATGCGTGGGAATGTACCACTCATCCGAGCGCGCGCCGAAGCGCGTCGAGGAGCGCGCGAGCCGCGGCTGCCGGGTCGTCGGAGTCCCACAGGGCGCCGATCGCGGCGACCCCGTCGGCCCCCGCGCGGATCGCGGATTCGACGCGGTTCGGGTCCACGCCGCCGATTGCGTAGAGAGTGGTGCGGGCGGATCCGTCTTCCAGCGCGGCGCGGATCTCACGCAGCAGCCCGGGTCCCGCCGGCCCCCTCCCGGGATGGCTCGCGCTCGCGAAGATCGTGCCCGCCACGATGCGGTCGGCGCCCTCGCGCGCGGCGGCCACCGCTGCATCGACCGAGTGGACCGAGCGGCCGACCGCCAAGGCCGATCCCGCCACGCGGCGGGCCCCCGCGATCGAGAGGCCCCGCTCGGGAAGCTGGACGGCGTCGGCGCCGGCCAGGGCGGCGACGTCCGCCCGGTCGCCGATCCAGAGCTCCGCGCCCCACCGGTCACATGCCGTCCGCACCGCGCGCGCCAGCGAGAGGAGATCCCGGCCCCCGAGCCCGCCGGAGCGAATCCACACGGCAGGGCATCCCCCTGCGAGCAGCGCGTCGAGGCGTACCGCGAAATCGGGCCGGGCGAGCTGTCGAGCGTCGGTCGCGGCCACGAGGCGCGGCGCCTCAGCCAAGCGTCTCGCCGGGCTCGACCCCGCGCCCCCGCGCCCACTGCGCCCCCGTCATACGCCGACCCCCGGGCGGCTGGACGAGATCCAGGCCTACGCGGCCGTCGCCCGTCCGCACGATCGGCGCCGGATCGGCCGACACGATCTCCCCGGGGCGGCCCCGCCCGTCGATCTCCCGTCCACCGGCGAGCACCGCCCCGTCGGGGGAGCCGACGCGAAAGACCTTGAGCCGGTCGCCGCGGAAGGTCGTCCATGCCCCGGGCCAGGGGTCGAACGCGCGCGCGGCGCGCTCGATCGCCCCGGCCGGAAGCGACCAGTCGATCCGCGCCTCGGCCGTCGTGACCTTGGCGGCGTAGGTCGCGCGCGCGTCGTCCTGCGGGGTCTCGATCAGCGCCCCCGCCGCCAGTCGATCGAGCGCCTCGACGACCGCGCGTCCGCCCAGGGCCGCGAGCCGCCGCGTCAGGGTCTCCGCCGTATCGTCGGCGATCATCGGCTCGACCGCTTGCAGGCAGATCGCACCGGTGTCCAGCCCCTGCTCCATCCGCATGATCGTGACGCCGGTCTCGCGCTTTCCGTCCAGAATCGCGCGCGTCACGGGCGCCGCCCCGCGATACTCCGGCAGGAGGGAGGCGTGCACGTTGAGGGACCCATGGGGCGGCAGGGAGAGGACGTCCGGCGGGAGGATCGCCCCGTAGGCGGCGACCAGGAAGACGTCTGCCTCGAGCGCGACGAGCTCGGCGCGGACGGCCTCGCCGCGGAGGTGCTCCGGCGTCAGCGTCGGGAGGCCCGCCGACTCCGCGAGCCGCGCCACCGGTGTCGCCCGCGGCCGCCTGCCGCGTCCGCCGGGCTCCGGCGGCCGGGTCACGACACCGGCCACCTGGTGCGCGCTCGCCAGGAGGGCCTCGAGCACGGCCACCGCGAACTCGGGGCTCCCCCAGAAGACGACGCGCATTTCCTGTTTTCCGCCCGTCAGTCGGCGACCTGGATCCCCTGCTCGGCCATCGAGCGGCGCCACTCACGCACCGCCAGGCGGCGCTTGAGCGGACCCAGGTAGTCGATGAACAGGATGCCGTTCAGGTGATCGATCTCGTGCTGGAGGGCGCGCGAGAGGAGCTCCGTGCCGGTAACCACGTTGCGCACTCCATGCCTGTCCTGATACTCCACCTCCACCTCTGCCGCGCGCTCGATCGTTTCGGTCAGGCCGGGGATCGACAGGCACCCCTCCTCGCTCGGGATCGACCCCTCGGAGCGCAGGATGCGGGGGTTGACGAGCTCGAGGACGAGGCTGCCGTCGCGCTCCTCGCTGACGTCGATGACGGTCGCGCGCCGAGCGTCCCCCACCTGCGGCGCGGCGAGGCCCACCCCTTCCGCGCGGTACATCGTCTCGACGAGATCATCCAGGAACGACGCGAGCTCGGCGTCGAAGCGCTCGACGGGATCCGTGCTCCGGCGCAGGATCGGATCGCCCAGCAGGCGGATCTCGCGGATCACTTCGACTCGACCTCCTCGATCGTCGGCGTCACGACCCGCACGATCTTCGACCTCTCGACGTCGATCTTGACGTTGTCGGACACCTTGAGCGAGACCTTCTCGGCGTCGAGCGACATGATACGGCCGTAGAGCCCGCCCACCGTCACGACCTCGTCGCCCTTTTTCAGGTTCTTCACCATCTCCAGGTGCCGCTGCTGCTCTTTCCTCTGCGGCCGGATCAGCAGGAACCACAGGATCGCGATCATGGCCGCGATGGGGAGGATCGACGCGGCGATACCGCCCACACCGCCGGCCTGGCTCGGAGAGCCCATCGCCAGTATCGGAATCAGTTCGTGCATGACACCTCCGCTTGTGGAGTGTTCGCGTAGCGATGGGTCCAGCGCGTGGCCCACGCGTCGAACTCGCCGGCCGCGATCGCCGCGCGAGCTTCCGCCGTCAGGTCGGTGAGGAACGCGACGTTGTGGTACGAGAGGAGCCGTGGCCCCAGCATCTCGCCGCTCTTGAACAGGTGCCTGAGATACGCGCGGCTCCAGGTTCCGCAGACCGTGCAGCCGCACTCGGGATCAAGTGGCCGGGCGTCGGCGGCGAAGCGCGCGTTCTCCACGTTCACGCGGCCTTCGCGCGTGAACGCGGCGCCGGTCCTGCCCTGCCGCGTTGGAGCCACACAGTCGAACATGTCGATACCGCGCGCGATGGCCGCGACGACATCCTCGGGGAAGCCGACTCCCATGAGGTAGCGCGGCCGGTCGGCCGGCATCTCCGGCACCGTGATCTCGAGCATCGCCAGCATGAGCGCCTTTTCCTCGCCGACCGACAGGCCGCCGATCGCATAGCCGGGCAGATCCAGCTCGGCCAGCCGCCTCGCGCTCTCGCGCCGGAGATCTGGATAGACCGAGCCCTGCACGATCCCGTAGAGGCGCTGACGCCACGGCCATGGTCCGGCGGCCTGGATCCGCGAGTGGGCGGCGGCGCTGCGCTCGGCCCAGTGCGCCGTGCGCTCCACCGCCTCGCGCGCGGTGGCCTCGTCGCACGGATACGGAGCGCAGTCGTCGAACGCCATGACGATGTCGGCGCCCAGGGCCGCCTCGATCTCCATGACGAGCTCCGGCGTGAAGCGGTGCGTCGAGCCGTCTAGGTGGGAGCGGAAGGTCACACCGTCTTCGTCGATCGCGGCGAGCTTCGCGAGGCTGAACACCTGGAAGCCCCCGCTGTCGGTCAGGATCGGCCCCGGCCATCCCATGAAGGCGTGGAGCCCGCCCAGCCGGCGGACGATCTCGGAGCCCGGCCTGAGGTGCAGGTGGTACGCATTGGCGAGCACGATGCCGGCCCCGAGGCCGGCCACCTCCGCGGGCGTCAGGCCTTTGACGGTGGCCAGAGTGCCGACGGGCATGAACGCCGGCGTCGGGACGTCGCCGTGATCGGTCGCGACGATTCCCGCCCTCGCGGCTCCGTCGGTCGCGCTCGCTGTCCAATGCATCGAAGAAAGATAGGGCCGGAAATGATTCCTGTCAGACGGCAGTTGACGCCGGGCCGAAATCCGGATAGGATGCGTCCGCTATTCGTTGAGACTCGATCTCAACGGATGGGAACCCTTCTCGTTCCGCAATCATTCCCGGGCGCGGGCCGCGTCCGATCGCCTCAAGGCCGAAGGAACCTCATGCCGCGACATGTGCTTCTCTCGATCCCGCTTCTCGCCTGTCTCGCGACCCCGCTGGCCGCGCAGGAAGACCTCCAGCCCGACACCGTGCAGATGGAGGAGATCCAGGCGGTCGCTACTCGCACCGAGCGAGCGGCGTTCGACGTCCCCGCTCCCGTCGACGTGCTCGAAGGCGAGCGCATCGAGCGGCTCCAGGCGGACAACGTGGTCGCCGATCTCTTTCCGCTGGAGGCCGGCCTCGAGGTCGAAGGCGAGGGGCCGTTCCTCGGCCTGCCGGTGCTGCGCGGCCTGCGCGGCAACCGCGTGCTCGTGCTCGTCGACGGGCAGCGTCTCAACAACAGCCGCGAGGCAATCAACTTCGGCGGCGTCCAGCCCGGACTCGTCGACGTGTCGAGCATCGAATCGGTCGAGATCCTGCGCGGCCCCGCCTCGGTTCTCTACGGCAGCGACGCGATCGGGGGCATCGTCAACATCGTGACGCGGCGGCCGGCGCTACCCGCGCAGGGGCTGGCGCTCTCGGGCTCCGCCACCACCCGCTACAGCACGGTGGACGGGCAGCGGACGGGGACGATGGCGCTCCACATCGGAACACCCTCGGTCGGCATCGCCGTCCGCGGCAGCGCACGGGACGCCGGCGACTACTCCAGCGCGCTGGGAGAGGTTGCGCACTCCGGCGCCGAGACCCGCTCGGGAGCGGCCGACCTCGAGTGGCGCGTGGCCGACGACCATGCGCTGACGCTCCAGTGGTCTACGCTGCGCGGGGAGGACGTGGGGGTGCCGGGGTCGGGCGGGGTGTTCACGGGATTCTACCCGCGCACCGATCGATCCAAGCTCTCGCTAGGGTACGAGGCCCGCGACCTCGCGCCGTGGCTGGATCGGCTCGACGCGCGCGTCTACGCGCAGGACCAGAACGAAGTCTTCGCTACCGTCCTCGATCTGCCGCCCATCCCCGCCGGCCCGTTCGACCTCCTGATCGACACGACGACCGAGCGGACGGGCGACGTGCAAACCACCGGATTGGACGTGCAGGCCGGATCCGCCGCCGGTGACGCCCACTATCTGACGTACGGAATCGATCTCTTCCGCGACGACGTCGACGAGCGGCGGTTGGAGGAGAGCGTGCACGTGCTCGTGCCGCGCGCACCCGGACCTCCGGGCAGCACGGAGACGGAGACCGACGAGACTCCGACGACACCCGAGTCGAGCTACCAGGGCATGGGGTTGTATCTGCAGGACGAGATCTCCGCCGGGCGCTGGACGCTGATCCCGGGCGCGCGGGTCGACCGCTTCGACATCGACGCCGAGGGACTGGAGCGCGAAGAGGGCGCCGTGCCCGCGGAGGACCGTACCGAGAGTGCGCTCAGCGGCAGCTTCGCCGCGCTCTTCCGCGCCGCGGAATGGCTCCACGCGACCGGCTCGGTCAGCCGCGCCTTCCGCACCCCGAACGTGATAGAGCGGTTCTTCTTCGGTCCCGGTTCGCAGGGCGGCCTGTCGGTACCCAATCCCGATCTCGAGAACGAGACCAGCGTCAACGTGGATGTCGGCTTCAAGGCGCGCGCCGCCGGACTTCGCGTCGAGGCCACCTACTTCCACAATCGGATCGACGACTTCATCACGTTCGTGCCGGGCACCTTCATGGGCCAGTCGGAGATCGGCGGGCAGCCGATCACGACCGTGGGGAACGTCGGCGAGGCGCGCATCCGGGGCCTGGAAGCCGAGGTCGAGCATAGCGGCGCCTGGCTGGGCGGCATGCGCACCGCGTTCGCCGCGTTTACCTGGAACGACGGCGACGACCTGGCGGCGGACGAGCCACTGTTCGTGCCGCCGCTCAAGCTCGCCCTGGGGCTGGGGTGGACGGAGGGATCGGGGCGCGTCTCCGGCCTCGTGACGGGACGCTTCGTCGACGGCCAGAGCGAGGTGCCGGAGGGGTTCGAGCCGACCTCCGGGTTCGCGGTCTTCGACCTCCACACGGCCGCCGACCTCTCGGGCCTCACCGGCCGGCCGCTCGTCCTCAGAGCGGGCGTGGAGAACCTTCTCGATCGCGCCTACGAGGAGCCCTACGGCGCGGCGCTCGCGCCGGGCCGCAACCTGGTCGTGTCGCTGGAAGCCGGCTTCGGCGATCGGGGGTGGCGGTGATCGCGCGGGTAGCCACCCGCTGCGCGATTCGGGCGGTTGCGCTGGCGTTCTTCTGTGCCGCGTGGTCCGCGTCCACTGTCGACGCGCAGACCGCCCCCGTGGGAACCGCTGCGATCGTCGTAGCGCACGGTGCGGAGGCGGAGTGGAACGAACGGGTCCGCGAGATCGCGGCCCACGCGGGGACGGGCGCCCCGGTGGAGGTCGCGTTCCTGATGGGACCCGAGGCCGAGGCGCGGCCGTTCCAGGACGTGGTGGCCGGACTCCTCGAGGCGGGCGCTTCCGAGATCGTCGTCGTTCCTCTCCTCGTATCGAGTCACAGCGGACACTACGACCAGCTGCGCTGGCTGACCGGCGAGATCGACTCCCTGAGCGGGTACATGGCCCACCACCTGGAGATGGCGGGCATCACCCGGCCGGCCGATCCGTCCGGCATCCGCCTGGCGGCCGCGCTCGACGATGCGCCGGAGCTGGCGGACGTGCTCGCCGACCGCGCGCTTGCGCTGGCCGAGTCGCCGCCGGAGCAGGCCCTGTTCCTGATCGGCCACGGGCCGAATTCGGCGGAGGACTACGCGCGCTGGATGGCGAACCTGCGGACCGTGGCCGAGCGCGTGGCGAGCGCGACGGGGTTCCGCGACGTGAAGCTGGGCCTCGTCCGAGACGACGCCCCGCCCGAAGTCAGGGCGGAGGCCGTGCGCGCCATCCGTGATACGATCGCGCTGCAGCATGCGCTGACCGGCGAGCCCGTGGTGGTCGTGCCGATCCTGGTCAGCGAGGGACGCGTGAGCCGCGAGAAGATCCCCGCGGACCTGGAAGGCCTGGACGTCGTCTACACCGGAGAGCCGATCCTGCCCCACCCCGCGCTCGCGCGCTGGATCGCGCGGCGGGTGAGCGACCCCGGCCGCGAGGTCGCGAACGCCCTGCCCTGAGGGGAGCCTACCGAGTCCAGTCCACGTGAACCGGACCCGGCAGAATGTGCAGCACCGGCACGGCGATGAACGTGGCCAGGCTCCAGCGCGGGTCGACGAACGCCAGCGCGATCGCGATCACGAAGAGTCCGGCTCCTATCAGGAGCCGCCGGGTAGCCTTCCGCATCTCCGCATTCCCCGCCTCCACCTCGAGAAGTCCCGCGCGCGCGGCGTATCGCCAATGGGCGAGCGCGGCGAAGCTGATCGCGATCAGGTTCGCGCCGTAGAGAGAGAGCGCGATCTCCTGCCGATCGTAGGCCCCGACCAGCCGCGTCGTGAACGGAATCAGGCAGACGAACATGAAGAACACGATGTTGAGCCACAACGCATTCGTGTTCACCACGCGCATGTAGTGGAATTGGGTGTGATGCCCTATCCAGTAAATGCCGAGGTATAGGAAGCTGACGACGTAGGCGGCGATCAGCGGCCACAGCCACAGCACCTCGTCGACCAGCCGGTCCGCGATCTCCTCCTCGGGAACTTCGGGGACGTCGATCCCGAGCACCAGCAGCGTCATGACGATCGCGAACACCCCGTCGGCGAGCGTCGTGATCCGGCGATCGTCGGGAAGATCGCGCGTCCGCCGCGAGGTCGGCTCGCTTTCCCCTTCCGCCGGCACGCCTCAGCCCGTCGTCGCGGAACCCAGCGCGTCGATGACCTTCTCGAGGATGGCGCGCAGGATCAGTCGTTCGTCGCGGGCGAGAGGGGTCTCCATGCCGCCAGCATACCTCTCGCCCGGCCCTTCCGCACGACGGGATCGTACAAACCGCGCGTCAGACGATCAGCATCGCGTCCCCGTAGGAGTAGAACCGATACCCCGCGCGTACGGCGTGGCGGTACGCCGCCAGCACGAGCTCGCGCCCGGCGAAGGCCGAGACGAGGAGGAGGAGCGTCGAGCGCGGCAGGTGGAAGTTCGTGAGGAGCGCGTCGACGACGCGGAACTCGGCTCCGGGGACGAGGAACAGGTCGGTCCAGCCCTCGGCCGGCGCCGGACCCGCCTCCCACCCGCGGGCCGCCGATTCCAGCGCACGGACGGACGTCGTCCCGACCGCCACGACCTTGCCACCGCTCGCGCGGGTCTCGCCGATCGCGCGCGCGGTTTCGGCGCCGATCCGGTACCACTCCTCCTCCATGACATGGTCCTCGGGGCGCTCGGCGGTCACCGGGCGGAACGTCCCCGGCCCCACGTGGAGCGTCACGGCGGCGCGGCCCACTCCCCGCGTAGCCAGTTCGTCGAGGAGGTCCGGCGTGAAGTGGAGGCCGGCCGTGGGCGCGGCCACGGCGCCCGGCCGACGGGCGTAGACGGTCTGGTACCGCTCGCGGTCGAGGGGTTCGTCGGGCCGATCGATGTAGGGAGGGAGCGGCACGTGGCCGTGGGCCGCGATCCACTCGCGGGGGCCACCCGGGACGAAGAGCCGCACGCGCCGGCCGCCGGACGGCAGACACTCGAGGATCTCGACCGAGGCACCCGGCGCCGGCGAACCGTCGCGGTCGAGGAGCTCGAGGCGGTCCCCCGGCCGCGCCTTCCGGGCCGGCCCCGCCAGCGCCTCCCACTCCCCGCTGGAAGTATCCTCGGGGTCGGAGCGGTCGGCCGGCCGGATCAGCAGGATCTCGACCTCGGCGCCGCCCGGGCGGCGCGTCCTCAACCGGGCCGGAAACACCGCGGTTTCGTTGACGACGAGGAGGTCTCCCTCCCGGAGGTGGTCACCGATCTCCGCGAAGCGCGCGTCCCGCCACGATCCCGCCGCACGGTCGACGACCAGGAGCCGGCTCGCGTCCCGCCGCGCCGCGGGCCGCTGCGCGATCCGCTCCCGCGGGAGCTCGTAGTCGAAGTCGTCCATCCGCACGGGGCGGAGAGAGGCTCAGCGCCAGAAGATGTTCAGCAGGATGCTGATGACGAGCGACAGAACCAGGCAGGTGGCGAGCGGGATGTAGAGGGTGCCGCGTCCGCGCTCGATCAGGAAGTCGCCCGGCAGGCGGCCGAGGAACGGGATCCGCGGGCCGACCAGGAAGAAGCCCCCGACGACCACCAGCACGATCCCGAGGATGATCAGTACTCGCCCGAGCTCGCCCATGCCGGGTCTCCCTCGGCCAGCCGGTCGATCTCGCGCACCCGGTCGACGGACACGACGAGGTCCTGCGCTCCGTCGTCGCTATCCCTCCAGCACGCCACGTAGTCCATCACGCGCTGCTGCACCGCCGGTGTCGGCCGGGTCTCTTTCTCGAGGAACTTGAAGCACACCGTTCCCAGGTTGATCGCGAACTGGCGTTCGATGCGTCGCAGCGCGCGACACATGCCGAGCTTGCGAGCGTCGTCCACGCGACGGAAATGGCGCGCGATTCGAAGCGCGGAGTTGCCGTGGCTCTCGAACCGATGTGCGGCCGTCTCGGCCTGCTCGCGGGTGAGTACGATGAGCTGCATGGTGAGCGGAATATTGGGAGCAGGCGAGCGAAGCGCAACGCGGTCCGCAGAGGGCGATGCGAACAATCGCAGAGGGCGTTGCGAGCAAATGCCCGCCGGCGGCTTCCCTCAGCCGGGCTCGGAGTTGGAGGTCCAGGCACCGCGGATCCGCCGCGCCTCGCGGACCGCGCTCACCACCCCCCCGGCCCCCATCTCGCTCCAGGCCGCCGGAAGGTCTCGCGCGGCGCGCACGACCGCCGACGGCAGGCGCCGCCGGAAGTCGGAGGCCGAGCCCGATGCAAGCAGCGGCCACGCCCACTGGAACGTCCATTCGGCCATGGCCTTCGAAGGTCGAGCGCGAAACAGCCGCCGCGCGGCGACATTTTCGAGACGTCGCTGCCGCAGGTCGTCGGGCGCGCGGGAGAGCAACGCTTCGGGAATCGGAAGACCGGCACGTGCCCCCAGAACTCGCGCCGGGACCCAGAAGGCGCGCGACGCCGGTAGAGAATCGACCACTTCCGCGACGCGCTCGATGTCCAGCGGCCCTTCGCGCATCGCCGCCCACGCGTCCCAGGCTGCCTCCAGACCGAGGCGCAGGCCCGCGGCGGACGCGCCTACCAGGGTGCAAACGAGGGCGTCGGCCGGCGCTAGACGTCGTAGACCTGCCAGCGCCGGATCCGAGATGGGTAGCGCCGCCTGCAGGAATCGACTATCCGGCATACCCCAGGGCGCCGGCGCGATTCGCATCCGGACGGCGATCTGGCTGGGGCCCGACCCGTTCCCGGCACCCGCACGTGCCGCTCGCGCCGCGGTGCGATCGCTCACCACGATCTCCACCGCGCCAACCGCCCGCCCCTTCTCCGATCCGGATCGCCCCCAGGGCCACAGTGCGGCTCCCCCAACGATCGTTCCCCCCGATCGAAGGTCGCGGAGAATCGCGGCCAGCCGCTCGAGCGCTTCTCGCTGAGCCGTCTCGCGCTCCTCGTCCACCGCCGCGGCGCGCCGGATCAGGGAGCCGAAGAGAGCGGGTGCCCAGCGTGCCAGGAGCGGCTCCTCGAGCCGGCTCAGGACCTGCCGCGCCAACCCGGCCGTGATCAGCGCCTCGGCCCGCGCGCGCCAGTCCACGTCCGCGCGCCCCAGCACGCGACCCGCGATATCCGGGTCGGGAGTCTCCCCGGCGGCGAGGGCGAGGATCACCCGGGCGAACCCGTCGGCATTGGCATGCTCGCGGGTCAAGGTCCTTCCTCGGCGCTCAACATCGATGAGTTTCTTGCGCGCGACGCGCTCCGCCGCGCGCTCTGGCGACGACAGCGCGGCCCGCAGCGCCGCCACGGCTTCGGGACTCGACGTGACGTGGTGGCAGAGATCGCACATGCCCGCGTAGCGATCGCGGAACGGGAAATCCTCGAATCCCGGAAGCGTCAGCAAGGTGGCCCGCAGGCCTCCCGGCCCCTGGGTCCGTATCGTGTCCAGGATCGGGTCTTCGCGATGGCGCGCGACCAGTTCCGCAAGTGGCGTGTCTCGGAGGGACCCGATCGCCAGGGGGTGACCGGGCGGCATGAAGTAGGAAGGACCGTTGCAGGCGGTCACCCGCCCGTCGTCGGTCAGCGCCGCCACCCCACAAGCGTTGCAGAACCCCTCGGTCTCCGATCGCATCGCGTCGCCGGGCAGATCCCGCGCGGCGCCCAGCGGCTGTACGTCGTAGAACCGGAGATGGACATTGGGGAGGACATCGAACGGCGCGATCAGCTCGCCGATCTCCCCATCGTCCGCCAAGCGGGTCACGTTCACTTCGAAGTGGAAGTCCCGTGCGGCCGCTGCCCGCGCGATGTTGACGACCGGCTCCGGGCCCTGGAAGGCCGCGTGAAAACGGTCGTAGCTGACGGTCAGGGCACTCAACCCGGCACCCAGCATCTCGTCCAAGGTGCGGCGAGCGCGCTCCGGAGTGCGTCCCCAGAACCCGTTCGTCGTGATCCGGACCGCGATGCCGAGCCGCCGGCATTCGCGGACGACTTCGAGCGCCGCCCGCTCCCGGAGCATCGGCTCTCCGCCCGTCACGTTGATGTACTGGACGCCCGCCCCCGCCGCGTCCCGCACCACGCGGAGGAGCTCCGCGAGCGCCGGGCCGGTCGTCCCCGCCTTGGGTCCGCTCTCCACGCTGCAATGGGCGCACGCCATGTTGCAGCGACGGGTCAGCATGATCGCCAGACCGCTCACGTCGCGATCGCCTCCTCGACCCGCTCGCACATGGTCGCGAGGTCGCCGCGCCCGAGATCGAACATCGGAACCCGATCGGCGAGCGGCTGAAGCACCTGGATCGCCCCACCGATCCCCGGCTCCCGGCGGTGGCAGTAGGGGGCGAGGGCGAGCAGCGCGCGACCGGCATCCAGGCGCTCGAGCTTCCCGGGTTCGGCGGTAAATCCGCCGCGCCCCAGGAAGATCGCCGCCGCGACATCGACGCTGACGGGTGCTTGGCCTGGAAAGGCCTCGCTCGGATGGAAACGGAGACCGCTCGTCCCGTTGCGCGTCGTGGCCGGCAGGCTCGCGATCCGTTCCCACAGCTCTGGTCCGAGGAGCGTACGGCTCGAGGACCGCAGCGAGATTCGGCGCGGAACCCCGCGCGCGCGATGGCCGTCTTCCAGTATCGCGCTGTCGTCGGAATGGAGCGCCCAACCTGCTCGCCACAGGGCGCACGCGAGCGTCGACTTCCCAGCCTCCTTCGGACCCACCAGGAGGGCGCCCCTGCCGCCCATCGAGAGCAGCGCGGCGTGGATCGCCACGACGCCCGATTCCGGCTTCAGAAGCTCCACGATCGAGCCATACTCCACGGCGGTCAACGCGAGGTCGAGGGACTCCATCACCCTCGTCTCGCTCCCGTCTCGCACTACCCGCCACCGGCCGCGACCTTCCCTCCGCACGGCCTCGACGAAGAAGCGGGCTTTCGGAGGATGCAGGGTGGATGCACCGTTCAGCCAGGGTCCGAAGACGACCCGCGCACGATCGAGAACGGCCGGATCCGGGGAGCGGAGCTCGAACAGGGCGCCCGCGGCCGCCCAGTGCAGGACGCCGAAGTCGACGGCGGGGGGGGTCACCGTCGCCCCCGACATGGCGCTCACGAGAGGTGCTGGAGGACGTTCTCGCCGATGAGCCGGTTCAGGAACGAAGCCACGTCAGCGCGAATCCGGTCGCCGGAGACGTCTGGGAATCGTTCGGTCAACACGTCGACGAGCTCGGAGGGTCTGCGCGGCGCCTCGAGCGCGTCCCACAGGGCAGCTCCGGTGGCGTTCAGCACGATGGCCTTGGACTGGGTCGAGCTGTAGAGGACGGCGCGATCCTGCACGCCGCTCGACCAGACGTCATCGGCTCGCCGAACCGGGCCGTCGGGAATGTCGGACCGGTCCGGATTCACGGCGAAATCCGTTGCTTCTGTCAGACTACTCGGACACTACCGGCGGGGACCCCGCGTAATGGACCTCGCGCGCGAGCTCGTCGGCCTCCATCACCCGCTCGACCTGCGGCGCCTCGTATTCCGAGCGCTTGGGGTCCGATACGGGCGTGTTCCGAACCTCTTCCTCCATGCGTCCCTCCCTGTCGGCTGCTGCCGACTACTGCGAAATCGGCTCACTCCTGCCGGCGTAGTGAACCTCACGCGCCAGGTCGTCGGCGTCGATAACCCGCTCCACTCGAGGCGGGTCGTACTCGGGGTGCTTCGGATCCTGTGCCGCTGTGTGCCGAGGATCTGC
>DATFFS010000129.1:0-5115 GCA_035249945.1 Gemmatimonadota bacterium
AGGGCCATCATCCGAACATCGCGATCGACTACAAGCGCGTGACGTTCACCGTCTGGACGCACGCGATCGACGACCTGTCGGAGAGCGACTTCATCCTGGCGGCGAAGATCGACGAGCTGTACGACACCGAGGACGACGGCTGACGCGAAGGGACTGCACCCGTCGGCGGTGCAGTTCCCTCACCCCCGGCCCTCCGGTTCGGCCGCCGGCTTCTCGCCGAACCGCTGCATGTCGATCTCGGTCCGGTAGGTCCGGCTCGTCGGATAGGCGAGCTCGATCCTCGGCGACTCCTCCCCGAACCGGCGCAGAACGCGGCGGCTGATCGCGTCCCGGTTCCCGCGCCGGCGTCGCACGTGGGTCAGATAGCGCAGCCGCAGCTGAATTCCGTTCTGCCCGATCGCGGTGTAGACGATGGGCGTCGTCACGCCGTAGCGGAAGGCGTAGTCCCGTTCGAGCTTGCGGAATCCGCGCTCGACCTCGCCGCGGTAGGGCTCGAACACCTCGGCACCGATCCGCTCCACGATCTCGCGCGCCTGCTCCCAGTCGCTCTCGAACGTCAGAGTGAATTCGATCTCGTCCCATACGAACGGGCTCGCCGTCGTGAAGTTGAACACGGGCTCCGTCAGGATCCTGAAGTTCGGGATCGTGACCAGCCGCCCGCTGGACTGGTCGCCCGAATCCTCCCCGCGCACCTCCACCAGCGTCAGCTTGAACACTCCGATGTCGATCACGTCGCCGCGCACGCCGGATACCTCGATGCGGCTCCCCAACGTGATGTCTCTCTGTGCCAGGATGTAGAACCAGGCCAGAAACGCAGCCAGGTACTCGCGCAGCGCGATGGCGAGGCCGGCCCCGATGAATCCCAGCAGGGTTCCGATCCCCCGCAACCGCTCGAAGAATACGACCGCGAGGATCACGAGGATCGCCACCGCTACCGTGTAGGCCACGCGCTTGCGGTACCGATGTCGCTTCTCGGGATCGGCGACGTGACCCCGGATCTTGCGGTCCACGATCCGGTACACCACGTAGGCGAGCGATACCAGCACGGCGACGACGATCAGCCGCCATGGCAGGTCGCGCGCCCAGACGGGCATTTGATCCAGGAATCTCGCCTGCACCCCCGCTGCCGCCGGCCTCAGCGCTCCGTCGCCGGCACTACTGGAACGCCGGGGCGAGCAGCGGGCACTCGTCGGCCCGGTCTTCCAGGAATTGCATCTTGCGGCGATCCAGGCGGCTGACCTCGCTCTGGTATTCGCCGATATTGTCGATCTCGTAGTTGTTGAAGCCGATCCGATCGACGAACCGGATCTCCACGTTGTAGTCGTAGTAGCGCCAGATCTCGAACGGGACCGGGCCGGCGGGCATGGGCCGCTCGATGATGTCGTCCGGAGCGCCGAGTGTCATGTACACGCGGCCGCGATCGCTCTGATAGCCGGGCCGCAGCGCGCTCTTCCAAGTGCGATTGGCGGTCTCGATCCGCTCGAAATAGCTGACCAGGGCCTCGTTGGTGGCGGTCGCCGGAACGGGGTCGCGGATCTTCCAGAAGCAGGCCCACGCCTCGAGCCGGGCGGCGGGCTCCTCGATTTCCTCGAGGATGTCCATCTCGTCCTCCGTCGACTCGTACCGGATGAGGCTCAGCGCATCCTCCCAGTTGGCGGCGATCCAGGCGCTCGATCCCGCGATCATCAGCGGCGTCGACTGGCTGGCGACCACGTTGCCGGCGGCGTCGGTCAGCTCGAAGGTCAGCTCGAACTCGCCATACTGGGCCGCGGGTTTCTCGAGCGAGCCGAAGGCCTCCAGGATTCCGGCGGAGTCGGGGGTCAGCGCGTCCGTCCACGTGGGCCCCACCGGTTCCGCGTCCTCGCCTTCGGGCACCAGGTTCACCCGCAGCGTGTAGGGCGCCCCGCTGGAGCTGGCCCCCGATGCCTCGGCGAGGAAGTCGATGCGCTCCGGCGTGGACGGGTAGTAGTGCGACGGATGGACGACGTACTCGGTCCCGTCGGAGGCCGGCCGGTAGAGGCGCAGCAGCACGGGCTCGGAGAGGGCCAGGCGCGCGTCGGGCAGCGACGGCACGTCGAGCGTCCCGGAGACCTCGCTGCCGTGATCCGCGTTGCGATCCCGCACCGTGAGATCCATCTCGTACTCGCCCGGTGCTAGCGTGAGGTCGGTCTGGAAGACGATCGTCTCGCCCGTGAGCAGCGTCTCGTCGAACGTGTCGACGCTGACGCTCTGCTGCCACGATTTCTCGACCGGCGGGCTGCCGGCCTCGGGCTCGAGCGACGCGGTTACGCCGTACGCCGCCTGCCAGCGCCCGTCGTCCGTGCGCACGAACTGGAGCGCGGCATTGGAGAGCGATACCCCGATCAGCGCGCGCGTCGAGTCGGCGGGGCCGGGGAGATACCACACATCGGCGACGAAGCCGACGTCGCCCGTGGCGCGCAGGAGATCGTGCTCGTCGTAGAAGCCCTGGTGCGAAAAGATCTGCGAGATGTCCACGTCCTGGGCCTCAGCGGGTGCCGCCGCCAGGCCGAGAATCGCGGTCAGGATTCCGAAACTGCGATGAGCGGGCATGGAAGCTCCTTCTGGAACTCGAGGGCCGGCGCGGCGTATCTACTACGCCTGTGCCGCTGGTCTGCCGACCGGCAGTCGATCTCTTAGAATACACGCCATCCTCGATCTTGGTTGCATCAGCGATGAGGAAACCGTGACATTGCAGCCGATGAGCCGACTCGTCCCGGCGATGATCGCCGCCGCGTTCCTCACGGCATGCGCGGCCAAGCCCCCTGTTTCCTCCTACGGCCCGCCGCCCCGGGTAACCGAGCCCACGCCCACCGCGTCGGAAGAATTCGCCCTCATCGTGGGCGACGAGCTCACCGCGCAAGAGCAGCAGGATCTGGCCACCATCCGGGCGACCGTCTACACCCCACCGCCCAACGCCAGCCCTCCGCAGCTGGACGCGGGCCTCGAAGAGCTGCTCGCGCAGGAGGGGGCGGTCCTGATTCACGAGAAGGTGGGATACGACATCCCGATCGTGCTCAACGACAGGGTGGAGTGGTGGATCGACTACTTCACCTACCGCCTCCACGATTCGTTCGAGCGCTATCTCATTCGCTCGGGCGCGTGGATGCCGTACCTGAAAGCGCAGCTCCGCGACGCCGGCCTGCCGGAGGACATGGCGTACCTGGCGCTGATCGAGAGCGGCTTCTCCACCCAGGCCGTCAGCCACGCCGGCGCCGTGGGTCCCTGGCAGTTCATGTCCTATACCGGGCGCGAGTATGGACTTCGCATCGACCGCTGGGTGGACGAGCGCCGGGACTACGAGAAGGCCACGCAGGCGGCAATCGCGTACCTGAGCGACCTGCACGCCATGCTCGGCTCCTGGTATCTCGCCGCCGCGGGATACAACGGCGGGCAGGGACGTGTCGGCCGCGCGATGATGCGGGACAATACGATCAATTTCTGGGAGCTCACCGGCATCCACGACGAGACGAAGAACTACGTCCCCAAGCTGATCGCCGCGACGCTCATCGCGAAGGAGCCGGAACGATACGGGTTCTACGCGGTGCCGTATCTCGAGCCCGTGGAGTGGGAGACGGTGACCGTGCCCACCAGCTCGGACCTGTCGGTGATCGCCGCCGCCGCGGAGGTGCAGGTGGAGACGATCCGGGCGCTCAACCCGCATCTCCTGCGCGGACGCACGCCGCCCGGGGAGGTGAACTTCCCGGTGCACATCCCGGCGGGGCAGGTGGACGAGTTCACCGAGAACTACTACGCGATGCCGCCGGTCGCGCGCGTCGAGGAGCCGGGTGCCGAGGAGCCGGCCGCCGGCGGTCGCGCCGGAGAGACGGTCGAGCATCTGGTCCGCGGCGGCGAGACGGCGATCGGAATCGCGAGCGCGTACGGAATCGACCCGCGCCGGCTCCTGGAAGCCAACGATCTGCGCTCGGAGGCCGACCTGCAGGAAGGCATGACCCTGCGGATCCCCGGAGGCGAGGACGCCAGCGAGCTCGCGGGCTTCCCCGACCAGCCGGCGCCCGGAGGCACCGACCGTCCGCCGCCCCCCGCCGCCACCTCCCAGCCGACGCTCGCCAGGACGCAGGAGGTCGAGCGGCCGCGCTCCTCGCGCACCCACCGTGTGCGGCGTGGAGAGACATTGATGGCGCTGTCGCGGACGTACGGGGTCACCGTCGAGGCCATCCGGCGCGAGAACGGGATCCGCGGCGACCGGATCCTGGTCGGCCAGGTGCTGCGGATCCCCCAGTAGCCGGCCTCGCTAGACGGGATTCCGGCCACCACACTAAGTTGGGCCGCAGATGCCGATCACCTCCGCTCCTCCGCTCTCCGTTGCCGAAGCCCAGACGAAGATCCTCGACCGCATCCGGACGCTCGGCGCGGAGCGCGTCCCCTTGAGCGAAGCGTCGGGCCGCGTGGCTGCGGGGCCCGTGACGTCGGCGCTCGACCTCCCGCCGTGGGACAACTCCGCCATGGACGGCTACGCGGTCCGGGCCGCGGAGGTGGCGCCGGGGGGCGAGCTGCCGGTGACGCTCGACCTGCCGGCCGGCGCGGCGTCCGGCAGGCGCCTGCCGGACGGAGCCGCCGCCCGCATCATGACCGGCGCCCCGATGCCGGCTGGCGCGGACGCGGTCGTCCCCGTGGAGGATACGACGGGGCCCGCGGGGGAAGCGCGATTCGCGGAGATCGGCGAGAACGTCCGGTTCGACGTCCGGCCGGAGCCGGGAGCGCACGTCCGGCGGCGCGCGGAGGACGTGCGCCGCGGGGCCGCGGTGCTGGAGTCGGGAGACGTGATACGGCCGGCGCGGATCGCCCTCCTGGCGACCGTCGGTCGGGCCGAGGTCGAGGTGGTGCGGCGGCCGCGGGTAGCCATCGTCTCGACCGGCGACGAGCTCGTCGATCTCGATCGGGCGGGAACGCCGGACCGGATCGTCAACGGCAACGCCCATGGGCTCGCCGCGCAGATCGCCGCGGCGGGCGGCGCCCCGCACCCTCTCCCGATCGCGCCCGACGAGCCGGAGGCGATCCGCGCGGCGATCCGCGCCGCGCTCGAGCACGACGCCGTGGTGACGATCGGGGGCGTGTCCGTCGGGCCCCGGGACC
>DATFFS010000130.1:0-8603 GCA_035249945.1 Gemmatimonadota bacterium
CTCACGCTCTGGGCTATCGTCGGTATGGTGACGCGGACCGATCCGCCAGGGGCGTTGGAGCAAGCCGTGTTCTTCCCCCAAGTCGCGTCCCTTCTGCTCTTCGTCAGCGGGGTGGTCGCGGGCTTCCTCAACCGTCACTACCCCGAACGGCACAAGCGATTCATGATCATGGCAACGATCGCGCTCTTGGGCACACCGATTGCGCGGATCGAACTCTGGGGGATCAACAAGCAGCCGCTGCTCATATTGGCGCTATGGATTGGACCCGCGCTTATCCTGCTCCTTTATGATCTTTGGACGCGACGGCGCGTGCATTGGGTCACTGGGCTTTGTCTTTCGCTATTGCTCGCGATGCAGGTGGCGACCGTGGTGCTTATGGAAAACGCGGCTTGGGGAGCGATAGTCGCTCGCATCGCGGACGTGTTCCGCAATTGACGCTCCCGCTCTCGCGGGTCATTCCGGCTTGAGCAACACGACGCTGCATAACAATTCAGTCAAGCCGAACCCGCTTCTCCGATGATGGTGGCTTCACCGGAGACACACCGGAGGGGGCGCGCAAGCTGGCGTTTAGTCTTCATCGATCACCCAGCGCCCGCGCCACGCCCCTCGACCCTTAGAACCTGATCTTCACGATCCTGCCCCCGACTCCGACCATCCATCCGGCGTTCTGGTTCGCGAACGAGACGGCCCAGAAGTCGAGGAAATTGGACAGCTCGTTCCAGGTTTCGCCCTCGTAGGGCGACCAGGCGGCGCCGTCGCGGCGACGGCGAAGACCGCGGGCAGCCCGGCCTTGTTCACATAGCTCAGTCCGAAGACGGTTCCGAACGGGAACGGCGTCGCAAGCTCCCATGTGGCCCCGCCCTCGCTGGTGCGCGTGACGTGGGGAGCACCTCGCTCTCGCGGACAAGGTCGCCACCGGCCTACTCCTGGGCTGCTTGCTCTACCGTTAGCCCGGCCTGATGTGGGCGAACATGCTCCGTGCATTCCAGGTCGGGAAGGCTCTTGCGAGGGAGGTGGGTCCGTCGAGTTGGATGCGATCCTCGCGGGTGGCTTGAGCCCATGTGAGCTGGCCGGCGTGCCACTTGACGAAGGCTTCAGCATCCGCCGTGATGTAGAGGTCCTCGTCGAAGCCGGGGTACGTCTTGCAGATCTCGGCGTCCCCGTGCTCGATGAGCAGCCAATAGCGCTCACGTCGCGGGCGGCCGGTAAAGTCGAAGCGGATGACGACGCGTCGATCCGGGAGCCGGTCGCGGCGGAGTGCGTTGCACATCGACCAGAGAGCCACGAAAGGGTCGAGGTTCTCGGGAGCGATCTCGAGCCAACGCGCGCCCCACTCGCCGAGCGACTCACAGACCATGAAGAGTTCGTGGCCCGCGGACGTAAGCTTGTAGTGGCGCCCGCGTCCAGCGGGCTTGGGTACCGGCTCGACGACGCCGACGCGTTCGAGCTGCTTTAGCCGCAGTGAGAGCAGGGTCCGGGAGATTCCCGGAGCGCCCTCCAGGATCTCGCTGAAGCTTTCGCAACCGAGGTGCAGGTTGCGGATGATAAGGGGTGTCCAGCGCTCGGCGAAGATCTCGGCGCCGCGGGCGATAGGACAGTACTGCCCGTACGACCTCATACCCCAGTATCGCGCACCCTCCTCCGATTGTGAAGTCCAGATTTTTGACTAGCCGGCGGCTCTCCGTCGTGGTGAAATGTGGTATCGAGAAAGGAGGATCCGATGACCACAGCACCGACGACCGCGGAAGTCGGCCGTGAGAGCAAGAAGCCAATCGCGCGGGAGATCGACGGGTTCCGAGGCCGGCTGATCCACCCCGACCACGCCGACTACGACGAAGCCCGTGCGGTGTGGAACGGGACCATCGACCGGCGTCCACGCCTGATCGCCCGATGCATCGGCGCCGCTGACGTGGTCGCGGCAGTCCGTTTCGCCCGCGACCACGATCTGGAAATCGCCATCCGGGGCGGCGGCCACAACGTCGCGGGCACCTCCGTTTGCGACGACGGGCTCGTCATCGACCTATCGGCCATGCGAGCCGTGCGGGTCGATCCCGCCGGCCGCAGGGCCTGGGTGCAGGGGGGCGCGCTGTGGGGCGACGTCGATCGCGAGACCCAGGCGCATGGTCTGGCCACCACCGGCGGAATCGTGAGCCACACTGGCGTTGCCGGGCTCACCCTCGGCGGTGGCATCGGCCACTTGATGCGCAAGCACGGCCTCACGGTCGACAATCTGCTCGCCGCCGACGTCGTGACGGCAGACGGCCGGCTGCTGCGCGCGTCCGAGGACCAGCACCCCGATCTGTTCTGGGCGTTACGAGGTGGTGGTGGCAACTTCGGCGTGGCCACCTCGTTCGAGTTCCGGCTCCATCCCGTAGGGCCCACCGTCCTCGCCGGGCCCATCTTCTGGGAGGCAAGCGAAACCGCGGAGGTCCTCCGGTTCTACCGCGACTTCGTCCGCGACGCTCCCGACGGGCTCGGCACGGTCATCCGGTTCGGTACCGTGCCACCCTTACCATTCATTCCCGAGGACCTGCACTGGCGCCCGGTGTTGATGGTGGGGGCCTGCTACGCCGGCACGATCGGGAAGGGTGAGCAGGTGCTCGGCCCCCTCCGTGGATTCCGGAAGCCCCTCCTCGACCTGATCGGGCCGGTGCCGTACGTGGGATTCCAGAGCGCGCTCGACTCGACCGTGCTGCACGGTTGGAATTACTACTGGAAGTCCACCCAACTCCCGGAGCTCCGCGACGATCTCATCGATGTGATCGCCGACCACGCGTTCTCGTGCTCGTCGCCGCGGTCGTATGTGGCGCTGTTCCATCTGCAGGGGGCAGTGAGGCGGGTGGCCGAAGGCGGGACGGCGTTCGGGAACCGCCAGGCGTCGCACGCGATGACGATCGACGCTGTATGGCAGCCCGGCGAGGCCTTCAGCGACCAGGACACTGCCTGGACGCGGGGGTTCTTCGCCGCCCTCGGCCGCTTCCGCGAGGGCGTCTACGTCAACTTCCTCGGCGGCGACGAAGACCCCGGCCGGGTCCGCGAGGCGTACGGGGACGCCGTCTACGAACGTTTGGTGGACGTGAAGACCACGTACGACCCCGACAACATCTTCCACCACAACCAGAACATCCTCCCGAGGACCCTCAGAAGCTGATCTTCACGATCCTGCCCCCGACTCCGACCATCCATCCGGCGTTCTGGTTCGCGAACGAGACGGCCCAGAAGTCGAGGAAAACGGGCAGCTCGTTCCAGGTTTCGCCGTCGTCGGGCGACCAGGCGACGCCGTCGCGGGCAACGGCGAAGACCGCGGGCAGCCCTGCCTTGTTCACGTAGCTCAGTCCGAAGACGGTTCCGAAGGGAAACGGCGTCGCAAGCTCCCATGTGGCGCCGCCGTCGCTGTGCGCGCGACGTTGGGGGAGCACCTCGGTCTCGCGGACGAGGTCGCTACCGGGGCGCCCTGAATGATCGGCGTCGAGAACGCCTCCCAGCTGTCGCCCCCGTCGGTGGTCGCGAGAATGCGGGCATCGCCTGGCGAGGCTGGATTCGTGCAAGCCCTTGCAATCCAAAAATCGTCCGGTATAATAGGTATACCAAATGGCATACCGCAAAATTACCGCAAACGGGGACAGCGTCCTCGATGTCCTGCGCCGGGAGATCGTTACCGCGCGGTACTTGCCCGGAGCTCGCATCGTCGAACGTGACGTGGCGGCCAAGCTCGGTGTTAGCAGGACCCCGGTGCGTGAAGCGCTGACCCGGCTCGAGCGCGAGGGGCTGCTGACGGCTGTCCCCGGGCGTCAGCGCAGCCTGCTGCAGGTCGCGCCTCTGACAGCCCGGGAGATGCGCCAGGCGAGCGCCGCTACGGCCGCGCTGGAAGGCATCGGAGCGTCGGAAGCGACCTCGCAGCGGAAATCCGATCGCCTGATTCTCGCAAGCCAACTCGATTCCGTGCTCGATTCGGTAGCGAGGGAGATGGCTCCAGAGAGTGGAAGCTTTGCGCGAGCGCTGGAGCTGGACGAGCGATTCCATCGCCTGCTCGCTGACGATTTTCTCGAGCCTTCCATGGCGGCATGCCTGGAATCCGCGCGTTCCCATGTCTATCGGTACGTGTGGATGTTTTCACCGAAGACCGGAGTGACTGCGGAACGGTTCAAATCGGAACACGCGCCGATCGTCGCCGCTCTCCGCAGAGGGGATGCCGCAGCGGTGCGCACTGCACTCGAAGGGCAATGGTCGGGGTTCGCAACCCGAATCGCCCCATTTCTGGAGGAGGCAGAATGATACCGGCAAGGAATGCAGCTCTCGTGGCGATGCTCGCGGCGACTGTGATGCCGGGCGCTTCCGCGCTCGCGCAGGATGTCACGGGTCGATGGGAGGGGCGCATGGAGCCCACGAACCTCTCGGCGGAGATCCAGCTCGAGCTCGAACGCGCGGATGGTGCGTGGAACGCCGAGATGGCGTACACGGCAGGTCCCGATGGCGGTCCATTGCCGGTCGAAGAGCTGCGTGTCGATGAAGACAGCGTGTTCGTGGGAACGAAGCTCGAGGGCGCCGACGTGAGTTTTACGCTGACGCTCGAAGACGAGCTCCTGCTGGGTTCCATCCGGGTGACGGAGAATGGCAGCTTACTCGTCGAGGGCCCGGTTGCCCTCGCCCGCGCCTCTGATACGAATGGGCAGGCACGCTTGCTGGACTGGTTGAATGCGCAGGGTGAATCGATCGATCCCCAGCGTCGAGACGTGGTCATCGAACGCGCCCTCGAGCTGTTCCTGGCGAATTACCTGGACCTCGAGGCCGCTGAGCGAGCCGCCGCGGACGTCCGCGATCGCGCGAGCCGCGGCGAATACAGCTCGCTCACGAGTCCTGCGCGTCTTGCCGAGCTGGTGGGCCGACATCTGGCCGAAGCCACCGGGGACCGCCACGTCCGGGTGAAGTTCGGTGCAGGCCCTGTTCCCGACCCCCTCGCCAGCGCAGAGGAGACGGCCGAAGAACTGGCGCAGCTTCGTCGAGACGTGGAGGCCGAGAATTTCGGGATCGGCGAGACGCGCGTTCTATCGGGCAATGTCGGGTACCTCCCATTCACCCGCTTTTTCCGTGCGGAGCTTGCAGGAGGCGCACTGGCGGCCGCGATGGAGGCCCTCGCGACGACCGACGCCCTGATCGTCGATCTGCGGGAAAGCGGTGGCGGCGATCCGGTGATGGCCGTGCTCGCGGCGAGCTGGTTTTTCGACGGACGGCCGCGACACTGGAACGACCTCGTTCGCCGATACGACGGCACCACGACGCAATTCTGGACCGTCGCCTGGCTGCCCGGGCCGCGGTACGTCGGCAAGCCGATCTACGTCTTGACTGCGGATCGGACCTTCTCGGCGCCGGAGAGTTTCGCGTACGAGCTGCAGCAGACGGGGCGCGCGACGATCGTCGGCGAGGTGACCGGAGGAGGGGCCCATCCCGGCGCCTGGTTCCCGATCGATGATCGGTTCGCGGTCTTCATTCCACTCAGCCGATACGTCAGCGCCGTCTCCGGCGGCGATTGGGAAGGAACGGGTGTCCAGCCCGACGTAGAATGCGCGGCGGCGGAAGCGCTGGACTGCGCGCATCGGCTGGCATTGGAGAGGCTCGGCGAGAGTAGGGACGAGGGCTGAGCGTGATCGACGGCGGCGTCGTACCTTGGGCCTAACCCTTCGATGCACCCGAATCGCCTCCGCGGGTTTTGCCCGCTTCCGCGATCGGGTGAACTCAAAAATCGGGGACTCAGGTGAAAACAGTCACCCTCGTGCATATCGATCAGGCTGGCAGCCCCGGTAGGCCCATACAGGCCATGCCAGAGGTGATACGGGACAACTGCGTGGCCACGGCGTCCTTTTACAAGATCGTCGGCTTTGAACCGCCATGGATTGGCTACATCTCACTGGCTGAAGGTAAGCCTGTCGGTGGTGGCGCTTTCAAGGGTCCGCCACGCGATAACCGCGTTGAAATCGCCTACTACACCCTTGAGGAACTCGAGGGCCGCGGTTTCGCCACGGCAACGGCGAGCGAACTGATAAACATTGCCAGATCCGCCGTGCCGACGATTACGGTGGCCGCCCAGACGCTGCCAACGCCTAACGCTTCGAACGCCCTGCTGAAAAACCTCGGCTTCGTACTTCAAGGGTCGCTGATTCACCCGGAAGATGGCGAAGTGTGGGAGTGGCAGCTGAAGGCCCCGCCGGCCGCTCCAGCCTAACAGGTTCATCCCCGGAGCCTGTTACTGCATTCGTAAGCCTGCGGCGCGCGCACTAACAAACTCGAGTGCAATGGGAATATGGCTCCCTTGAGAATGCGCCGATGGCCCGTGTCCCGGCATGGACTGCGAGGGATGCAATGCTGAATCGATTGAAACTGGCTGCACTCGCCATCACGACATGTCTCGTCGTCGCCACTTCCCTTGGCGCGCAGCCCGCGGATTCCACTTCGTGGATGCGGGTCGACTCCGTATTGGCCGAAGAGATGCGCGCGACGCAGACGCCTGGCGCCGTGGTCGTGGCGATTCGCGGTGATAGCGTCGTGTATCTGAAGGCGCGCGGCGTCGCGAGCGTGGAGACGGGTGCTCCGGTCACGCCGGAGACGATGTTCCGCGTCGCATCCGTGACAAAGATGTTTACCGGACTCACCGCAAGCCTGCTCGCGGAGCGAGCGGTCGTCGACCTGTCCGCGCCGATTGGTCTCTATGCGGGTGACCTCGCTCCCGGGCTTCGCGCGCTCACGCTCCGCGGACTCCTCAGTCACACGGCTGGCTTGCGGGATGCGTTTGCCGTGCCGGGTGCGGGTGGTGCGGCGACGCTTCGAGCCCCGGCCCAGCAGCTCGATGTGCATGCCCTGCTCACCGATCCCGGGACCGTTTACTCGTACTCGAACATCGGATTCATGCTGGCAGGATATGTCCTCGAGAGTGCGAGCGGAGTGCCGTTCGCCGAGCTGGTCGATCGCGAGGTACTCGCGCCGCTCGGCATGAAGCATTCGACGCTCCTTCTAACGATGGCGATGACCCATCCGCTTGCGCTCGGTCACGAGGCGGATGCGGCAGATCCATCTCGTGCGATCGTCATGCGCCCGTTCACGGACAAGGCCGAGCTCCTGCCGCGCGCTGGACTGTATTCGACAGCGCCGGACATGGCGCGATTTGCATCGGCGTTGATGAACGCGACGACACCAACGGCGACGCACAGCCTTTCCAGAGCCGCGATTGCCCGGACCATGGAAGTGCACGCATCGGCTCCTGCCGATCCGCCGGGCGGGGTCCCGGAACAGCAGTACGGACTCGGAATGCGAATCACCCAGTATCGTGGACACCGGGAAGTCGGGCACCTTGGCGGCGGCGTGGGTTACGGCGCAGTCGTCCGCCTGCTCCCGGATCAGCGCAAGGGTGTCGTAGTACTGGCGAATCTCGACAGTGCCTTGCTCAATCGTACGGCCGACGCGGTTCTCGACGCGCTCCTTAGCGACGACGTGTCGCCCGCCATGACGACCGCTGCGATAGACGCCCCCGTGCCGTTGTCGGACGCCGAAGCACGCGCACTGGTTGGCCGATATCGCAATGCGGCAGACGAGACGTTGATCTTTTCCATGCAAAGCGGCGAGCTCGTGCTGGAGGACGAGACCCCGTTGCGCGTACAGCGCGTGGGTCCAAGCACCCTCGCGGTGCTCGCTCCCGACGGCGCCATCGCGCTGCGAATGGTCATTGTGCCCGGCAGTGCAGATTGTATAGCGTTTCTCTTCGCCTTTGGCCGTGCTTTCCAGCATGAGGGTGCTTGTGCCGAATCACACTGAAGAGAACGCGAGAACCGGGAGGTTGCATGGGTCGACGGATTGCATACTGGGGTAGCACGGTCATCGTGGCCTTGATGCTACTGGCTTCCCTCAACTACCTGACCGGCAGCGAGCAGGTCGTCTCAGGCTTCGCCAGGGCAGGCTACCCGCAACACCTGCGGATCGTCCTGGGAATCGCCAAACCGATAGCGGCCATCGTTTTGCTCGTACCCGGACTGGCGCTTCTGAAGGAGTGGGCCTACGCGGGCGTCGCGTTCGCGTTGATCATGGCCTTCATATCGGCCATGGCATCCGGAGAGCCGGCACAGGTTTTGATCCTGCCGCCGGTCCTCCTGGGTCTTCTCGTAGTCTCGTACGTGACGAGGCCGGCAAGCCGACGGCTCTCCTCTCGGCCAGCCTGAGCGGAGCCCTGGCGAGAGCGCCCGACTTTGCCCGACTACGAGAACGTCGTGTTCAAGCGGCTCACGGAAGTCAGTCGAGAGGCGATCATCCTGCTCATGAACGATCCCACTGTCCGGCGGCACCTGCCATTGGCTCGAGGCTACTTCCGGGCGTCGGCGTGCGAGTCGTTTGTCGCTGCGAAGGAGCGGATGTGGGAGGACGCCGGCTTCGGGCCGTGGGCGTTCGTCCTCGACGACGAATTCATCGGCTGGGGCGGTCTTCAACCCGAAGGCGAGGACACCGACGTAGGGCTCGTCCTCAACCGAAGGCACTGGGGGGCCGGCCCGGTCCTATACCGCAGGCTTGTGAGCTTCGCGTTCAAGGAGCTCGATGTCGACTCGGTCATCGCCCTGCTCCCA
>DATFFS010000131.1:0-8426 GCA_035249945.1 Gemmatimonadota bacterium
TGCCAGGGGGGTCCGCGCTCGAGTCCCGAAGGCTCGGTGCGGAGCTTCCTGGACGCGCTCGCGGCAGACGACCGCGAGGGGGTGGCGGCATCGTTCACGGCCGAGACGCGGGGTCTGGTGGCCGAGGTTGAGAGCCTGAGCCGCGCTGCGGAGCCCGCCAGCGGCCAGCCCGCCATCACGATCCAGGACTGGTGCCGCGCGTTCTGTGGTGGGAACGTCGAGGGTTCGACGCTGCACGGGGACTCGGCGATCGTGATCGTGACCGTCGAGGGGGATCCCAACGAGATCCCGCTGGTGCGCGAGGAGGACGGATGGAAGATCGATCTCGCCGACCGACTGCGGCCGGCCGTCCAGATGCTGCGGCTGACCGTGAGCCAGGCCGCGATCGACACCCCGGGCGCGCTCGTGGACACGATGGCCGGAGCCGCGCCGGACACGATCCGCTGAGTCCGGCCCGCCGGGGAGCTTGATCCTGTCCCCGGGGCATGCTAGAGTGGGTACCGAAACAAACCCGAAAGCGAAGCGATGCCGGCCTGGGCCGGTCACCAATCGAGCGCCCGCCGCACGGCGGGGATGAAGGAGCGCGAAGGATGGCGGAGATCACGAAGGATCAGGAGAAGGCGCTGGGCCTGGCGATCACCCAGATCGAGCGCCAGTACGGCAAGGGCGCGATCATGCGGCTGGGGACCGACCGCAAGGTGCAGCTGGACGCGATCCCGACGGGAGCCTTCAACCTGGACGCCGCCATCGGCGTCGGTGGGATCCCCAAGGGCCGCGTCACCGAGATCTACGGCCCGGAGTCCTCGGGCAAGACGACGCTCGCCCTCCACGTCATCGCCAACGCCCAGCGGCAAGGCGGGATCGCCGCCTTCATCGATGCCGAGCACGCCCTCGACGCCGACTACGCGCGCAAGCTCGGCGTGGACATCGACAACCTGCTCGTCTCGCAGCCCGACACCGGCGAGCAGGCGCTCGAGATCGTCGAGGTTCTGGTGCGCTCGAACGCGGTCGCGGTCGTGGTCGTCGACTCGGTCGCGGCGCTCGTCCCCAAGGCCGAGATCGAGGGCGAGATGGGCGACAGCCACGTGGGGCTCCAGGCGCGGCTCATGAGCCAGGCGCTCCGGAAGCTCGCCGGCGCGATCAACCGCTCGCAGTGCGCGGTCGTCTTCATCAATCAGATCCGCGAGAAGATCGGCGTCATGTTCGGCAACCCGGAGACCCAGCCGGGCGGACGCGCGCTCAAGTTCTACTCCTCGGTTCGCCTGGACATCCGGCGCGTGGGGGCGATCAAGGAAGGCGACGAGGTGGTCGGGAACCGCTGTCGCGTCAAGGTCGTCAAGAACAAGGTGGCCCCGCCGTTCAAGATGGCGGAGTTCGACGTCGTGTACGGGTATGGGATCAGCCGCGAGGGCCTGCTTATCGACCTGGGCGTCGACGCGCGCGTCGTCGAGAAGTCGGGCGCCTGGTACAGCTACGGCGACACCCGGCTCGGCCAGGGTCGCGAGAACGCCAAGCAGTTCCTGCGGGACAACCCGGACATCGCCGAGGAGGTCGAGTCCCAGCTCAAGGTCGCGATGGGGATCGTCAAGTCCGGCGGCGCCGCCGAGTCGGAGGAGATCGATACCGAAGCGGCGCTGGCGGCGGAAGCGGAGTAATCGGGAGGCGATCGTCCGGTGGTCTCTCCCTCGCTTATGAAGCGAATTGCCCGTTAGCCCCGAGTTCCGCGCGTTCGTCGAGGACCAGATCGGCCGGGTCGCGCCGGTGCGGTCGCGACCCATGTTCGGCGGGCTCGGCCTCTACTCGGCCGACCTGTTCTTCGGCATCGTCGACGACGACACGGTGTTCTTCAAGGTCGACGATACGACGCGGTCGCGATACCAGAAGCGGCGGATGAAGCCCTTCGATCCTATGGGCTCCCCGATGAGCTACTGGCAGGTTCCGCCGGAAGTCATCGAGGACGCCGACGAGCTGGCTTCCTGGGTCCGCGAGGCACTCGAGGTCGCGGCGCGGGCCAGGCCGAAGCGGCGAAAACCAGCGACCAGGAAGAAACGACCATGACCCGCCGGGCGGCCAGCGCGTGACGGCGGATCCCGGTCCCGCGAGGCTCGATCTGGATTCCTGGCCCCGCCGCGAGCACTACGAGCTCTTCCGCTCCTACGACAACCCCTGGTTCAACCTGTGCGCCGACGTCGACGTGACGGCGCTGCGCGCGTGGTGTGCCGGAGAGAGCGGGCGGTCCTTCTTCGCCGCGTCGCTATGGTGCTCGCTGGCGGCCGCCAACGAGATCGAGGAGTTCCGCTACCGGATCCGCGGCCCGGAGGTCGTCGTTCACCCCATGATCCACGGCGGCTCGACCGTCTTGCTGCCGGACGGCACCTTCCGCTTCGCCTACTACGACTATTCGTCCGATCCAGGCCGGTTCATCGAGCACGTCGGAGAGATCGTGGAGCGGGTGCGTTCCGAATCGGGGCCGCTCGATCCGCAGGACGACCGGGACGACCTCATCCATTACTCGGTGATCCCCTGGGTGGCGTTCACGAGCTTCTCCCATGCCCGGCGCTGGGGCACCGAGGACGCGGTCCCCAAGATCGTCTTCGGCAAGCACCGCGAGGTCGCCGGCAGGCGGATGATGCCGGTGTCGGTGGAGGTCCACCACGCGCTCGTCGACGGCGTCCACGTCGGGCGCTTCTACGAGGGCTTCCAGCGGCGGCTCGACGCGCCGGGCGTCTCCCCCGAAGAAGCACGCTGAGGCTAGCCGCTACGGAACCGCAGCGGCGCGCCCGGCAGGCGGCGACGCCAGGACGAGGAGCGCTCCCACGACGCCGAGGGCCGCGCACGCTGCCCACAGCCCCGCAGGGCTGACCGCGTAGATCGCGGTTCCGAGGCCCGGTCCCAGCACGATTCCCAGCGAGTGGGTCAGCATCGATGCGCCGTAGTAGCGGCCGCGGAGGGCATCGGGGGCCACGTCCCCGACGTATGCCGAAGCCACCGGCGTGAACACGATCTCGCCCGCCGTCCACACGAAGACGGTCAGGGCGAAGAAGGCGAACGTGTCCGCCCAGGCGACGAGGCCGAACCCCAGCCCGGTAAGCGCGATCCCGACCGCCATCACGGGACGCGGGCGCAAGCGGCGGGTGACCCCCACCAGCGGCAACTCGAACAGCACGACGAGCAGGCCGTTCAGGGACATCAGCAGCCCGTAATGCGCGCTGGTGAGTCCGCCGGCGCGCATCTGCAACGGGAAGCTGGCGGTGCTCTGGAATGCGATCAGCGTCACGAGGGTCGACGCCGCGAGAAAGAGCAGGAACTGCCGGTCGGCGACGAGCGCTCCGCGGAATCCGCCCACCGGGTCCTCCTCCCGCCGCGAGCGCCGGCCCTCGGGCAGCAGAGTCAACGCGACGATCCCGGCGACGATCGACGTCGCGGCGTCGGCGGTGAACACCCACACGAACGATCGCTCGGCGACGAAGCCGCCGATCGCCGGCCCCACGGCATGGCCCAGATTGACGGCCAGCCGGTAGATCGCGAAGCCGGGAACCCGGCGGCCCGCGGGAATGAGATCGGTCAGGAGGCCGTTCGCGGCCGGGCGGTAGAGCTCCGACGTCAGTCCGGCCAGCGCGGCCAGGCCCAGCACCGCTCCCGTCCCGCGCATGTGGGGCAGGGTGAGGAGGACCCCGGCCGAGGAGAACATCGAGAGCGCGATCGTCCGGCGGCGGCCGAACCTGTCCGCGAGCCAGCCTCCGACGAGCGAGGCGAAGAGCCCACCCAGCCCGTAGACGCTGACCGCCAGACCCGCCATTCCGGGAGACCAGCCGACCCGGGTCAGCCACAGAACGAGGAAGACGAGGACGAACGTCCCCAGCCGATTGACGAGAGTCTCGGCGTAGAGGATCCAGACGCCCCGCGGAAGAGCGCGGATCTCCGAGCGCAGGCTGAGTACGGGGATGGTCAGTCGCCGGTCACGAGCTCCCGCGCGAAATCGACGAACGGACGCGGCTCGTGACCGAGCGCGGCGCGCGATTCGGCGATCTGAGACTCGGTGGGAAGCAGGCTGTTGCGCTGGAAGTAGTCGAACATGATCCGGACGTCCCGCACGAGCCATTCGGGCATGTGTCCGCTCACCGCGACCGCCCACGCCTCGAGGTCGTCGCCGGAATAGCGGATCTTTCGCCCCAGGATCTCGGAGTATTCCGCGGCGATCGACGGGCCCGTCCACGTGTCCGGCCCGACCACCGGGATGTCGCGCGATGCATGCCCCTCCTCGAGGAGGGTGGCGGTGGCGACCTCCGCGATGTCGCGCACGTCGACCCGGTTGACTCCCTTCGACCCGATCGGATTCCCGTAGATCCCCGGCCCGAGGATGAGGTCCCGAAGCACGACGTCGTTCTGATAGAAACTGCTCGGCGAGACGACCACCCACGGGACGCCGGTTGCGCGGATCCGCTCGAGGATTCGCACTTTGCTCACGAAGTGCGGGATCTCCTGGGCCTCGTCCGCGCGGAGAACGGACTGGAGCACGATCCGCTCTACCCCGGCCCTGTGGGCGGCCTCCACCGCGTTCGAGCCCAGCTCGACCTCGTTCTCCGCCAGCGGCGTCAGCAGATAGCACCGGTCGACGCCCTCGAACGCGGGCGGCAGGGACTCGGGCCGCGTCAGGTCGGCCTCCACCAGCTCGACCCCGGGGTCCGCCTTGTCTGGGCGCGCGGAGCGCGTCATGGCGCGCACCTCGACGCCCTTTTCGACCAGCGCCGCCGCGAGCGGCCGTCCGACCTTGCCGGTTCCGCCGATCACGAGGATCCGCATCGCACCTCCCTGATTCGCTCCGGAATCTCGACCGGACGGCAATCTACCCATCGGCAGGAACCCCGCACGCCCCTGGCCGGCGGATCGTGCCGCGACGATACTCGGCGGCCATGCATCTCTTCGCGATCCCGCGGTCGCTCAACGTCGAGCGGGTCACGCTCGCGCTCGGGCACAAGGGACTCCCCGTCGAGATCTCGCTCGTCGATCCGAAGGATCGGACACGCGTGCGGGAGCTGAGCGGCCAGGAGCTCGTTCCCGTGCTGGTCGACGACGACGATACGATCGTCTTCGATTCCCCGGTGGTCCTCGAGCATCTCGAGCGCCGCCACCCCGACCCGCCGCTCTGGCCGGACGATCCTGCCCGCCGCGCGGAGATGGATGTGTTCATCGACTGGTTCAACCGGGTATGGAAGCGGCCGCCGAACCTGATCGCCGACGAGATGACGAAGCCGCAGCCGGACGAGGCCCGCATCCAGCGGCTCGGCGCGGAGCTGGCCGGATCGCTGGACCGGTTCGAGCGCCTGCTTCACGGGCGGCGACATCTCTTCGGGGAGGAGTTCTCGGCGGCCGACTGCATCGCGTTCCCCTTCCTGCAGTACGCCCTCGGAATCGACGACAACGACCATCACCTCTTCCATCAGGTCCTCGCGCGCTGGCTCGCCACCGATCGGCATCCGCGCCTCGTCGAATGGATCCGCCGGGTCGACGAGCGGCCGCGGGCGGGTGACGTCGCGGTGCACGAGCTCGAATCCGTCTGACGCCGAGCCCGACGTGATGGGACGGCTCGAACGGATCTGGCTGAAGCGGGCGCGGCGCGGTCCGATGGACGCCGTGGATGCCGCCGACGTCGAAGCCGGGCGAGGGATCGTCGGAAACCTGCACTACGGCGGCCGCCGTCAGGTGACGATAGTGGACGCGGACGAGTGGGAGCGCCGCGTGGGCTCGCTCGGGGCGACCCTCGATCCGTCCGCGCGGCGGGCGAACCTCCTGCTCCGGGGACTCGACCTGGCCGGGAGCCGTGGCAGGACGCTGGCGGTGGGGGAGTGCAGGATCCGGATAGGCGGTGAGACCAGGCCGTGCGAGCGGATGGATGAGGCGCTGCCCGGATTGCGCGAGGCCCTATCCGAGGGGTGGGGAGGCGGCGCATGGGGCGGCGTCGTCGAGAGTGGAAGGATCACGGTCGGAGATGCGGCGGAATGGATCGAAGACTAGAGGAAACTTGTTCGATGAAGGAGATGCGGCGATGATCGACCACGTGCAGGTCAAGACTTCGAACCAGGCGTCGAGCCGCCGGTTCTACGAGAAGGCCCTCGCTCCATTGGGATACGAGGTCATGATGGAGCTGGAGGACGGCCAGCTGATCGGCATGGGAATAGGTGGGAAGCTCGACTTCCTGTTCTCGTCCGGTAAGGCTTCCAGCCTCGTCCATGTCGCCTTCCGCGCGCCGGACCGGGCGACGGTCGACGCGTTCCATGCGGCGGCTCTGGCGGCCGGCGGGAGAGACAACGGCGCACCCGGCCTCCGGCCCGAATACCATGCCGGGTACTACGGTGCGTTCGTTCTCGACCCCGACGGCAACAACGTCGAAGCCGTGTTCCACGACCCGTCGGAGATGAAGAAGGCCTAACCTGGGCCGCGCGCGTGGCCGCGTGGGCAGAGCTCTCAGCGCTCGCGGCGGACCCGCCAGACGTCGACGACGTTCCCTCCGCGCACGGCATGCACCCGATCGAAGCAGGCGTTGGTGAGGCACGAGTGGTTCGGGAGGATGCGCGCGCGCGAGCCGACCTCGAGCGGCCCGCCGACCACGCCATGTTCCTGGCTGACCGATACCAGACGCTCCTCCCGCAAGCGCCCTGCCTCGTAGTCCTCGAACAGACGTCCCATCGAAGGCCGCGCGTCGCCGGGGCCCGCGTCCTTCGAGAGCGCCAGCGCGCCCGCGTCGAGGACCGCGTGGTCGAGCGCCGACGACACGACGCTCGCCCATACGGTCAGCGCGCAGTCTCCGGCCTCGCACGCCCCGAGCGCGACCTGGGTCGCGTCGAAGTACGCGTAGTTGCCGGGCCGGGCCTCGCTGACGCCGCGCAGATGATCGATCGCGGTCATGCCGGGGGTCGAGCCCACGCTGACGTGGCGGACCTCGATCCCGGCATCGCGCAGCCGGCCCGCCAGCCGAACCATGATGTCTCGCTCCTGACCCGCCACGGCGCGCCGCCCCGACGCGTCACCCGCGCGGTACGTGTGTCCCGCGTGGGTCAGGATCCCGTCGAACTGGAGACTCGCGGAGTCGGCGAGCGCGCGCGCCAGCTCCGGCGCCGATTCGGACTCGGGGTCCACGCCCGAACGGTGATCTCCGGAGTCGACCTCGAGCCAGACGTGAAACGGGTACCCGTCCCGCTCGAGGGCTTCGATGGCCGCGCGGGAGTCGACGAGCAGGCGCAGCACCGACCGCTCGGCGATCTCGCGGACCTCGCCGATCCGACCCGAGATGACCGGGAACGCCCACGTGATGTCGTCGAAGCCCGCATCGGCGAACGCGCGCGCCTCTTCGATCGTTGCCACCGTGACGCCGCGCGCCCCGAGGTCGCGCTGCATCCGGCCGATCTCGATGCACTTGTGCGTCTTGACGTGCGGCCTGAGCGCCACGCCGAGCTCGTCGCAGCGAGCCTGCATCCGCGCGAGGTTCCGCTCCAGCACGTCGAGATCGACGAGGAGCGCAGGCGTGGGGAGGTCGTGGAGCGAGGTCAGGAGGACTTGATCTCCGTCCAGATCCGGTCCCATAGCCGGGTTCCCTCACCCAGGTCCCGCGCGAACTCCAGGCGGGCCAGCTCCTCGGCGGACGGGTAGGGCTTGGGGTTCCGCGGCCGGGCGGCGGCGTTCGCCGTGCCGTAGCCGGTCGCGTCCGAGATCGCGGCGGCCACCTCCGGGCGCAAGACGTAGTCCATGAACGCGTGAGCGGCCCGCTTGTGCGGGGCGGATCTCGGAATGACCATCGCGTCGGCGTAGATCGGCCCTCCCTCGCTCGGTAGAGCGAACGCAATTGCAGGTTCCTCCGCCGCTGCCTGTCGCGTATCCCCGTCCCACAGTTGCGCTATCCATACGTCCCCCGAAACCAGCTGCCCCTTTACCGGCGCGGAGACGAACGCCCGGACGTGCTCCCCGGCCTCGATCGCATCGCGCTTGGCGGCCTCCAGCTCCACCGGCGCCGTCGAGTTGATCGAGAACCCGTTGAGCTTCAAGAACGCGGCGATGACGTCCCGCGCGTCGTCCAGCAGGGTCATCTTCCCGTTCCAACGGTCGTCCTGGAAGACGGCCCAGGAGTCAGGGGGGAGGTCCACCCGGTCGGTCCGCCATGCTATCCCTGTTACTCCCCATAGGTACGGCACCGAGTGCGCGTTCCCCGGGTCGAAGGAAGGGTCCAGGAAGATCGGCGAGAGGTTGCCCCAGTTCGTCAGCAGCTCGCGGCGGATCGGGGTGAGCAGCCCGCCGCCGATCATCGCTTCGATGATGTAGCCGGTGGGGAACACGACGTCGTAGCCCGCCGCACCGGCCTGGAGCTTGGCCAGCATCTCCTCGTTCGACTCGTACGTATCATAGGTGACCGCGACCCCGTACTCCTGCTCGAA
>DATFFS010000132.1:0-23205 GCA_035249945.1 Gemmatimonadota bacterium
CGCGCGGCGAGCGAGCGCGGCATCGCGACCTTCGCGTTCACGGGCCGCGGCGGCCCGCTGACGGAGGCGTGCGACGCCGCGGTCGCGGTCGGCTCCAACGATTCCGCCCGGATCCAGGAAGCCCATCTCCTCCTCGGGCACATCCTCTGCGCCTCGATCGAGGCCCGGCTGGGGGGCTTCCGCTAACCCCGGCCGCAGGCCCGACCCCGCCACATCCTGCCGTAGCCTCGAATTCCGACAGCCAGGGTTGACATATGCCGATATGGGTATATAATGACCGCATGGCCCGTGCAGCGACGACAGCCGATGCGTTCAACGCGGTGGCCGAGCCCCGGCGGCGGCAGATCCTCGAGGTTCTGGCCGGCGGGGAGCGCCCCGTCAACGATCTCGTCGCGCGCCTGGGCGTGGCGCAGCCCCAGGTATCCAAGCACCTGCGCGTCCTGCGCGAGGTGGGCTTGGTGGACGTGCGGGAAGAAGGGCGGCAGCGGATGTACCGGCTGAACGGTCGGCCCCTCAAGCCGATTCACGATTGGGTCAAGGACTTCGAGCGCACGTGGAACGAGCGCTTCGAAGCCCTGGACGAACTGTTGGAGGAACTCCAAGGAAGGAAGGAAAGCGATGGCGACTATGACGAGTAGCTGGAAGCCCGACCCCATGAAGAACTCCACGACGGTAGAACGAACGTCTGAGCGTGAGATAGTCGTCACGCGCACCTTCAACGGCCCTGCGCACATCGTGTTCGAGGCCTGGACCAGGCCCGAGTTGCTCAAGCGGTGGTGGACGCCGCCATCGTTTGGAATATCGTTCGTTTCCTGCGAAGCCGATGTCCGCACGGGGGGCACGTACCGGTTCGTTTTCAGCCACCCTGCCTTCGAGCAGCCCATGGAGTTCTTCGGCAGGTATATCGAAGTGACGCCCCACTCGCGCATCGTCTGGACGAACGAGGAGAGCGCCGATGGTCCCATTTCGACGGTGACCTTCGAGGAAAAGGATGGCAAGACGCTACTGGCCCTGCGCGAACTCTATCCTTCCAAGCAAGCCCTCGACGACGCCATCGCCTCCGGCAGCACGGGCACGAGTGGCGCAAGCGAGCAGTTCGAGCTGTTGGACGAGCTTCTTGTCACCTTGGTGAGATCATGAGAAAGCCCCGACCATTGCTGGTCCTCGTTGCCGCGGCCTTTGCCGTGTCCGGGCACACGACGACGGCGGGAGGACAATCCATGCGCACACCAGACTCGAAGGGTTATGCCAAAGTCAACGACGTCGAGCTGTACTACGAGGTCCACGGTGACGGCCCACCCCTGATCATGCTGCACGGGGGCGTCACTCCTTCGGAGATGTTCGGTGCGCCGCTGGCGGAAATGGCCAAGACGCACAAGGTCATCGCGCTACATGCCCGGGGTCACGGTTTGAGCAAGGACAGCAGCCGACCGTGGTCGTTCGAGCTCTTCGCCGACGACGTCGCCGCGTTGATGGGTTATCTCGGCATCAAGAAGGCCAGCATGATGGGGTACTCAAGCGGGGCTCTCGTCGCGCTTCAGACCGCGATCCGCCATCCCCAACTCGTCGACAGATTGATTGTGATCTCGACTGCGTTTCGATCAGACGGCCTCTACCCGGAAGTCCTCGAGGCCTTCGCGCAGATGCCCTCGGCAGCGCCGACGATCGCGGCCGACGTGAGCAAATCGCCGCTCGCATCACTTTATCCGTCCGTGAACTGGGAGACGATGTTCAGAAAGACTGGCGAGCTCGCCAATCGAAGCTACGATTGGTCGGCCTCCGTGGCCGACATCAAGGTGCCGACGCTTCTCATGTCAGCGGATGCCGACATGATGCGCCCTGAACACGTCGTGGAGTTCTACAAACTGTTGGGAGGCGGACAACGCGACGCCGGCCTCGACGGAGCGCTGCGATCGCCAAACCGCCTCGCGATCATCCCGAACACGACGCACATGACCATCCTCGGTTCTGCGGCGGTCACGCAGTTTGCGTCGGCGTTTCTGAAATCCCAGTAGCACGACGTTGATCCGGACTCCAGGAAAGGAAGGGATGCGATGGTGGCGGTGAAGAGTAGCGGCAAGGCGGTGCTGACACTCCCCACGGATACGGAGATCCTGATCACGCGGGAGTTCAACGCGCCCAAGCATCTCGTGTACGAGGCGTGGACGACGCCGGAGCTCATCAAGCGCTGGTGGCACGCCAAACGGGGCACGGCCACGCTGGCCGAGGTGGACCTGCGCCCGGGAGGCAAGTGGCGCTGGGCCATGGTGACGGACGACGGTTTCGAGGTGGCCTTCCACGGGGAGTATCTGGAGATCGTCCCCGACCAGCGGATCGTCTCGACCGAGTTCTACGAGGGGGCGCCCCCGGAGAGCGAAGGATCGGTGAACACGATGACGCTCACCGAGACGAACGGACGCACGCGGGTCACGCTCCGGATGCAGCTCAAGAGCAAGGAAGAGCGCGATGCGGTCATCGAATCCGGCATGGAGGCGGGACTGCAGGACGCGCTGGACCTGCTGGAAGAGGTGGCGATCTCGCTCCGATAGCGGACCCGCTCGTCAGCGGATCGATCCGGTCGGCGAGCGCGCCGGCTCAGGTCCGGGCTCGCGTCAGGAGCGCGAGCCCGGCTGCTCGTCTTCGAAAGAGGATCGGCCACGCGGACCAGTACCTCGCCACTCAGCGAGTTTGGAGCGAAGGGCGATTCCGCTCCTCGAGTCTGGCGACGGTGTACTTGGTATTGCTCCACGCTTCCAAGGCCAGGTACGCGAACGAGTACTCGTACTTCTTGGAATCGCCCGTTTCGAGAACCACTCGATACCAATCGATCGCGTCCGAGATACGACCTTCGCTTTCTGCCTTGAGACCGACGTAATAGGCGATCTGGGTCCTCCTCTCGGGCGTCCGCGCCAGCTCCAGCAGCTGGTCTTCCGTCTCCAGGCCCAACAGATACCGACCCATGACATCGAAATCGCTGCCCCGCGCGACACGGTAGTGCTCGAGGAGCTCACGATAGTGCGGCTTCGCTTCACTCCGGATCCCGGACGCCGCTCTCATCAACCAGAGTACGTCGGGATATTCGGTGTCCTCGGGACGGGGAATGAGCTCCCAGAGCAGCTCGTCGGCCGCCTCCGTATACATCACCCGGCTTACCTGGCTCAAGACCTTTGAAGGGATCCTGGGGCGGATCCAATCGAGGGCCGCGGCTTCGCCTTTCCAATCCTTGAGGTACAAGTAAGCTCGTATGGGATTCCGGTAGCTCCCGATCGCCCCCGTCGCGTCCAGTTGGGACTGCAGGATGAACGCGAGATCGGGACGCCCTCTCTGATTCAAACCCTGTGGCAGGCCCTCGGAGATCCAGGAGGGCACCCCTGCGTGGACGATCTCCGCGAACGCGGCCTCCCCCTCCTCGGCTGGACGCTCTCCAAACACGCGAAGGAACGCCTCCGCGACTTCTTCCCTCCAGGCCCAGACGTCCAGTGGGAAGCGGGAATCATTCAGGACCTCGGGAACCTCTCGGTAGCGGCCTTGCCTCCAGAGGACCTCCGCCAGGACGACCCGGGAGAAGGGAAAATCGGGGTAGCGCTCGACGCCCCAACGAGCGAGGTCGAGGGCTTCCCTCTCCCTGCGCACTGCCTGAAAGATGAGGGCGGCTCGCCCGACCGTGCCTGCATGGTTGGAGCGGATCACGTTCTCGATGTCGTTCTGCGCCCTGTGGTATTCTCCCTTCAGGTAGTACATCCGCGCCAGCGCGGTTTGAGCGGCCACGTTCTCGAACCCGTCCCGATCCGGGTTGTCGAGTCTCCAGTCCCTGATCAGTCGGATCGCCTCGTCGTACGCTCCCATATCCTCCAGATACCCCAGAACGACTTCGCGAATCTCCCACCTGCCAGGGGCCGACCCGGTCATGCGCGTGGCGACGTCGCGCATGTAGGCGTCGTCCACAAGGCTGTCGGCCAGCAGGTACTCCAGGGCATCCACACGCCAGCGGATCGCGAGGTCCTCGTCCTCCACTCTCATTCTGAGAGTCCTCTCATCGCCGGTCGCGCGTGCGAGCCACGATCGTGTTCCTTCGTGCGTGGGGCCAGCGAGGTCGACCACGCTGCGATAGAGCACGTCGCGACTCCGGAGATCGAAGCGTGTGCCGGCAAGCCTGGCCAGGTAGAATTGATGCTCCGGCCGGGAATCCAGCCGTGGTCCGAGCGCAGTAGCTGCGCTAAGCAGACGCGGGTCTGCATAGGGGAGCTGCTCCTGCAACTCGTCGAAGCTCCGCATCCAGGATCGAACACCCAGACAGCGCACCTCTCTGAGGTCGCCTGTCAGGTCCTCGGCGTCGCCGCTCCCTCTCTCGGACTCAACCAGACGACCATACCACCGCTCTATCTGATCGCCGACCGGAGGAGGAGCATTCTCGAGATTTTCCAGGAGCGCTTGGGACCAGTCCACGGAGGCCAGCGTGTCCAGGTAATAGCGGGCCAGATGGGCGATGGAGCCGTAGAGGTGTCCACCGTAGTGCGCCCGCAGGAGCCGGGCGTCCACGAAGGGGCCCGGGAAATCCTGCTCGATATCCTCGAGGTCCTCCTCGAACCGGCGGATCAGGCCCGCCGTGGTTCCACCGAGCTCATGGTCCACGGCCTCCATAGCTTCGCTCAAATCGCGCTCGTACCGGCCGTCGAACTCACGAACAGCTTCCGGGTCCGGGCCTCTGTTGGTCACGCTCCAGAACTCCAACAGTGCCAGATAGGGAAGAACTGGGGTTAGCGGTCGGGTGATCTCGTGGCGCCCTGCCAGGAAACCCGTCGACAGGATGGCCGTGGTCAGCTGGGGCTCCGGGATGAGCTGCTCGATCCAGGCCCTCCAGGCGTCGGCGTTCCTCTGTTCGGCCAGGCGTGAGAGATAGAGATATCGTGTCAGTGGAGCCGCACCCGCGGCTTCCGCCAGTTGCCGCAGCCTCTCCGTTTCGTTCAACAGATAGGCGCGCACGGAGCCGTCGGAAGACAACGTGCCCGCCAGTTCCACGGCATGGGAGGAGTAGCCGAGACGATCCGCGAGGAGTGCCTCCACCTCTCCGAGGTGGGGTTCTCCGGTCGCTCGAGCCAGCGCCAGGGCCGCGAGGGCCCTGGCTTCGAGACCATCGGCGACCTCGATCTCGTGCAACCCCTGCAAGTCGAGAAGGATGAGGCCGCGAGCCGCCAGAACCAGTTCGCGAGGATCCCGTCGCCCTTCCCGCCAGTGGGCGTCGATCTGCCTCAAGGCGTCGATGATCTCCTCGGGGCGGAGACGATCGAGGCGAGCCTCGATCCGATCGATCTCGGCCTGCGGGACGACCCGCGTGAGCGTGTCGACCCCGAACCCTTTGCTTGCGCGGCTCTCCAGGAGCGCGAGGGCATCGTCGAAGTCCGGGATCTCGGCAAGCCTCCCGATGGGGGTATCGTCATGCCGCAGAATCCAGCCGGATCCGTCCCAACCGACCTGAATCTCGCCGACGCGACGGCCCGTCATCAGTTCCTCGAGCTCCGCGGTCGCGAGGACGAAGCGCCGGTCGGGGGCCATGGGAGGTTCGTTGCGTACGACATCCAGCATCTCGCGCCCGGGCACCTCGAGCACGCTTCGAGCCGGAGGTGCGTCGTGGGTCACCCGCGCGAATCCGAGCGTGCAATCCGTTCGCGGCTCCTGCACGAGGCGACTGCAGGAGCAGGCGAGCAGCGCGATCATCCCCATGGCGGTCGCCCCGTGACTCATGGATCGGGCTCGATCTTGTCTACGATCCTTGCCTCGAACATCTGGAGGAACCGTTGTCTATCCCCTTTTTCAGGCGGACACACACTAACGATCTCGATCAATCGCAGACTTGCGCCACGCGGCGTCTCGTCTATCCGCACGGTCGCGGAATGCGGGTCACACGTATCACCTGGCAAGCCTATCTCGATCTCCTCGGGTTCCAGGATGCCGATAGGGGCTACCTCGTGTGAATGGAGCGCTATCCAGGTCAGTCGATGCCGAAGCTCACCGGCGGACATCGAGAAGTCGTACGATTGGTCATACTTGTACTCGTTATGGAAGGACGTCCCCGTAAAGGCAACGACGGAGATCGCGGCAACCGCCAGTCGCGTGATCGGTCGTCGGACGTTCACCTTGGCTTTCGACGCGTGAACGTATGCTACTGGCACCATCGCTAGCGCGACGCAGTCGGAGGGATCGACTACCCGGCCGATTGGGAAGAGATGCAGCCCGTTCCAGGCAGCGATGAACGCGTTGGAATGCGGCGATTTCCAATAGACGAAGGCGATCACGACCGCGATGCTCAGGAGCCACCGCCATCGGGGCAGCAGGACTACTCCGAACCAAGTCAGAGCGAACAGTCCGGCGAAGTCGGACAGCTTTCCGGTTAACCCGTTGTGCAGCGCGGGCTTGAGCAGCCAGTCGTTGGCCACGAGCAGGGTCAGCGCACTCAGGTAAACCGGGGAGGTGAGCGGTCGGCCGGTTTCGTTCATGGTAGCTGCACGTCGTTCGACGCACGATCGGGGCCGGTTCTACGGAGATCGAGTCGTGGACAGCAGGCTCGTGGCTCAGGTCCGGGCTCGCGCCAGGAGCGCGAGCCCGACCAGGCCGAAGATGCCGTTGGCGAGCCAGGCGGCGACGACCGGCGGCAGCCCGCCGCCGTAGCCGATCCCCTGTCCGACCCTCAGGAAGCCCCAGAAGATGATCGTCAGGAAGAGCGCGAGGCCGAATCCGACGGTCCCGCTCTGGCGGCTGGCGTGGGAGGCGGAGCCCACCAGCGCGATCCCGAAGATCAGGATCACGAAGTTCGCGAACGGGTAGGCGATCTTCATGTGCAGGTCGACCATCTCCTGACGGGTGTCGGCCCCCAGCCGCTCGCGGTCGTCGATGTACCCGAGCAGATCCTCGTAGCCCATCTCCTCGGGCTCCTTGCTTTCCACCAGCAGCTCCTGAGGGGAATCGGACAGGTCCACGGAGCGCAGGATCATGAACGTGTACATCCGCTCGTCGATCGGCGATGGGATCACCGAGGTCCCGGCCGCCGCGGAGTCAGGGGAGCCCGCCACGCCCCCCGCGGTCGAATCGGCGACCCCCGCGATCGAATCCGACGCGGCCTCCCCCGGAAACACGCGCAGCTCGCCGTTCTGCAGCGCCCACTGCCCTTGCGCCGCGTCCCAGGTCATCTGGGGCGCGTTGATCCGCACGAACGTCCCGTCCTCCATCTCGCGCTGGATCTCCACCTGGTCGGCAGATCCGCCACCGGAGTCGTTGACGAACATCGAGCGCACCAGGTAGGTGTACCCCTCGGGATTCTGGTACACGAAGTTGCCGCGGAAGTCCTCGAAGTCGGCGGGCTGGTCGAGGATCTCCTCTTCGTACACCTCGTTGCTCCGCTCGTTGAGACGAGGCACGATCGTCTCCCCGAGAACGAGCACGCCGAGCGTCAGCGCGAGTCCGAACGCCATCAGCGGCAGCGTGATGCGGTAGAGGCTGAGCCCGCTCGCCTTCATCGCCGTCAGCTCGCCGTGCCGCCCCATCTCCCCGATCGAGATGATGGTCGCGATCAGCACCGCCATGGGAAGCGTGAGCAGCGTGTTGTAAGGCATCTGGAGCAGATAGTAACGGCCCACGGTCGACCATGGCGTGTCGTGGTCGATGTACACGTCGACGTGATCCATGATGTGGATGAGGACGAAGATCACGGTCAGGGCGGCGAGCGATAGTGCGAGCGTGGCGAGGAACCGCCGCGTCACGTAGCGATCGAGCCGGCGGACGAACAGCATCAGAGCGTATTCGCGCCCTGCGCGACGGCTGCCCTTCTATCCCGGCCCGGCAACTCCTCGCGGCCCGGACCGCCCAGCCAGCGCGGCCACCAGGTCGGGAGCCGCAAGCGGCGCCCCGCGGTCTCGCGCGCTGTCCGCCGCAGCAACCAGAGTCCGAACGCGAGAAAGACGATGTTGGAGATCCACATGCCGAGCCAGGGCGGCAGCAGCCGCCGGTCGGCCAGGTTCTCGCCGCCGGTCAGGGCCAGGTAGTAGAACACGAACACCAGTGTGCTCATTCCCATGGCGAAGCCGAGCCCTCCGCGGCGGGCTCGGACGCCGAGCGGAGCGCCGATCAGGACGAATACGAAGCACGCCACGGGAATCGCGTACTTCTTGTGGTACTCGACCAGGAACTTGTTCCGCTGGCGGGCGGCGTAGTCGATGCCTTCGTGCAGCCGCGCGACCATCGACAGGCGGTAGCGCTGCTCGTCGAGGGTCCGGTCGAAGCCGAGATCGGCCCCTTCGACGATCGCCGGCCCCAGGCTGTCCGAGCGCGCGACCGCAGCCGAGGAGTCGATGCGCGCCACGGCGAGCGTGTCGTCGAACAGCGTGGCCACGTGCCGCTCCGCCGCCCGGGAGAGCTCGTTGCGCGCCGAGCGGATCTTCTGCTCCTCGGCGTGGACGTTCTGCATCAGCGTCTCGAGATTCATCTCGCGATCGCTGCGCATGCCGGCCATCTCGGCGGCGCGCTCGATCTTCGTCCCGACGCCTTCCAGCACCAGCTTCTGCTGGATGAACGCGAGCCGCTCGTACTCTCCCAGGTTCGAGACGTTGCGATTGTGGATCGTGCCGTGCCAGAGCGTGAGCACGGCATCCTCGCCCCCGGACGTGTAGTCCATACGCCCGGAGTCCGCGAGGATCGTGCGCTGGATCTGCAAGTCGGTCGTATCGAAGATCCGCACGCCGTACATCATGTTCGTGGTGCGATCGATGCGATCCGGAAGGATGCGATACTCTCCCAAACCAGTCGGATCGACGATTCGTTTCTCTTGCAGGACCACTGTCGGCTTGGCCCGCTGGATCTCCATCATCAGCTGGCTGAGCCGATGGTTGCTTTCGGGGAGCACGCTGTCGTTGAACCAGAAGGTGAAGAGTGTGAGCGCCACCGCGGCGCCCAGGGTGGGAGCCAGCAGCTGATGGAACCCTACGCCGTTGGCCTGAATCGCCGTGATCTCGTTGTCGCCGGCGAGCCGGCCGAACGCGGCCATCGTGGCCACCAGCACGGCCATGGGGATGGTGATCGCCACCGACAGGGGTATCGAGAGCAGGAAGACCTGCACGATGATGTCTGCGCCGAGCCCTTTTCCCGCCAGGTTCTGGAACTGCCGTGCGACCTGGTTCATCAGCATGATGAACGTGAAGACGGTCAGGGCGAAGGCGAAGGGCCCGAAGTGCTCGCGAAGTGCGTAGGTGGAGAGTGTCCGCGCGCTGATCAGCTCCCGCCAGCGGCTCATGCGGGGGAGCCCGGCGGCGTCCCGGTCCCGGAGGTCCTCACGGGTTGCCTCCGAGGAGGTGAAACCTATATTCAGGCACTCTCTGGCAGTTCTCCTATCCTATATCCGGAGCGAAGGTTACGGTCCTTCGAAGTCGGTAAATCGCAGGCCAAGCTAACCCCCGTTCGGGACCGTCACAAGCGGATCCCGACGTTCCCTTTTACCCCGGAATGAGCCGATCCGCTCCCCTCTCCTGCGGCCGTCCTGGCCTGCTCCTGGCGGTTGTCGCCGTGGCGCTCGTGCTGGCCGCGCCGGCCGTCGCGCAGGAGATCGTGCATCCCCGCACGCCGGCGGTTTCGTTCCGTCCCACGCCGATGGCCACCGAACTGGCCACGCTCCCCGAACCGCCCAGCGTATGGTTCGATCCACGGCTCGGGATCGTGACCGACTCCAGCCGCCGCTTCGCGGAGATCACCGGCGAGCGGCTGCCGGTGGTCGACGGGGAGGATCTGCGCCAGTTCCTGTTCGAGGAGCGCGATCGCCGCCGCTCGCGCCTCTGGACCGCCACCATCGCCGAGCGGCTCTCGGGTCGGGCGCGCGAGGCCGAGGGCCTGATTCCCGAGCTCGAGAACCCGCTCAAGGTCCCGGCGCCGCTGGCGCGGGTGTTCGGGGAGGGCTCGGACTTCGACGTGCAGGGGAAGCTACACCTGAGCGCACTCGGCTCGCGCGCGACCCAGAACCCGGACCTGCGATCCGAGCTGCTGCGCCGTGTCGTGGGCGGCTTCGACCTCGACCTCGACGAGATCCTGGATCTGCGGATCCTGGGCACGGTGGGGACCAAGCTCGACGTGGCGGTCGACTTCAACTCCTCGCGCGAGCTGGAGTCAAAGCAGCTCCTCACGGCGACCTACACCGGCACCGAGGACGAGATCGTCAAGAAGGTCGAGGCCGGCGACATCCGGGTGATCCTCCCCCCGTCGCGGTTCCTCGGCGCCGGCGTGGCGCGCGGCACCTTCGGTGCGCAGGCCGTGGCGCAACTCGGGCCGGTGGACCTGCGCTTCCTGGGATCGCGCAAGGAGGGGCAGTCCTCCGTGCGCACTCTCTCGATCGCTCCGCAGGGCGAGGGGATCGAGCAGGAGGTCACGCTCGACATCAAGGACACGCAGTTCGTCGACGACAGGTTCTTTCTTCTCTTCCATCCCGACTCGCTGGCGTCGCAGCGGCTGGAATACCCGAACCTCGGCACGGAGCTCGCCAACGGGCAGTCCACGCCGACACCCGGCACCCTGAACGTCTGGCTGGACGACGGCAACGTCACGAACAACCGCGAGAACGCTTCCAAGCCGGGCGTGGCGCGGGTCGATCCCACGCATCCGGACACGCTGCCCGATCAGGTGCATACCGGATTCTTCGATCTGCTCGTCGAGGGTGACGACTACGTCGTGACCGATCAGATCATCATCCAGCTCAAGCGGCAGCTCGACGATACCGAAGTGCTGGCGGTGTCGTACCAGACGCAGGGCGGCACGCAGGTCGGGTCCGAGCAGGGCGCGAGTGAGCTCGAGCTGAAGCTCATCAAGCCGATCAACCCCGACACGCTCGACTTCACCTGGGACTACACCCTGCGCAACGTCTACTCGTTGCGCGAGCCCGACATCCAGCTGACCTCGCTGGACCTGACCATCTACCGCGGAAACCAGGACCTCAAGCAGACCTTCGAGGCGATCGGCGGGGAGTCGCGGAAGTACGTGGAGATCTTCGGCGTCAGCGATGCCAACAGCCGTGTCAACGTGCCCCGCATCCTGCGCGACCCCTTCGGAGGGTCGGACTATCTGATCTTCCCGTCGGTGCGGCCGTTCTTCGAGCCGGTCGACGAGTCCGGAGCGGTGATCCCCCTCGAGCGTCCGAACCGCAACCTCTACTTCAACGCCGACGGCAGCCGGACCGCGCTCGAGGACCAGGTCTACTTCGTCGAGGCGACGTACCTGTCCCGGGGCGGGATCAGCGGCGAGGTGGAGCTGGGGGCGGCGAACATCATCGAGGGCTCGGAAGAGATCACGATGGGCGGCGAGACGCTCGCCCGGGGGACCGACTACCAGATCTTCTACGACTTCGGACGCATCGTGTTCAGCGATCCGGCCGGGCTCGCGGAGCGCCATCCGAACCAGTCCATCGACATCGCCTTCGAGGTCGCGCCGCTGTTCAACCTGGCGCCCACCGCGCTGTGGGGCGCATCGGGGACGTGGGCGGTGGGCGACAACACGGCGATCAACTCGACGGTCGTGATGCAGAATCAGGAGAGCCTGGCCAACCGGCCCATCCTGGGCTCGGAGCCGACCCGCACGCTGATCGGCACCGTGGACGGGACATGGTCGCTCGATACTCCGTTCATGACGCGCTGGCTGGACGCGCTGCCGGGCCTGGAGACCGACGAGCCCTCCGCGTTCTCGATCCGCGGGGAGCTCGCCTGGAGCCAGCCCAACCCGAACACGCTGGGCGAGGTGTTCCTCAACGACTTCGAGAACATCGACGTCGCCAAGAGGCTGAGCCTGTTCTTCCGCGCCTGGAGCCTGGGGTCGCTGCCGTCGCAGACCGATTTCGACCTCCTCTCGGTCGCGGACGCGCGCTGGTACACCTTCGCCGCTCAGGCCGGCGACATCACACCCGGAAGCCGTGGCGTCGATCAGGGCGACAACCTGTTCGTGGTGCATTTCGAGCCCGAGGGGGAGACGCCTCTCGAAATGGCCGCCTCGTGGCGCTCCATCCAGAGCGTGATCTCGACCACCGGCGAGGACCTGACGCGGCAGGAGTTCATCGAGTTCTTCGCGCGCGGCGGGGTCGGTACGATCACGGTCGACCTGGGGACCGTGGACGAGGATCGCGTGCGCCGGGACGAAGAGGGGATTCCCGTCGGGGTCGGAGAGCTGGATACGGAAGAGTCGAATCCCGACACGCGCGACAACTCCCTCGACGTGGGGGAGGACACCGGGTTCGACGGCGTGTCCGGGAACGACGGGCAGCAGGTGCCCGGCGACGACGGCAACGACGACTTCGACGAGCGGCTCGGCGCCCAGAGCTTTCCGGTCAACCCCAACGGGACCGAGAACAACAACGTCCTCGATTCCGAGGACGACAACTTCAACGGGATCCTGGACCGCAACGAGGACGCGCTGCGCTGGATCGTCGACCTCTCGGACGCGCGCTACGAAGTGCCGGGGAGCCGCAATCCGCTCACGGGCTACCGGCAGTTCCGCCTGCCGCTGGTGGCGCCCGACGAGACCCTGGGGAGTCCCGATCTGAGGAACGTGCGCGCGATCCGGCTGACGTTCTCGGGCGTCGAGCGCGTCACCGAGTTCGAGATCGCCCGACTGGAGATCGTGGGCAGCACGTTCCTCAAGCGCGGCATCGTGGCCGCCGACGGCACGCCGCTGGCCGGACAGAAAACCGACAGTCTGCAGATCGCCTCCATCAACGACATCGAGAATCCGGAGTACGAGAGCCCGCCCGGCGTGGTGGCCCAGCAGGACCGCGCGGACCAGGTGGCCGGCATCCAGGGCGTGGTCGTCGAGCAGTCGCTGGACTTCACCTATCGGGGTCTTCCGCCGGGGGCGCGCGGCACGATCTTTCGGCCGCTCTTCGATCGCGAGTCGTACATCGATTACGATCGCATGCGGATCTGGGTGCAGGGTCGACCCACCGACACCGGGCGGCAGCCGGAATTCTTCATCACTTTCGGGCTCGACACCCTGAACGTCTATGAATATGGGGCCCGGCTGCCGGAGGAGGACTGGGAGGAGCACGTCATCGATTTCGCCGTGTTCACGGACCTCAAGGCGGCGCTGCTGGACAGCCTGGACGACGCCGGGGCCTCGATCGGAACGCGCGTCAGCGAGGATGGGCGCTATCGAGTGCGGATCGAGAGCATCGACACGCCGCCTCCCACGCTGACCGAGGTGAGTCAGTTGACGATCGGGGTCGAGAACACGACGAACGAGGCGGTGACGGGCACGTTCTGGGTAGACGACTGGCGACTGACCGAGCCGCTGAGGGACGGAGGCGCGGCGCGGTACGTAACGGCGCGCGCGTCGATGGCGGACTTCGCCGACGTCCAGTTCACCTACGAGGGACGCAACGCGCGGTACCGAAACCTGACCAGCGCGATCAACAACTTCACCAGCGATGCGCTGGACGTCAGCGCCCGGTTCGCGCTGGAGAAGTTCCTGCCCGAGTCCTGGGGAATGGGACTCCCCCTGACCGTCGATCACTTCGGGCGCGACGACGCGCCGCTCTACCGCGTGGGATCCGACATCCTGGTGACCGAGGACGCCGAGCGCGAGGCGCAGGCCAGGACGTCGGACTACACCGTCGTCACGCTGCGCGCCTTCCGCGCCCGGCAGTCGTCGAATCCATTCGTCGCTGCCACCCTCGATCGGCTGGAGGGACAGATCACGTGGCGTGGCGAGTCGTCGGGCTCGGTCGATCAGGACTCCGACCGCGGCCAGTGGGAGTCGCTGGTCAGCTACCGCAACGGGTTCCGCAAGCGCGGCCTGCCGCTTGGCCTCGGCTGGCTGGCCTCGATCCCGTGGCCGGAGGCCATTCGCTCCAGCGACGCGCTCCAGCGCCTGGCGGGGGCGGACCTGAACCTCCTGCCCACCAACGTCACGCTGACCGGTCGGGCGATGTTCGACCAGCGCGATCTCGAGAAGCGGATCGCGGAGGGCCGCGACTTCACCGCCGACACGACACGCAACCTGCGGGGGGATGCCCAGATCGCGTTCCAGCCCTTCCAGTCCATGCGCGCCTCGATCGGCATGAACCAGATGCGCGACCTCGTCTTTCCCGAAACCGTCGTCGACCGCGGCTCGCTGGGAGTGGAGGCCTTGCGGGGTCAGCGGTTCTCGTTCGACTGGGCCCCGCCCATCGCCTCGTGGCTCTCGCCGCGCTGGTCCTACACCAGCGATTACGCGCGGAATCACACCCGCGAGACGAGCCGCAGCCTGGACAGCCTCGACCTGCGTGACTTCGCGGTGACGACCAACCGGACGCTCACCGTCGACTTCGAGCTCGTGGACCTCCTCGAGACGTTCAGTGGCGGCAGCGACTCGCTGCGAACCGTATCGTGGTGGCGGCAGCTGTTCCAGCCGATCCGCTTCGATCGCCAGCGGCAGGAGAGTGCTTCGTACGTACAGGAGGAGATCGACCCCGGCTTCGACTTCACGCTGGGGTTCGGCGGCCTCGACGACGAAGGACGCCAGAATCCGCAGAACCTGGCCACCAACGAATCGTGGAGCCTGTCGACGGGCCTGGTGCCGCTCGAGGGAATGCAACTGCGGGCGGCGTATCAGGAGCGCCAGACCGAACGGCAGTATTTCTCGGGCACCAACTCGAGCTTCGCGCGGACGTGGCCGGACGTCCAGATGCGCTGGTCGCGGAGCGCGTTTCCCGGATTCCTCGACCGCTTCCTCCGCAACGCCACCCTGACCAGCGACTTCCGGCGCGAGAAGCTGGAGGCCGGCGCCAACGAGCAGCCGCTGAGCGATACCGACCGGCGCGTGTGGGACCCGGTCGTGGGTGTCACGATGACGTGGGGCAACGGCATGTCGACCGATTTCCGCGCCACGACGAGCAACGACGTCGAGACGAGCATCCGCGGCGGGGTCATCGACAGCCGGCGCGAGGAGGATGCCACCGATCTGACCGCGACCTTCGACTACGCGATCACGCCGGGAACGAAGATCTACATCCCGTTCCCGACCCTGTGGGGCGTGGAGCTCAAGCAGCCGCTGCGCACCTCCCTGACGGTCGCCCGGCGCTACCGCGAGAGCACGACGGTGCTCCCCGGTCAGATCGAGGGGGCGCTCAACCTGAACACGGCGACCACCGAAGCCCGGCCGTCGGTATCCTACGAGTTCGGGCGCATGGTGCTGGGGTTCGCGTTCAGCTATCTGCAGCGGGATGACAGGAAGCGGGATGTGAAGGATACGACGACGTCGATGGAAGCCTACATGGATTTCTTGTTTTAGCGGCTGATTGAAAATGGCCCATCTGCGGCGTTGCGCTTCTCGTGTCTTCCTGCGGCGTAGCTTGTGCTACGCCTCGGAATCCACTCGTCGCGAGCCTTGCATCTGGACCATTTTGATCAGCCTTGCAATTGCGACTGTAGCGGGGTGTGGGGAGGGGGAGCCGGCGCCGGGGAGGGGGGCGTTCGACGCGGCGCTGGCGGACAGCCTGGTCGGGAGGCAGGTGGCGTTCGGTCCGAGGGTGCCGGGGAGCGAGGCGCACGCGGCGGCGCTGGAGTGGATGACGGCCTTTCTGCGGGAGCGCGCGGACACGGTGGAGCAGGTGCCGTTCACTCACGTGACCGGGCACGGCGACACGCTCCGGCTGACCAACGTGTGGGCGCGCTTCGAGCCCGCGGCGAGTCAGCGGATCCTGCTGACCGCGCACTGGGACTCGCGCCCCGTGTCCGAGCGCGCCGGCGATCCGTTCGCGCGGGCCGACCCTCTGCCCGGCGCCAACGACGGTGCATCCGGCGTGGCCGTCCTCCTCGCGCTGGCCGACGAGCTTGCGCGGACCCCGCCCGCGATCGGGGTCGACATCCTGCTGACCGACGGCGAGGACTGGGGACACGACCCGCAGACCTTCGCCACCGAGATCGACGACATGCTTCTCGGCGCGCGCCACTTCGCCGCCACCCACGCCGACTACCGCCCGCTGTTCGGAATCCTCCTCGACATGGTCGGAGAGCGGGATGCGCGCTTCGTCCAGGAACAGAACAGCGTCGCGCTGGCCCCCGAGGTCGTCCGCAGGGTGTGGGACACGGCCGAGGAGCTGGGCCACGCCGAGTTCTTCCCGGAGGAGGTCGGCTCGGCGGTGAATGACGACCACGTGCCCCTCAACGAGGCGGGGATCCGCACGATCGACATCATCGACTTCGACTACCCCTTCTGGCACACCCCTGAGGATACCCCCGACAAGATCGACGCGGAGACCCTGGGCGCGGTCGGGGACGTGCTGCTGGCCCTGATCCGCCGCCTGGGAGGCCAGACGTAGCGTGGCCTCCCACGCGCTCCGCTTGGCGAACGTGGTGGGCCGGAGCCTCGCGCGGGTCGGCATCCGCGCCTCGCTCGAGGAGGAAAGCTTGCTGCGCGCCGCCCGGCGCTTCACGCGACTCTCCGACTTCGGCGGCGACGAGTTCCGCGAACCGCTCCGGCGGCTGCTCGAGGCGCACGAAGAACAGGGTGGCCTGTCGCCGGTCGGCCGGGCGCTCAAGCGCCTCGATTTCGCGGACATGCTCGCCACCCGGCTGCGGGTGCGTCACCAGATCGTCCGCAGACCCGAGCTCGTGGAGGAGCCGGTCCGCAGCCCCATCGTCGTGACCGGGCTTCCGCGAAGCGGCACCACACTGCTCCAGCGCCTGCTGTCGCTCGACGTCGACGCCCGCCCGCTCCTCGCGTGGGAGGCGATCTGGCCGGCGCCACTGCCGCGCCTCCGGCGGGGCGAGGATGCCCGCATCCGCTATGCGCGGCGGATCGTCGCGATGACGCGCCGCTACCTGCCGGACTTCGACCGGATGCATCCGCTGGATCCCGAGGGCCCCGAGGAATGCACGCGGCTTCTCGAGAGCTCGTTCCGCTGGAGCTCGTTCGGAATGGAGGCGCGCCTGCCGAGCTACGCGGCCTGGGTGGCCGAGCAGGGTCCAGGCTTCATGGTGCCGGCGTACCGCTGGTACGCGACCCAGCTCCAGGTGCTGCAGGGCGACGGGAATCCGGGGCGGTGGGTCCTCAAGTCGCCGCACCACGTGGGGAACCTGCGATCCCTGTTCGACGTCGTCCCGGACGCCCGCGTGGTCGTACTGGTCCGCGACCCGCGCGAGGGCGTGGCCTCCACGTGCAGTCTGTACGCGTTCCTCGGCCAGACCACGTTCGACCACGTGCGCACCGGCAGGTTCGGGCCCCTGCTGGCGAAATCCCTGGCCCACGCGCTGACCCGCGGGCTGGAGGTCGCGGCGGAGGAGCCGGACCGGGTGCGGGTGGTGCGCTACGAAGATCTCGTCGCCGATCCGATCGGGACTCTCGAGGAAATCCACGCCGCCTTCGGGTTTCCGGTCTCGGCGGTCCTGGAGCGCGCCCTGCGCTCGTGGCTGGCCGCCAACCCGCAGGACCGGCACGGCGTCCATACCTACGACCTGGAGAGCTACGGGTTGGACGAGGAGACCGTCCTGGGGCTCTTCGAGGGCGCCGAGCGGGCGATGAGCCGGATCGGCCTGTCGAGCCGGAAGTAGTTGTAGGTCCAGCGGGAGAGCACGACGAAGCGGTTCCGGAACCCGATCAGAAAGTAGAGGTGGACGACGAGCCAGCCCATCCACCCGAGGAATCCCTTGAGCCGCAGCGGCCCGATGGCGGCCACGCCGGCGCTCCTGCCGATCGTCGCCATCACGCCCTTGTCGCGGTAGTGGAAATCCTCCAGCGGCCGGTCCTCGATCGCGCGCAGGATCTGCGCGGCGACGTGCCGCCCGGCCTGCATCGCCTGCGGCGCCATCATCGCGAGCGGCTTGCCGTCCTCGAGCATCGCGGCGGCGTCCCCGATCACGAACACGCGATCGTGGCCGCGGACCCGCAGGCTCGCGTCGACCTCGATCCGGCCCTGGCGCGTTCGCGGCAGCGGCGGCTCGGTCGCGGGCGCGATTGGCCGGACACCCGCGGCCCAGATCAGCGTGCGCGCCGATACCAGGCCGCCGTCGGCCAGGCGCACGGCGCTGTCACCCTCGACACCGCTGACGCGCGTGCCGAGACGTACCTCGACACCCTTGCGCTCCAGAGCGCCTTTTGTGTAGTCGCCGAGCTCGGGCGGGAACTCGTACAACAGGCGGTCGAGCGCCTCGACCAGGATCACGCGCGACCGCCCGACGTCGAGGTCGGGGAAGTCGGCGGGCAGGACGAGGCGGAACAGCTCGCTCAGCGCGCCCGCGTACTCGACCCCGGTCGGTCCTCCGCCGACGACGAGGAACGTGAGCCAGCCCTGGCGCGCAGCGGGATCGGTCTCGAGAAGCGCAGCTTCGAAGCAGTCGAGGACGTGATTGCGCAGCGCCATTCCGTCGGGCAGGTCCTTGAGTCCGAATCCCGCCCGCTCCACCGATTCGATGCCGTAGAAGTTGGTCTCCGCCCCGGTCGCGATGACCAGCCAGTCGTACGCGAACGCGGGTCCGTCGAAGGCGATCGCGCGGCGTTCCGCGAAGTCGATCCGCTCGATCTCCGCCCGCCGCACCAGCACGTTCTTCCCGCGCCGCAGGATGTGGCGCAGCGGGAACGAGATCTCGCTGGGGTTGAGAAGCGAACTCGCGACCTGGTAGAGGAGCGGCGTAAAGAGGTGGTAGTTGTTGCGGTCGACGAGCAGGACGTCGACCGGCTTTCCCGCCAGCTTGCGGGCGCACTGAAGGCCGCCGAACCCCCCGCCGAGCACGAGCACACGCGGGCGCCGCGCGGTCTCGTCGCCGCTCACGGCCCGGCCGCCGGCGTCACCGGGGATTCTCCCGGCCCGCGATCAACCGGTCGAGCTTCCGCCGCGGTCCGGAAAGCGACCGCGCACGCCGCGACAGGCCCTGCCAGGGGTCCTTCTTCCGGAGCCGCGCGGCCACGTTGCGCGTGTTCCACGTGGCGCCTCCTTGCTCGAGAGAAGAGAGCTCGCGCCACGCGATCGGCACCGCCACCGGCGCGCCGGGCCGAGCTCGCACGGCGTACGGCGGGACGGCCGTCTGGGCGTAGGCGTTCCGCATGACGTCGAGGAACAGGCGGCCGCGGCGCTTGTTCTTGCGGGTCTCGGTCGTCAGGCGGTCCGGATGCCGGGCCGCGAGGAGCTCGGCGGCGTCGCGCGCGAAGCCGCGCACGGCGTCGAAGTCAGCCTTCCGGTCGAGTGGCACGAGCAGATGGATTCCGCGCCCGCCGGTCGTCATGGGAAAGGGGAGGAGCCCGAGCTCGCCGAGGAGCTCGCGGATCGCGCCCGCCGCGAAGCGCACGACCTCGAAGTCCTCGCCCGGCGGATCCAGGTCGAAGATCAGGCGATCGGGATGCTGCAGCCGGTCGGCACGGGAAAGCCAGACATGGGGCGTGATGCAGTTCTGGTTGGCGAGGTAGACGAGAGAGGCCGCGTCGTCGACGATGGCGTGCTCGACCGTCCCCCCTTTCTTCTCCACCGTGACCCGGCGGATCCAGTCGGGGAAGTACTGGGGGGCGTCCTTCTGGTAGAACCCCTCGCCTGCGATCCCGTCGGGGAAGCGCTGCATCGAGATCGGACGGCCCTTCATGTGCGGGACCATGCGTCCCGCCACGAGCCGGTAGTGTTCGATCAGATCGCCCTTGGTCACTCCGGCGTCGGGGAACAGCATCTTGTCGAGGCTGGAGAGCGATAGCGTATGGCGGCCGAGACGCAGCTTGCCCGCGGCGCTCACCTGCCGCCGCCCCGCTGTCGGCACTTCGTCGCTGCCATCGCTGCCACCGCACTCCCCTCCACCGCGGTTCCCACCGGCACGGGAATTGTAGCTCGGCCTCGGCGATGGCGCTTCCCGCGATCGAAGGCTGGACGCCGCGCGAGCGGAGTACCGCGGCCGCCGTGGTTGCGATCTGGATCGCGGGGGCGCTGTCGGGGTGGACCGGCCTCGACCGTTCTCTCGCCGCCGCCGCCGATCGGCTGCGTCACCCCCTGCGTCCATCGGTGGCGGAACTGGCCGCGCGCGTGGGCCCGGGCGACCCGCGGCCCGAGTGGTACGCCGCGGCGCTCGCCCTGAAGGCCGAAGAGGAGCTCGCGGCGTCAGGGCCGGCGAGGATCGACCCCAATGCCGCCAGCCGCGCCGAGTGGGATCGGCTGCCGGGAATCGGACCGGTGACGGCGATCGCGATCGTCGAGCACCGCGCCTCCCACGGCCCCTTCCGGGGGCCCGAGGACCTGCTCGAGGTGCGCGGCATCGGACCGGGGACGCTGGAGAAACTCCGGCCGCTGCTCGACTGGGGGCCCGCCGCCGATCGGGACGGCCCCAGCTATGCATCTCTACCTACAGGAGATAGATTACCGGACCTCAACGCGGTGGACGGCCCATTTCTGGCCGCGCTGCCCGGCTTCGGTCCAAAACTTGCTGAAACCGTTCTCCGCGAGAGGCAGGCCCGGGGGACGTTCCGCGATTGGGCCGATCTCCTGACCGTCGAGGGCATAGGCCCCGCGCGGCTCCGCGTCTTGCAGAAAGCGACCCGCTTGAGGGGAACGAGTGCCCCGGGCGGGGGCGGATAAACAGGCCGAGAATGGAACAGATGAGTCGAACTTCGAGCGCCAAGAACCTCGATTCCCCTTCGAGCCCGGGCCCGCTGCGCCGTGACGCGGGCGCAGGACCGGCGGTGGAGGCCCTCGCGGAGCGCTCCGGGGCGGGCCTCAACATCGCGGCGATGCTCCTGCAGGAGGGATTCGTCACCTCCGAGCAGATCGCCAAGGCCCACGCCCGCCAGAAAGCCAACGGACACAAGCTCGGCTACAACCTGATCGAGCTCGGATTCGTCGAGGCTGCGACGATCACGATGATGCTCGAGCGTCAGTTCCGCGTGCGGGGCGTGGATCTGGGCTCGCTCGACGTCGAAGCCGGCGTCCTCAAGCTGATCCCCGTGGAGATCGCCAACAAATACGAGGTCTTCCCGGTCCGGCGCGACGGCAACGCCATCGTGCTGGCGATGGGCGATCCCACCGACTGGACCGTCATCGACGACCTCAAGTTCCTGACCGGCTACGAGATCGAGCCCGTGGTCGCCGACGAGTTCTCGATCGTCGAGGCGATCGCCGCGCACTACGGCACGGGCGAGGGATCGTATCGCCAGTTGATGGAGAACCTCGGCGAGTACGAGATGGAGGTCGTCGAGGAGGAATCCGACGACGAGGATTACAACGTCCTCGCCGCCCAGGTCGAAGCCGCGCCGGTCGTCAAGTTCATCAATTCGCTCCTCGCGGATGCGGTCCAGCGGGGGGCGAGCGACATCCACATCGAGCCCTACGAGGAAGAGCTGCGGATCCGTTACCGCATCGACGGCGTGCTGCGGGAGATGGTCTCGCCGCCGCTGAGGATGAAGGCGGCGCTCATCTCGCGCGTGAAGATCCTCGCCGACCTCAACATCGCCGAGCGGCGCGTCCCGCAGGATGGGCGCATCAAGATGAAGATGGGCCACCGGGTGATCGACTTCCGCGTATCGACCTTGCCCACGTTGTTCGGCGAGAAGATCGTGCTCCGCATCCTGGATCGCGGGAACCTCACGCTGGATCTCGACAAGCTCGGATTCCCCGAGAAGGGGTTGAAGGATTTCCACAAGGCGATCGAGTCGCCGTACGGGATCGTGCTCGTCACGGGGCCGACCGGCTCGGGGAAGACCACGACTCTGTACTCGGCGCTGACGCGCCTCAACCAGCCCGGCGTCAACATCATGACGGCCGAGGACCCGGTGGAATACAACCTGAAGGGGATCAACCAGGTCCAGGTCCAGGAAGAGATCGACATGGGGTTCGCCGAGGCCCTGCGCGCGTTCCTGCGGCAGGACCCGAACATCATCATGGTCGGCGAGATCCGGGACATCGAGACGGGCTCGATCGCCATCAAGGCCGCGCTCACCGGGCACCTCGTGCTGTCCACGATCCATACCAACGACGCGCCATCGACCGTCAACCGCATGGTCGACATGGGGCTGCAGCCGTTCCTGGTGGCGAGCGCGCTGAACGCGATCGTCGCCCAGCGGCTCGTGCGCCGGATCTGCGACGAATGCAAGCGGCCGCGCCAGTACTCCCGCGAAGTCCTGACCGAGGCCGGACTTTCGGGGGACGATCTCGACGCGATCTACTTCGAAGGGGAAGGCTGCGCGTCCTGCGACGACTCCGGCTACCGCGGCCGGGTCGGCCTCTACGAGGTGATGCCGATCACGAACGACCAGCGGCGCCTGATCAGCAATCACGGATCCAACGCCGACATCCGCGATCAGGCCGTGGCGGACGGCATGCTGACGCTGCGGCAGGACGGCCTGACGAAGATGCGCGCCGGAATCACCACGCTGGACGAAGTGCTGCGCGAATCGAGCAACATGTGAACCCGGTCCAGGAGACCAGATGAGCGACGCCGTCACCCCCATCGCGGACGCACGGGACGCGAAGAAGAAGGCGCCCTCCATGCGCGACCTGCTCGAGGAGCTGGTCGGCAAGGAGGGGAGCGATCTCCATCTCACCGTGGGCCAGCCGCCCAAGCTGAGGATCGACGGGGTCCTGCGCGACAGCGAGACCTATCCCGAGGAGCTCACGCCCAAGGACACCGTCGAGATGGGCTACAGCCTCCTGACCGAGAAACAGAAGCGGTCGTTCGAGACCGAGGACGAGCTCGATTTCTCGTTCGGCGTGGCGCGCCTGTCGCGTTTCCGGGCCAACATGTTTCGGCAGCGCGGCGCGATCGCGTTGGCGATTCGCCAGATCCCGTTCGAGATCCGGAGCTTCGAGCGCCTCGGCCTGCCGCCGGTGGTGAGCACGTTCGCGGACCGGACCAACGGGCTCGTGCTGGTGACGGGAGCGACCGGCTCGGGCAAGTCGTCCACCTTGGCCGCCCTGATCGACAAGATCAACCGCGAGCGGAAGGTCCACATCCTCACGATCGAGGACCCGATCGAATTCATCCACGCCCATCAGTCCAGCATGGTCAACCAGCGCGAGGTGGGCTCCGACACCCAGACCTTCGCCAACGCTCTGAAGTACGCGCTGCGCCAGGACCCCGACGTCGTCCTGATCGGCGAGATGCGCGACGCGGAGACGATCGCGGCCGCGATCACCATGGCGGAGACGGGACACCTGGTATTCGCCACTCTGCACTCCAACTCGGCGGCCGAGACGTTCAACCGCATCGTGGACGTCTTCCCCAGCGACCAGCAGCCGCAGATCCGCAC
>DATFFS010000133.1:0-3738 GCA_035249945.1 Gemmatimonadota bacterium
GCGATCGACCTCGGCTCCGGCCAGGTCAAGATGCTGACCCTGGAGAACGGGTCGGGAACCCCGCGCATTGGGGCTCTCGGCATCGAGCGACTCCAGCACGACGCCATCGTCGGCGGCGAGATCATGGACTATCACGTCGTCGTCGACGCCGTCCGCGCCCTGCGCGAGCGCCTCGACATCAAGGGCCGCGCCGCCGCCACGGCGGTCTCCGGCCGCGACGTCATCGTCAAGCGGATCAAGATGGACCGCATGCGGGACGCCGAGGCGCGGAAGGTCATCCGCTGGGAGGCCGAGCAGCACGTCCCCTTCGACATGGACAGCGTGAGCCTCGACTTCGAGGTCCTCGACCCCGACAGCGACGGGCTCCAGATGGACGTGCTTCTGGTGGCCGCCAAGATGGACCTCGTGGAGACGCGCATGCGGCTCCTCGCGGAGGCGGGCTTCGACACCGCGGTGATCGACGTCGACTCCTTCGCGGTGCAGACCGCCTTCGAGAAGGCCTACGAGCACGCCGCGTACGGGAGCTTCTGCCTGGTCAATATCGGGCGCGAGGTCTCCAACCTGAGCGTCGTCGAGCAGACGAGCCCGGTCCTGACCCGCGACCTGGCGATCGGCACGCGCCGCTTCGCGGAGGCCCTGGTGAAGGAGCTCGGTATCTCGCTCGAAGACGCGGAGACGCGCCTCCGGCAGCCGGGCGAGATGGATGCTGCTTCGCGGGACGCCCTGAAGGAGCCGATCGAGAGCCTGGTGGCGCCGGTAGAGCGGGCGCGCTCCATCCTCATGAGCGGCGAGTCCTCGCAGGGGCGGCTCGACGAGGTCGTGCTTTCCGGGGGAGGCGCGCGACTTCCCGGCCTCGGAGAAGCCATCGAGCGTCGGCTGGGGACGAAGGTCACGGTCCTGGATCCGCTCCGCGCCGTGGCCGCGACCGCCGAAGTCGAGCGCTCATTGGCGGAGCACGGTGGCGCCTCGGTCCTCGCCGTGGCCGTCGGGCTCGCCCTTCGCGGCAAGGGAATGTAGGGACGCCCGGTGCCGCGCATCAATCTCACCCCGGGACAGAAGGAAAGGGAGCCGAAGGCGAGCAGGATCCCGACCGTCCGCCTGCCGCGGCCGGACTGGATCGGGTCGTCGCCTTCCGTGCTGGTCGGTCTCGTCGGTCTCGTCGTCCTCCTGGTGGCAGTCTTCCTCTACTATCAGACGCGCCGCGGGATCAGCGAGGCGCGCGCCGCCATCGAGACTGCGCAGGCCGACTCGGCGCGCTTCCACACCGAGATCGCCCGCGTCCGCGCGCTCGAGGACGTGCAATCGCAGCTCGTCGCGCGCGTGGACGTCCTCGAGGAAGTCGTCGACGGTCGCCTGTTCTGGATCCGGCTCCTGGAGACGCTTTCGCGGCAGCTCCCCGACTACACCTGGCTGGAGGCTGTCAACCAGGAGGACCTCCCACCGGAGGAGATCCGGATCGCCGGCGCCACGCTCTCCAACCCGGCGATCACCGCGTACATGCGCGGCCTGGAGGCGTCACCGGAGCTTCGCGCCGTGCGCCTCGTGGGGGTGACCCGGGCCCTGCGGCAGGAGGTGCCCGTCCAGACGTTCACCCTGCTGGCCACGTTCGAGAATTTCGATCCGGTGGTGATCACTCCGCCCGACACGACGGTCGTGATCGCCCCACCCGACACCGCTGCAGCAACGGAGGTAGAGCCATGACCCGCGCACATCGCATCCGCCGGACGTGGGCGGCCGTAGCGCTCGCGAGCCTGACGTTCGCCGGCGTCGCGTGCGACTTCAACGACCCCGACGAGATCCAGAACCAGGCCAACACGGCGCTCGTGCGCGTGCAGGTGTTCGCCTCGAGCGACTCCCGGACGCCGGTGCCCGGCGTGCGCATGATCGTCGAGGCGCCGCCTCAGGAGCAGGGCGGCGGCGGTCAGCAACAGCAGCGGCCGTATCAGGGACCCGACGTGATCGCGATCTCGGGAGAGGACGGGATCGCGGAGGCTTTCGTTTTCCCCGGGTACGACGCCGAGGACCTCGAGGAGCTGCCGACCGACCCGTTCAGCCTGCCCCCACCGATGTTCTTTGCCGACGTGAGGGTCGTGTTCCTCTACAACGGACAGGTTCTCCCGTTCGTGACCGGACTGACGGTCGGATCCGGCCGGCTCTACGACCTGGGTTCGGTCTTCCTGCTCGAAGACTTCGGGATCGTGGTCGACTGAGATGGCGTTCGGGCTCGACTCCCCCGAGAGACAGCGTGCGGCGCTGTTCACGCTCCTGCTCGTGGGCCTGACGTATGCGTTCTGGCAGTATCTGTACAGCCCGCTCCGCGAGGAACGGATCGTGCTGGAGGATCATCTGGCGACGATCCAGAGCTACAACGACCAGGCACGGGCGCTAACGCAGCCGGCGCGGCTGCGCGAGCTCGAGCAGAGAGAGGCCGATTACCAGGTGAGACTGGCGGAGTACGAGACCTTGCTCCCCTCGGATGCCGAGGTGCCGACCCTCCTCGAGGAGGTAGCCTTCGCGGCCATCGAGAACGACGTGAAGATCGTCAATTTCGCGCCGCTCCCGGAGATCCCGGGCGAGTCCCTCGTCGAGATCCCGTACGACGTCCAGGTGCAGGGCGACTACCACGACGTGGGCCGCTTCCTGGCGAGCGTCGTGAGCTTCCCGCGCGTCGTCCGTCCGACCGTGAGCGAGCTGCTGCAGTCGGAAGCGGGTGCCGTCATGGGAATGACGACCGCGCCGCAGACTCCACAGCCCGGCGAGCCCGGAGCTCCCGGCGAGCAAGCCCCGCCCGAATACGAGGTGCTGGCGACCATGCGGCTGTCGACGTACGTGCCGACCGCCATCCGCAATGACGTATCCGGCCTTCCGGGCGGGGACCCGGTAGCGACGGGCGCCGTGGACGAGGTCCGTGATGAGAGCTGATCCCCGCCGAATCGTGGGGGGCGGCGCGGCCGTCCTATGCCTGCTCCTGCCCGCGCGGGCGGACGCGCAAGTCGTGGTCGGCGACTCGGTCACTTCTTTCGTGCCGGCCTCCGCGCTCGCGCCGGCCATCTACGACGGCGAGGCGCGCCGCGATCCCTTCGACCCGCTGACGCTGGAGAGCAGTCCCGAGGCCGGCCCGCGGTTCGAGGCGCTGCGCCTGACCGGCGTGTTCCTGGGCTCGCCGGGCAACAGCCTGGTGGTGCTCGAGGACCCGACCAGGCGCGGCCATTTCCTGCGCGTCGGCGAGAGCATCGGTACAGCGCGACTCGTTCAGATCCAGCCGCAATCGGCGGTATTCGATGTCGAGGAGTACGGAACCGTTCGGCGCGAAATACTGCGACTCGAACGCAGCGAGGAGACGCCATGATCGATCGAAGTGTGATGCACCACACCAGAACGCTCGTCGCCCTGGTCGTCGTGCTGGGCGGGCTGGCGAACCCCGCTGCCGCACAGCAGGCCACGACCGTCACGAACTTCCGCGTGCTCAGCGCGGGCGAATCGACCCAGGTGGTCATCGAGACCGACGGGGCGATCCGCTACCGGGACGAGTTTCAGCCGCTCCCGCCGCACCTGTCGATCGAGCTCCAGGCGGCGCGGCCGGGGCTTCCCCTGCGACAGTACGACGACATCTATCGCGGCGGCGTGCGCTACGCCGTCGTCAGCCAGCCGGCGCCCGACCGGGTGCGGTTCGACTTCGCCCTCACCGGCGTGGCTTCGTATGCGGTGTACCAGGAGGGAACCAACCTCTACGTCACG
>DATFFS010000134.1:0-8484 GCA_035249945.1 Gemmatimonadota bacterium
GACGGCCGGGCTGGTGCTGGTGGGCGGATGGGTCGGCGGGGAGGGCGGAGCGCTGATCGCGCTGGTCGTGGCCGGCGCGATGAACTTCGGCTCGTACTTCTTCTCGGACAAGATCGTGCTCAAGATGTACCGCGCGCGCGAGGTGACGCGTGCCGAGGCGCCGGAGCTCTACGAGATCGTCGAGTCGCTGTCGCGTCGGGCCGGGCTCCCGGTCCCGCGCGTGGCGATCATCCCGGGCCAGCAGCCCAACGCCTTTGCGACAGGGCGCAACCCCGAGCACGCGGTGGTGGCGGCGACGGAGGGCATCCTGCAGATCCTCGACCGCCAGGAGCTGGAGGGCGTGATGGCGCACGAGCTGGCGCACGTCCGCAATCGCGACATGTTGATCTCGAGTGTGGCCGCGACCCTGGCGGGGGCCATCATGGTGCTGGCGCGCTTCGGTCTCTTCTTCGGAGGCGGGGACCGCGACCGCGGGGGCGGTGCGCTGGCTCTCCTGGTTGTGATCCTGGCGCCCATCGCGGCCATGCTCGTCCAGGCGGCGATCAGCCGCTCACGCGAGTTCTCGGCCGACGCGGGCGGCGCGGAGATCAGCGGCAAGCCGAGGGCGCTCGCGTCCGCGCTCCAGAAGCTCGAGGCGACCGCCAAGCGGGTGCCGCTCCAGGGAAACCCGGCCACTGCGCACATGTTCATCGTCCACCCCTTCCGGGGCGGCGGGCTCGGCAAGCTGTTCAGCACCCACCCCCCCACGGGGGAGCGCGTGGAGCGCCTCCTGCAGATGCGCGGCCTCGGATAGGGCTCGCGAGCTCGCGCCAACGAACGGAAGCATCCCCTGCGCATCGCCGTCGTCTACAACCCCGTAGCGGGACGCGGGGCGGGCAGGCAAACGGCTGCCCGGCTGGCGGCGGTGGCCGCCGCCCGCGGGGACCGGATCGACCTCCTCGGCACGGGCCGGGCGATCGACGCCCGGACGGCCGCCCGCAGGGCGGCGGAGTCGGGGGCGGAACGGGTCGTGGCGATCGGCGGGGACGGGACCGTGGTCGAGGCGGCGGCGGGTCTGCTGGCCGCTGCCGACCCACCGCCTCTGGCCATCGTGCCGCAGGGGACCGCGAACCTGCTGGCGCTCAACCTCGGGATTCCGCATGACCGGGAGTCGGCGATCCAGACGGCGTTCTCGACGGAAATCGGACGGATCGACTGCGGCCGCGCGAACGGGGAGCCGTTTCTGATCGCCGTCGGCGCCGGGGTGCACGCGGACGTCATCGCCCGCGCCGACCGGAGCTCGAAGCGGCGCTGGGGCGTGGCGGCCTACGGGATCGCCGGCTGGCACGCCACGCGCGGCGTCACCCCGGCACGCTTCGCCCTGGAGATCGACGGCGAAGAGATCGAGATCGAGGCCACGACCGTGCAGGTCATGAACGTGGCCTCCGTTATCCGCCGGGGCTGGGAGTTCGCGAGCGGCGTCTCGCCGATCGACGGGATCCTCGACGTGGTCGCCCACCGGGCGGCGACACTGGCCGAACACATCGTGACGGCGGCCGCCGTCGTGCGCGGCGCGCCGACGGCCACCGACCTCGTCATCCACCGGCCGGGGCGACGCGTGCGGGTGGACGTCGATCCGCCGGTGACCGTGCAGCGCGACGGAGAGCTGGCTGGTCGAACGCCGGTGGAGATCGACGTCCTCCCACATGCCTTGCCGATCGTCCTCCCCGAGGGGAGCCCATGGACGTCATGAGCGAGCGGATCGCGCTGGCCGCGCTGCTCGCCGCATGGGCGATCGGCGCGGCCTTCTTCCCCCTCGGAGGGATGATCCATTTCCTGCTGATCGCCGCGATCATCGTATTCCTCGCCGGGCGGTTCGGCCGGCACTAGCAGCGCGCCGCCAGCGTCGTAAACCGCACCTGCTCCGGCCACGCACGTCGAATCCTCGACGTTTCGCGCCGAGATCCCCGCTCCCGCATCCAGTTTCCCCGAGAAAGCCGCCACCGGCACGCTTCTCGCGAATCACCGGGCTCGGTCGCTGCTCCCCTTCACATGGTCTCGGGAGGAAATCAGGATGGAATCGACGAACACGACCGTGCGGGCGGCGTCCAGCGTCTCCAGGGCTCGCCGCACATCCACGCTTGCTCTGGCGGCGGCGCTCCTGTTCACCAGTCTCTTCGTCGACGTGGGGGTGGCGCGGGCCGAGTATGCGGCCGGATGGGACTCCGACGTCCTGATGGACGTCGGAGGCTGCATCGGCTATTGCGGCACGTTCTTCATCTCCAAGACGGCGCTGGCGAAGTACGGATTCGGAGCCTCGTGCCTGGGCTGCGTGATCAAGCTCTTCGGCGAGCTCAACGACTGGGCGGTCGCGACGGATCCGGGGAACTGCTTCACGGGAGTTCTCGGGCAGCCGTGCGGTGGCCAGGAGTACACCTCCCGATGATGCGTCGCATCGACCTGTCTTCCCTGCTGGCGGCGGCGCTCGTCGCCGCCAGCGCCGGGATCGGCACCTGGAAGGTTGTCGAGGTTCGCCGCGAGAACGAACGTCTGGCACTCCAGGCCACGACGTGCATGGCAAGAAACGAGGCCTTCCTATCGGTGCTGCGGACAGCCAGGGATAATCGAAGAGAGCGGTCGGCGGTGGGGCCCGTACCGTGATGCGACTGCTCGCCATCGGGGCGGTAATCGCTTGGGCAGTCGGAGCCGTGATGATGCCGATCGCGGCCTGGATCTGGCTTCGCGCCGGCCGGCGTCGCTGGATGCTGATCGCCTTCGCCGGCGGCCTGGTGGCACAGGCGGGATGGGTGTACGAGGTCGCCGTGCAGGGTCTGTATTCGGTGGTGGATCCGGCGACGGATGTCGGGATGACCGGGTGGACTGCCTGGGCGCTGGGGGCCGGGGGCGTGGCGGGCCTGGTTTCCGGGACGCGAAGAGCTCCTGGGACCGGCGTCGTCAGTCGGCCGGATCGAGCCCTGGAGCTCGGTCTCGGATTCCTGGGACTCGGGGTTCTCCTGCAACAGACCGCCATGGCGCTGCTCTGACGGGTTCGCGCGTTTGAACGGAGGCTTCGGGCCGACTAGCTTCACCCGGCTATGGCCGAAGTTCTCCGCATCCAGGGCGCCCGCGAGCACAACCTCAAGGACCTCGATCTCGAGCTGCCGCGCGACCGTCTCGTCGTCCTGACGGGGCTGTCCGGCTCGGGCAAGTCGAGCCTCGCCTTCGACACGATCTACGCCGAAGGGCAGCGCCGCTACGTCGAGTCGCTGTCCGCCTACGCGCGCCAGTTCCTCGGCGTCATGGAGAAGCCCGACGTCGACTACATCGAGGGGCTGTCGCCGGCCATCGCGATCGAGCAGAAGGCGGGCGCGCGGAACCCGCGCTCGACGGTCGGCACCGTCACCGAGATCTACGACTACATGCGGCTCCTCTGGGCGCGCGTCGGGGTCGCTCACTGCCACAACTGCGGCCGGCGCGTGGAGCGCCAGTCGGTCGACCAGATCGTCGACGCCATCCTCGAATGGCCCGAGGGCCGGCGGATTCAGATCCTCGCGCCGCTCGTGCGCGGGCGGAAAGGGCAGTACAAGGAGGTCTTCGCCGAGGCGCGGCGCGAGGGGTTCGTCCGCGTGCGCGTGGACGGCGAGGTCTACGATCTCGAGAGCGTGCCCGCGCTGGCCAAGAACCGGAAGCACGAGATCGAGGTCGTCGTCGATCGGCTGAGCGTCGACCCGCGCTACCGGCAGCGGCTCGCCGATTCGGTCGCCACCGCGCTCGACCTGGGCGGCGGGATCGTCAACGTGCACGTCCAGTCGGACGAGGGGGAGGAGGAGCGGCTCTTCAGCCGCGACCTGGCCTGCGTCCACTGCGGGATCAGCTACGAGGAGCTCGAGCCGCGCATGTTCTCGTTCAACAGCCCGTACGGCGCGTGCCCGGCCTGCGGCGGGCTGGGAACGCGCATGGAGGTCGATCCCGAGCTCGTGCTGCTCGACCCGCGGATCTCGATCCTCGAGGGAGTCGTCAAGCCGTGGGGGGAGCCGCGCGGCCAGCTCGCCAAGACCGTCCTCCCCTCGCTCGCCGCCGAGTTCGGCTTCGATCTCAACACCCCCTGGGGTGAGCTGTCCGAGTCGGTGCGGAAGATCCTGCTCCACGGGTCGGGTGACCGGAAGATCACGTTCAGCTACACGGCCCAGAAGAAGAAGGGCACGTACGTCGGCACGTGGGAGGGGATCCTCGGCCAGCTCCAGCGCCGGCACGAGGAGACCGACTCCGACTCCGTGCGCCGCCAGGTCGAGGAGTTCATGGCCGAGCTGCCGTGTCACTTCTGCGGCGGCAAGCGCCTCAAGCCTCAGGCGCTCGCCGTGCAGGTGGGAGGCCGGGGGATCGGCGACGTCGTCGGCATGCCGATCTACGCCGCGCGCGACTTCTTCGAGCGGATCGAGCTGTCGCCGCGGGATCTCGAGATCGCCGGCCAGATCCTCAAGGAGATCCGCGAGCGGCTCCAGTTCCTGGTAGCGGTGGGCCTCGACTACCTGACGCTGGAGCGCTCGGCCGGAACGCTCGCTGGCGGGGAATCCCAGCGCATCCGTCTGGCGACCCAGATCGGCAGCCACCTCGTCGGCGTCCTGTACGTGCTCGACGAGCCGTCGATCGGGCTCCATCAGCGCGACAACGGCCGGCTGCTCGAGACGCTCAAGCGCCTGCGCGACCTCGGCAACACGGTCCTCGTGGTGGAGCACGACGAGGAGACGATCCGCTCGGCCGACTGGGTCGTCGATCTGGGGCCCGGCGCCGGCCGCGAGGGCGGGCACGTCGTGGCCCAGGGCACGCCGGCGGACGTCGAGTCCGCGGCCGATTCGATCACCGGCGCGTATCTCCGCGGCGAGCGCTCGATCGCCGTGCCCGCGACCCGGCGCGAGGGCAGCGGCGAGTCGCTGGCCGTGGTCGGCGCGCGCGAGCACAACCTGCGCGACGTCACCGTCGAGTTCCCGCTGGGGCGCTTCGTCTGCGTGACGGGCGTGTCGGGATCCGGCAAGTCCACGCTCGTCAACGACGTCCTCTACCGGGCGCTGGCGCAGGAGCTGCACCGGACGCGCGAGCGGCCGGGCGAGCACGACCGCATCGAGGGGATCGAGCGGATCGACAAGGTCATCGCCATCGACCAGTCGCCGATCGGCCGCACGCCGCGCTCGAACCCGGCCACGTATACGGGCCTCTTCACACCGGTCCGCGAGCTCTATGCCGAGCTGCCGGAGTCGAAGATGCGGGGCTACGACCAGGGCCGCTTCAGCTTCAACGTCCCCGGGGGACGCTGCGAGGCGTGCAGCGGCGACGGCCTGATCAAGATCGAGATGCACTTCCTGCCCGACGTCTACGTGCCGTGCGAGGAGTGCAAGGGGAAACGCTACAACCGCGAGACGCTCGAGATCTACTACAAGGGGAAGACGATCGCCGACGTCCTGGAGATGACCGTGGAGGAAGCGCTCGATCTGTTCCGCAACGTGCCCAAGGTGCGGCGGAAGCTGAAGACCCTGAACGACGTAGGACTCGGCTACATCACGCTGGGGCAGTCCGCTACCACGCTCTCGGGCGGGGAAGCACAGCGCGTCAAGCTGGCGAGCGAGCTGGCGAAGGTGGCGACCGGCTCGACGTTCTACATCCTCGACGAGCCGACGACGGGCCTCCACTTCGAGGACGTGCGCATGCTGCTGGGCGTGCTCCACCGCCTGGTCGACCGTGGCAACACCGTGGTCGTGATCGAGCACAACCTGGACGTGATCAAGACCGCCGACTGGATCGTCGACCTCGGACCCGACGGCGGCGATCGTGGCGGCCGCGTCGTGGCGGCGGGGACGCCGGAGGACGTGGCGCGCGCCGAGGAGTCCCACACCGCAGGGTACGTCCGCGAAGCGCTCGAGCGCGCCACCGCTGTCGGGGCGGCATGATATAGATTTTGTATCGGTGCAGATCAGATAGTTGAAAGACTGGAAAGTGAGAGGGAGGAAGCTGATGAAGTTCACTATAACGATGCATCAGGACGAGGACGGGGTGTTCATCGCCGAATGTCCTGCAATCCCGGGATGTATCAGTCAAGGTGAAACAGAGGCGGAGGCCGAGAAGAACGTTCGCGAAGCCATTCGGGAGTGCTTGATCGTTCGAGAAGAGGCCGGGATGCCGCTCACCCTCGATACACGAGAGGTCGAGGTCTCGATCTGATGCCTCCGGTCCCGCTGCTGAAGCCGCGGGAGGTCATTCAAACCTTCGAGAAACTCGGTTGGCGACTGGCTCGACAGAAGGGGAGCAACTTGATTCTCATCAAAGCTGGCCATCCGGCGTCCCTCTCCGTGCCGAACCATCGCCAGGTTGCTCGTGGAACCCTGAGGGCTCTCATAGACCGAGCCGGCCTGACTGTCGATCAATTCCTGGAAGCGATGGAAGACTGAAGCCGTGAGCGTGTTCGACATCATCGGGCCCCGCATGGTGGGGCCGAGCTCGAGCCACACCGCGGGCGCACTGCGGCTCGGGCTCCTCGCACGCGGGGTGCTCGGCCGAACGCCGGATCGGGCGCGCGTCGGGCTCCACGGCTCCTTCGCCACCACCTATCGCGGGCACGGCACCGATCGCGCGGTCACGGCCGGACTCCTCGGCATGGCGCCGGACGACCCGCGGATCCCGGAGAGCCTGTCGGTGGCCCGCGCGCAGGGCCTCGCGATCTCGTTCGAGCCCGCCGACCTGGGGCCGGACGCGCACCCGGCTTCCCTCGCCTTCGAACTCGAGGCGGGGGACGAGAAGGCGACGATGATCGGCGCGTCGGTTGGCGGGGGATCGGTCCAGGTCACCGAGGTGAACGGCCGGGAGGTCGATCTGACCGGCAAGTACGACACGCTGATGGTGCTCGCGCGGGACATCCCGGGAACGACGGCATCCATCACGCGTCTCCTCGCCGAGGAGGGCGTCAACATCGCGTTCCTCGAGGTCAGCCGGGAGAAGCGCGGCCGCGAGGCGACGATGATGATCCAGTCCGACCACGCGATCCCCGACGGCGTGGTCGAATCGATCCAGGCCTTCGACTGGGTGCGGTTCGCCCGGCGTCTGCGAAAGGTGACGGACTGATGTTCGCGAGCATGCGGGAGATCGTCGAGAGAGTGGAAGGGACCGGCGTGCCGCTCTGGCAGGTAGTCCTCGAAGAGGAGATCGAGGACGCGGACACGACGGCCGAGCGCGTCCTCGAGCGGATGGCCGAGCGTCTGGCCACGATGCGCGAGGCGGTCGAGCGCGGGCTGGCGTCCGACGCGCCCTCGGTCAGCGGGCTCCTGGGCGGGGGAGCGCGCCGGTTCGAGGAATGGCGCGGCGGGAAGGAGAGCATCCTGGGTCCCTTCGTAGGGGCGGTCGTCGCGCGCGCGCAGGCCACGATGGAGGTCAACGCGCGCATGGGGACGATCGTCGCGACGCCGACCGCCGGCTCCTCCGGGATCCTCCCGGCGATCCTGTTCTCCGCCGAGGAGGTGCTGGGCCTGTCCGAGGAGGACCTCGTGCGCGGGCTCCTGGTCGCGGCCGGGATCGGCCAGGTGATCGTTGCGCGGGCCAGCGTCTCGGGAGCGGCCGGCGGCTGCCAGGCGGAGACCGGGAGCGCGGCCGCGATGGCCGCGGCGGCGCTGACCGCGATGCGCGGCGGGACGCCGGAGCAGGTCTCCGAGAGCGTGGCGTTCACCTTGCAGGGGATGCTGGGCCTCATCTGCGATCCGGTCGCGGGACTGGTCGAGGTCCCGTGCCTGACGCGGAACGTGTCGGGAGCGGTGCAGGCGGCTGCGGCGAGCGAGCTCGCGCTGGCCGGCCTCCGCTTCCCGATCCCCGCCGACGAGGTCATCGACGTCATGGGCCAGATCGGCGCCGAGATGGACGAGAAGTACCGCGAGACCGCGAAGGGGGGCCTGGCGGCGACCGCGTCGGGCCGGCGGCTCGCGGCCTCGGTTCGCTGGGAGGGCCCGGAATTCGAGAACACCAACGCGGCGCGCGCGCGCGAGCTGGCGGACACCGGGCCGGCGCCCGCGCCGGAGCGAGGCGATCCGGATGGCTGAGCGAAAGATCCTGATCCTGGCCGAAGGGCGCTTCGGGGTGCTCGACGCGAAGACCGCCACCTGCGTGATCCGCTACGCGCCCGAGGAGGTCGTGGGGGTCCTCGACTCGAAGACCGCCGGCGGGACGAGCGACCAGGTCCTCGGCTTCGGCCCCGCGCTCCCGATCGTGGCCACGCTCGAGGAGGGGCTGGCGCTCGGCCCGGACACCTTCCTGATCGGTGTCGCCCCGCGCGGCGGCCGGCTGCCGGCGGAATGGCGCGCGATGGTCGTGGCCGCGCTCGAAGCCGGCCTCGAGGTCGTGAGCGGCCTCCACACGTTCCTCGGCGACGACCCGGAGCTGGCGGCGATCGCGGCCCGCGGCGGCGCGCGGATCACGGACCTCCGGCGCGTCCCCGACGACCTGCCGGTCGCCTCGCGCAAGGCCGCCGAT
>DATFFS010000135.1:0-10842 GCA_035249945.1 Gemmatimonadota bacterium
CTGGAACGCCGGCGACGGCTTGCTTTCCGGATCGGACGTGCGGATCGCTCGGCGGACGTCGAGCGCTTCCTCGAGCGTGAGGTGTGGTCGCAGATCCCCGATGAGGATCTGGGCAATGCCCCTTCCGCCGAGGAGATCGAGCGGATTCTGGGCTTCGGGGCAGAAGGGCATTGATCCTCGACAGCTCGGCGATCCTGTCCATCGTCTACCGGGAGCCGGAGTACGACGTCCTGGTAGCCAAGATTCTGAACGCACCCTTAGCTGGGATCGGGACTCCGACTCTGGTCGAGACAGGGATCGTTCTGACTGCCCGGCTTGGTCCTTTTGCGCGCGGAATCGTGGAGCGGTTTTTGGACGAATTCCAAGTGGTCGAGGTGCCCTTTGGGGAAAGACACTGGCGAACGGCGGTCGATGCCTTCGAACGCTTCGGACGCGGTCGTCATCCGGCGGGCCTGAATTTCGGCGACTGTCTGGCGTACGCCTCGGCCAGCGTGGCGGACGAGGAGTTGCTCTACGTGGGAGACGATTTCCAGCATACGGACGTGCGCGTCGCCTGAGCAAAGCCGCTTGACCATCCCCACCGGTCGCGGGTATCTTGCAAAGCTGTATTTTTGACACATTCGGGCCGATCTGCATCCGCTCCGGCCTTCGATCCACGAGGAGACATGCGATGAAGACCCATCAGGTGACGCCGGACCAGATCGTCCGGCGCTGGTACCTGGTCGACGCCGAGGACCAGACCCTCGGCCGGCTGGCCAGCCGGGTCGCCCAGATCCTGCGCGGCAAGCACAAGCCGATCTATACTCCGTACCTGGATACGGGAGACCACGTCCTGGTGGTCAACGCCGAGAAGATCCGCTTGACCGGCCGGAAGATCGAGCAGAAGCGGTACTACCGGCACTCGGGTTATCCGGGCGGGCTCAAGGAGACTTCGGTCCAGCGGATGCTCGAGACGCACCCCGAGCGCGTGGTGGAGCTCGCGATTCGGGGCATGATGCCCAAGGGGAAGCTCGGCCGGGCCATGTTCAAGAAGCTCCGTGTCTACGCGGGCCCCGAGCACCCGCATCGTGCCCAACAGCCGGTGTCGATCGATCTGTCGGCCTGGCCGCCGCAGAACCAGGTGGCGGAACCGGCCGAATCCGTGACGGCGTAACCGAAACAGAGAGGATTCAGGATGGCGAAGCAGTTCAACGGCGTGGGACGGCGGAAGACTTCGGTGGCTCGCGTGTACCTCAAGCCCGGCAAGGGCGCCTGGGAGATCAACGGTCGCCCGCTGGCCGAGTACTTCCCGCGGCTCCTGCACGCGCAGCAGTGCCAGAAGCCGTTCGAGGTCACGCGCACCGACAACCAGTTCGACGTGAACGTGAACGTCGTCGGCGGCGGCCCGACGGGGCAAGCCGGCGCCGTCCAACTGGGCGTGGCCCGCGCGCTGGTGACGGCAGACGATGCGCACCGCGCCGCGTTGAAGTCCGAGGGCCTGCTGACGCGGGACCCGCGAATGGTCGAGCGCAAGAAGTACGGCCGGCCGAAGGCCCGCAAGCGCTTCCAGTTCTCCAAGCGGTAGGCTGATCGGCCGCCCGTAGGGGCGGCGAAATTCGCACACCGGTGGAGGGTCCGCGCGGTGTCCGTCCACGGACGGATTCGCGGACCCGGCGAAGCCGGTGGAGGCTCAACTTCGGAAGGAGACAGACCCATGGCGGTACCCGCCCAACTGCGCGCTCTGTTGGAGGCGGGGGTCCACTTCGGGCATCAAACCCGACGCTGGAACCCCAAGATGCGCAAGTTCATCTTCGCCGAGCGCAACGGCATCTACATCATCGATCTGAACAAGACCCTGCGTCAGCTCGAGCGCGCGAAGGAGCTCGTCGCGGAGCTGGTGGGACAGGGGAAGAAGGTGCTGTTCGTCTGCACCAAGCGGCAGCTCAAGGAAGTCGTCCGCGAAGAGGCCGAGCGCAGCGGGCAGTTCTACGTGACGAACCGCTGGCTCGGCGGGACGCTGACGAATTTCCGCACCATCAAGCGGGGGCTGAAGCGCCTCAAGGAGATCGAGCGGATGCGGGAGGACGGGACGTTCGACCTCCTCCCGAAGAAGGAAGTCATCGAGATCGAGCGCGAGTACGACAAGCTGCAGCGCAATCTCGGGGGGATCGCCGACATGGAGGAGCTCCCCGGTGCGGTCTTCGTAGTGGATGCCAAGAAGGAGCGCATCGCCGTCAATGAGGCGAACAAGCTGGGCATCCCGCTAATCGCGATCGTGGACACGAACGCCGACCCGGAGCTGATCACCGTTCCCATCGCGGGCAATGACGACGCGATCAAGTCGGTTCGTCTGATCACGAGCCAGGTGGCCGACGCGATCGCGGACGCGCGCGCGCGGATCGTAAAGGAAGAGGCCGCCAGCAAGGCACAGCAGCAGGAAGCCGAAGACGAGAAGCCCGTCCGCAAGGAGAAGCCCAAGCGGAAGATCCGCGCGCGGCTCCCCGACCAGGACGAGGAAGAAGGGGAAGAGGAATAAGGCATGGCTACGATCACGGCATCACAGGTGCAGGAGCTGCGCCAGCGGACCGGCGTGGGAATGATGGAATGCAAGAAGGCCCTCGAGGAGACGGCGGGCGACCTCGAGGCCGCCATCGATCTGCTCCGTACCCGGGGGCAGGCGAAGGCGGCCAAGAAGGCCGGCCGTGAGACCGGCGAGGGCCGGGTGGAGGCGTACATCCATCTGGGCGGCAAGATCGGAGTGCTGATCGAAGTGGATTGCGAGACCGATTTCGTCGCCAAGACCGACGATTTCCGGGATCTCGCCCGTTCGCTGGCGATGCAGGTCGCCGCCGCGGATCCCCTTGCGGTCGACCGCGGGGGTCTCGATCCCGAGGTGGTCGAACGGGAGATGGGGATTTACCGTCAGCAGGCGGAGGAATCGGGCAAGCCGGCGGAGATCGTCGAGAAGATCGCCTCCGGGAAGCTCGAGAAGTGGTACCAGGAGGTCTGCCTCCTCGATCAGGCTTACATCAAGGACCCCGACCGGAAGGTGGCGGATGTCGTCAACGAGGCCGTCCAGCGACTCGGCGAGAACATCCTCGTCCGCCGTTTCACCCGCTTCGAGGTCGGAGACTAGAACGCCGCTGCGGTACGACCGCATCGTGTTGAAGCTGTCCGGCGAAGCCCTTGCCGGCGGCCGCGGCTTCGGCATCGACCCGCCCGTCGTCGACGAGATCACCAGCGAAATCGTCTCCATCCACGAGACAGGCGTCGAGCTGGGGCTCGTCATCGGCGGCGGCAACATCGTGCGTGGAACCGCCGCCAGCGAAGGCGGAATGGATCGCGTGTCCGCGGATTACATGGGCATGCTTTCGACCGTCATCAACGCCCTGGCCATGCAGGACCTCCTCGAGCGCAAGGGCCTGGAGACGCGCGTCCTGACAGCGATACGGATGGACGCCGTGGCCGAGCCGTATATCCGGCGGCGGGCCGTGCGGCACCTGGAGAAGGGGCGCGTGGTCCTGTTCGCGGCCGGTACCGGCAATCCGTACTTCTCCACCGACACGGCGGCGGTCCTGCGCGCCATCGAGATAGACGCCGACGCGATCCTCAAGGCGACCCAGGTGGACGGGATCTACAGCGCCGATCCGCGCCTCGATCCGGACGCCGAGTTCATCGAGAAGATCAGCTACATGGACATCCTCAGGCGCGACATCCAGGTCATGGATGCGACCGCGGTTTCCATGTGCAAGGAAAACGACCTCCCGATCGTGGTGTTCGACATCCGCCGTCGGGGGGCGGTGCGGGGCATACTGGCGGGCGAATCCATCGGCTCCATCGTTGCGGGATGATGAAAACGGCCCATCTTCGGCGTTCCGCTCCTCGTGTCTTCCTGCGGCGTACGGTCGTACGCCTCGGAATCCTCTCGTCGCGCGCCGCCGAATCTGGACCGTTTTGATCATCCCGCGCCTGAGCGCGAGCTGAGCGTGGCGGAGCGGCAGCTTTCAACGTCCTGCTGAGGGAGGAGAATGGAGTCGTCGGAGCTGAAGGACATCAGCGCTCACATGGACAAGTCGGTGGAGGCGATCCGCAACGAGTTCGCGACGGTGCGTACGGGGAAGGCTTCCCCCGCGCTCCTCGACCTGATCAAGGTGGACGCCTATGGGCAGCAGATGCCGCTCAACCAGATGGCCACGATCGGGGCGCCCGAGCCCCGGCTGATCGTCGTGCAGCCGTACGATCCGAGCCAGCTGCCGGCCATCGAAAAGGCGATCATGGCCAGCGATCTGGGGCTGGTGCCGAACAACGACGGAAAGATCGTGCGCATCCCCATCCCGCCCCTCACCGAGGAGCGCCGCAAGGAGCTGGTGCGGCTGACCCACAAGATCGCCGAGGAGGGGCGGGTCGCGATCCGCAACATCCGCCACGAGGCGAACAAGCGGATCCACCAGGAGCAGAAGGACGGCGCCGTCAGTGAAGACGGGATGCACCGCCGCCTCAAGGAAGTCCAGGATCTGACCGACAAGCACATCGCCTCGATCGATCAGATGCTGGAGCGCAAGGAGCAGGAGGTGATGGAGGTCTGAGGCCTTCCGCGCCGATCATGACCCCGCCGGACCGATGACCCCGTTGGAAGAAAGGGCGCGAGCGATCCAGGCGCACGGAAAGCTGCCGCGCCACGTGGCCGTGATCATGGACGGCAACGGCCGCTGGGCGGAGCGGCGGGGACAGCCCAGGATCCTCGGTCACCGGGCAGGGATGAAGTCGGTGCGCGCCGTGATCGAAGCGGCGGGCGACGTGGGAATCGAGGCTCTGACGCTGTACGCGTTCTCGAAGGAGAACTGGAAGCGGCCACCGGCGGAGGTAGAGGCCCTCATGGGGCTGCTTCGACGGTACATGAAATCCGAGCGCGAGGAGCTGATCGAGCGCGGCGCGCGGATCGAGGCGATCGGCGACCTCGATCAGCTCGAAGGCCCGGCGCGCACCGAGCTCGACCGGCTGATCACGGCCACTGCGCACTGCGACCGGCTGCGGGTGACGCTCGCCTTGTCCTACGGCGGGCGGGCCGAGATCGTGGAGGCGGCCCGGCGCATCGCGCGCGCGGTCGCGGCAGGGCAGATGGATCCTCGTTCGCTGGACGAAAAGGCATTCGCCCGCTTCCTCTACAGCCCCGATCTTCCGGATCCCGATCTCCTCGTCCGCACCAGCGGCGAGATGCGGATCTCCAACTTCCTGCTGTGGCAGATCGCCTACGCCGAGCTGTACGTGACCGAGACGCTGTGGCCGGACTTCGGTCGCGAGGCGTTCTTCGAGGCGATCGAGGACTACCAGTCGCGCGAGCGGCGCTTCGGACGGGTGATGGCGTGAACGTCGGAGCGGGGCTCGCTCCGAGCCCCGGTCGCCAGGACGTTCGCAAGCGGCTCGTGACGGCGATCGTGCTGGGCCCGCTGTTCCTGGCGGCGGTCGCCGTCGGCGGCGTGGTGTTCCTGGTCGCGGTGCTCGTTCTGGTGGGCCTCGCGGCCTGGGAGTTCTTCCGGCTGGCCGCCAGCAAGCGATCCCGTCCCCGAACCGTTCCGGGGATCGGCCTGGCGCTCCTGTTTCCCGTCCTGTTCTTCCTGGCGCCCGCCAACGCGCTTCTCGTTCCGGCTCTCCTGGTCCTGGGAGTGCTGGGCGTCGCGCTCGCGCAGCTGCTCGATCGCGACGGAGACGAGGCGCTGGGCAGCGTCTCGGTCACCGTCTACGGCTCGGCGTACGTGGGATTGCTGTTCGGTCACTTCGTCCTGATCCGCGAGATCAGTCGCGTCGTCCCCGGGATGCCCTACTGGTGGGGTGCGGTCCTGGTGGGCCTGACGGTCGTGCTCGCCTGGCTCAACGACTCTGCCGCGTATGTCATCGGCCGCCGCTGGGGAAGGCGCAAGCTGATCCCCAGGGTGAGTCCCGGAAAGACGATCGAGGGCGCGGCGGGCGCGCTGATCGTGACGATGCTGGTCGCGGTCGCCGTGGTGCTGGCGGCCGGTAGCCGGATGCCGCTGCTCGCTCCCGCGGACGCGCTGGCGATCGGCGCGCTGGTCGCGGTTGCCGGCCCGGTGGGCGACCTGGTCGAGTCGGCGTTCAAGCGCGACGCCGGGGTGAAGGACGCGAGCGAACTCATACCCGGGCACGGTGGCATCCTCGACCGATTCGACAGCCTGATGGCGGTCGCTCCCGCCGTCTGGTACTACCTGCGGATCGTGGTCCTGTGACGGGCGGGTCGCGCGACCGGCTGGTGATCCTGGGGGCGACGGGCTCGATCGGCGCCAATGCCCTGGGTGTGTCCGTCGAGCTCGCCGAGCGCATCGAGGTGGCGGGACTCTCGTGCCATCGGAGCTGGCGGGAGCTCGCCGGGCTCGCGGCCCGCTGGCGACCGCGGGCGGTCGCCGTGGCGGACGAGGATGCGTGGCGGGAGGCGCGGGACTCCGGCGCATTCCCCGACGGGACTGCCGTGCTCGGGGGCGCCGCCGGGGTCACCGATCTGGCGTCGATGGACGGCGTCGACGTGGTCCTGAACGGGATCGTAGGCGCGGCCGGCTTGCAGGCCACGCTCGCCGCGCTCGGCGCGGGCAAACGGGTCGCGCTGGCCAACAAGGAGTCGCTGGTCGTGGGGGGCGAGCTCGTGCGGGCCGTGGCAGGGGAGGACATGCTGGCCGCGGGCCGCGTCCTCCCCGTGGACAGCGAACACAACGCCATCTGGCAGCTGCTCGCCGGGCGCGGAAGCGAGGAGGTGCGCCGCATCGTGCTCACCGCGAGCGGCGGGCCCTTCCGGCGCACCCCGGCGGACCGGCTGGCGACCGTGACCGCCGCCGAGGCCCTTGCGCATCCGACCTGGGACATGGGCCCCAAGATCACGATCGATTCGGCCACGCTCGCCAACAAGGGCCTCGAGGTGATCGAGGCGCATCATCTGTTCGGACTGCCATACGACCGGATCGACGTGGCGGTCCATCCGCAATCGATCGTACACGGCCTGGTCGAGTGGCGGGACGGGACGCTCTTCGCCGAGCTCGGCAAGCCGGACATGAAGCTTCCCATCCGCTCCGCGTTGGCCTGGCCGGAGCGGGCGGAGGGGCCATCCGCCGATCTGGCGGAGCTGAGCGGCCTGACCTTCGAGCCGCCCGACCTGGACCGCTTCCCGGCGCTGTCGATCGCGCGGTCCGCGGGCGAGGTCGGAGGCACCGCGCCGGCCGTGTTCAACGCCGCCAACGAGGTCGCGGTGCGCCTGTTCCTCGACGGAAGGATCGGCTTTCTCGACATCGCGGCCCTGTGCGCCCGCGTCCTCGACGCCCACCAGCCGCGCGCGGTCGATTCGCTGGACACGCTGATGGAGGCGGATCGCTGGGCGCGTGCCGAGGCGCTGGCGGCTCAGGCGGCGTCTTCCTCGAGATAGCCGTACTCCGAAAGCGACGCGCGAGCCACGCGCTCGAACGCCAGGCGCTCGGCGGCCGCGAGCTCGGTCCGCCAGCGCCCGACCCGGCGCGCGGAGACGGCCTCCCGCAGCAGGCGGAACTCCTCGCGCCCGGCGCGCTTGTGGCCGCCGAACCGCGCTGGATCCAGCTGCCGGTCCTCGCGCTCGAGTTCCAGGAACCGCATCAGCCGCTCGAGCTCGGCGGGCGCCGCACGGACGAAGTCCTCGTAGCGCAGCCGGAGGAGCCGTGGGTGGGGCTCCACCCGAAGCGGTGCCTCCACGCAGCGCTTCCAGTAGCCGGCGAACCTGCGGGCCGATGAGGCCTGCGGGATGCCGGCATGGGATCTCGCCGAAACGAAGCAGTCGCGGCCGTCCCGCACTACGTGAACGAACCGCGCCCGGGGAAAGCGGCGGAGCAGGAACGGAAGCCGGAGAACGTGCTGGGGAGTCTTCTCCACGAACGTCCGGCCTCCGGACCGCGACTCGATCAGACGCACGCCGCGATCGAAGAAGTCGACCACGTCGCGGCACTCGCGGAACAAGACCTGGTTCTCCTCCCACGACAGGCCAAAATGACGGCGTCCGAATATATTCTGGCTCGAGAAGATCCCGGTTTCGCCGGGGATCGAGAACAGCCGGCTGTGCGCCGCCAGGACGCTCTGTACGAGAGAGGTTCCGCTCCGCGGCGCGCCGAACACGAAGATCGTCCGCGATTCGCTCGTCGTGCGAGGCAGTCTCCAGGCCACGCTCCGATGAACGGACAGCGGAGTCCGGGCGTACGATCGCAGTATGCTCAGCAGGCGGCTCACGATGGCTCGATGGGCGGCCTGATCCTACGAGGTGGCGTCCCGTGACGCAAAGAGATCGGATCCGAACCGGGGAAACGGTGTAGACGGAATCGCCCATGCAGACGTTGATCCTCACCATCATCGTGCTCGGCGTTCTGGTGTTCGTTCACGAGCTCGGTCACTTCATGACCGCGAAGTGGGCCGGTGTGGGCGTGCCACGCTTCTCCATCGGACTCGGTCCCCGGGTTGTGGGGGTGAAGGTCGGCGAAACCGACTACTGCATCTCGGCGATCCCCTTCGGGGGCTACGTGAAGATGACGGGCATGGAGGGCGAGGAAGCGTTCGAGGGTCTGGAAGGCGGCGAGGTCGACGGCGGCGAGTCCGCGGCGCCCGAGAAGCGGTTCGAGAACAAGAGCCTGCCGTGGCGGCTGGCGATTCTCTCGGCGGGCGTGGCCATGAACTTCCTCCTCGGGTGGGTGATCTACGTCTCGCTCGCCTGGCACGACGGCATCCCCACGGTGGATGGCACAGCGGTGGCGAGCGTCGACTCCACGATCATGACCGCCCATCCGGAGCTGGCGGCGCTTCCCGGCGCGACGATCGCCGCGGTGGAGGGACGCAGCGTTTCCAACTGGCAGCAGCTCGCCGACGCGCTGCTCGAGGCGGAGGACGGTGAGCTGGACATCGTGCTCGCCTCGGGCGGGACCCTGACGCTCCCGGTGTCGGGCGCAGATCGCGAGGAGATCGCCCGGGCGATCGTGCCTCTGGTTCCGGCCGTGATCGACGAGGTGCAGGAGGACAGCCCCGCTGCGCGCGGGGGGATTCAGCCCGGAGACCGGATTCTCTCGATCGACGGCATCGAGACGCCCTCGTTCGACCGCCTCTCCGAAGTCGTCCGGGCACGTCCCGACCAGATCCTCCCGGTGGTCGTCCGGCGCGCGGTCGACGGCGCGGAGCGCGAGCTGACGCTGACCGTCGAGACCGGCGTCGAGAAGGCGCCGCGGCCCACGGACGGGAAGTTCGTGGATGTGGGAGTGCTGGGCGTGCGGCCGGAGATCTCGCGCATCCGCTTGGGGCCGGTCGAATCGCTCGTCACCGGGACTCAGGTCGCGGGCCGTGCCTCGATGCTCATCCTGAGCGGCCTGCACGACATCGTGACCGGCGGGGTCAGCCTTAAGGCAGTCGGCGGTCCCGTTGCGATCGGTCAGCTGACAGGACATTTCGCGCGCCAGGGGATGAGCAGCCTGCTCGGCTGGGTGGCGTTGTTCTCGATCAACCTCGCGATCCTCAACCTGCTGCCGATCCCCGTTTTGGACGGCGGTCACATCCTGTTCCTCGGCATCGAGGCGCTACGTCGCCGGCCGCTGTCGGCGACGCAGAAGCTGCGCCTCTCGCAGGTCGGACTCGCATTCCTCGTGCTGCTGATGGCCTGGGCTTTCACCGCCGACATCCTGCGACTCGTCGGGTTCTAGTGAGCTGTCACTAGTGCCCGATCCGTCCGGTCCGGGACTCTAGCGCCGGGAAATCGCCATTCCGCATCCCGTCCTCCTCACCCTGACCCTGGATCGCTCGGGAACCACCCTGTTGACCACGAGCTTTCGCTCGGGATGGGGCGAACAGATCCGCGCCGAGCACGAGCCGTTGCGTCACGAGTCGAGGCTGCGGCACCTGTTCCGCTGCTTCGACACCGAGCGCCAGGAGATCGCGCTCAAAGACGCGGTGATCGGCGGGCTGGTACGCGACGTCGCACGCACGGCGGAGAGCAAGCCGGTCCTGATCTTCGGTAACACCATCTCGCACCTTGCGCCGATGTTTTACCGTGTTCTCGGCGCGCAGCTTCGACTGCTGCACCTGCACCGCGATCCAGTCGCGAATGCGGCTTCTACCTATGTGAGGACTCGCCCGGAGTGGTGGCGCCTGCGGAGCTTCGAGGTCGATCCCTATGGCCTTCGGATTTCGCCCTTCGATCCGCACGCGAGGTTCGTCGAGTACCGCGACCGGTGGGTTGAGTTGTCCCTCTTCGAGATGATCCTGTACCAATGGCTCGAGCGGCATGCCTACGCGCTGGAGGTACGAGAGCGCTGGCCGGAAATCCCGTTCCTATCCATGCGCTCGGAGGACGTGTTCCAAGATCCGGACCGGGCGATCCAGACGCTGGCGCAGTTCGCAGGGTTGAGCTCCTCGGCTCCCCCCGCTCCGACGAGACCGCGACGCAACGCGACCTGGGACCGCACCCGCGAGCTGCGTCCGCTGGGCGACGCCTGGCGCGCCTGCGAGTCGCATCCGGCCGTGCTCGAGCTCGCGGCCGCCCTGGGGCACCCCTATGACCCGCAAGGCCTGGAGCCGCAGATGGAGCGCTACCAGCTGCCGCCGGGTCTGCTGCCCTGGATCCGGCACCGCACGAAGTACTGGGAGCTTCGCGGCCGCGCCGCGCGCCGTCTCCGGGAGCTCGGGATCGTGCCGCCGCCCACCGAAAGCGCGCGCGGTCTTCCCCCCCGCCCCCTCGGCGCAGCCTTGCGCGAAGCGATCCTGCGGCGGAGAAGCTAGATGGCCGAGCGCCCAGGCGGCGGTGGGGGCAGGCGGGGGGGCTCGGGCGGGTCGGGCCGCGGTGGCGGCAAAGGGCGCACCGGCGGC
>DATFFS010000136.1:0-2857 GCA_035249945.1 Gemmatimonadota bacterium
CCGCGCGCGCCGCGGCCGCGCTCGCGCGCGAGATCCGCGATCGAGACGTCGACGTCGTGGTGTCGACCACCCGCACGGACCTCAAGATCGCCGGGTTTGCCGCCCGGCTGGCCGGGCAGCCGGGCGTGGTGGCGCGGCTCAACAGCGGCTGGGATCCCGCCGAGAGGATCGTGACGTCCGGCTGGCGCTGGCGGCGCCACCGCTGGTACCACCGCCATCTCGTGCAGCTCGCGGCCACCAACAGCCGCGCCGGCAAGGCCGACCTCGTGGCGCGGGACTATCTCGCCGAGGACCGCATCGTCCCCATCTACAACGGCGTCGACTTCGACCGCTTCGATCCCGATCGGATCGGGCGCGGCGCGTTCCGGGCCGAGCTCGGGATTGCGCCCGACGCCCCGCTGGTCGTTTCGATCTCCCGCTATGTGGAACGCAAGGGCCAGGAATTCGAGCTGGAGGCGGCGGGGATCCTGACCGCAGCGCGGTCCGACCTCCACGTCGCGTTCCTCGGGCCCTGCCGCGAGCGCGAGCGGCCCTACAAGGAACGGCTCGTCGCGCGGGCTGGCCAGTTCGCCGGAAGCGACCGGATCCACTTCCTCGACGCGCGCGATGACGTGGCCGCCGTGCTTGCCGATGCCGACGTCCTGGTGCGGGCGGCGTTGACCGAGGGGCTGCCCAACGTCGCACTCGAAGCCCTGGCGATGCGGGTGCCGGTCGTGGCGACGGGGATCTGCGGGACGCCCGAGGCGGTGCTGGACGGAGAGACGGGCCGACTCGTGCCCCCCGCGGACGACCGGGCCGTCGCCGCCGCCGTCGGGGAGATCCTCGACATGCCGAGGGAGTGGCGGATCGCGATGGGCCGGCGGGGCCGCGAGCACGTCCTCGCCCGGTTCGGGCTGGACCGCATGGCGGAGCAGTACGAGGCGCTCTTCGAGCGGGCGCTGGCCGAGCGAGAGGATGGTCAGGCGGGATAGGGCATCTGGCCGGAGGGCCCGGATGCACAACGGCCGCCCCTTTCAGGGCGGCCGCAGCCAGGTGCAGCAATGGAGCGCGCGGCCCTACATCGCCGTGGTGTCGCCCTCCATCATCATCATGGTGTCGTCACCCATGATCATCGTGTCGACGGTGTCCATCTCGGGCGCTGGGGGCGGAGTCGTCATGGCCGTGTCGGCCGGCGTCAGCTCGGTGCCCTCCTCGACGGCGCCCTCCTGCTCGCAGGCGGCCACAGCGAAGGCCGCGGCGAACGCCACGACAGGGACCATCTTGAAAAAGCGCATTCTACAGGCCTCCCTCTCAAGGTCCTGGTGAAAAACCGGCTCTCCGCCGGCCGACCGGGTCGTCGTCCGACGAACCGGTAATGTGGGCCTCCCGGTCTGGCGCCGTCAAGAAGCTTCTCCCGTTTGTCCTGGGCGGCCCTCCGACCGGTATGCTATATACCCCCTCACACGATCGGCAGTACGGCGACTCGCCCGGCGGCACATGGGGGAGCGCGCGACCAACCGTTCCAGAGGAGGAGCCCATGCGTCGAACGAACCCTGGGATCGCGGCTGCGCTGGCACTCGGGCTGGCGCTCGGATCGGCCGCCTGCGAGGAGAGCGCGGACAACGGAGCGCTCGAAGAGGCAGGGGAGGCGATCGAACAGGCCGGCGAGGAGGCCGGGGAGGCGTTGGGGGAGGGGATGGAGGAGGCCGGCGAAGCGATCGAAGAAGCGGGTCAGGAAGTGCAGGAAGAGATAGAGGAAGCGATCAGCGACAGCACCGAGATGTAGCCGCACTTCCCGGCGGGGTCTTCAGCGAAGGCCCCGCTCGGACATCCACTCCAGCGTGATCGTCATGAGCCCGTTCACGACCTCGTCGTCGGAGGTCGCGACGTGCGAGCTCTCCAGCCACACGATCCGCTTCGGCTGCCGCAGCGAGCCGTACAGCTCCAGCACGCTCGCGCGCGGGATGAATTCGTCGTCGGCCGCGTTCACCATCAGGACGGGTCGCGGAGCGACGTCGGCGGCGTAGCGCGTCGGCTCGAGCGGCGCCACGACCCACGACAGTCCCCACGCCAGCGGGCGCATGACCCACGCCGGGCCTCTGTCCGCGAACGCGTAGTAGGCCATCGTCGCGATGTCCCCGCCGCCGTGCAACAGCGCGGCGCCGGCGATCCGCTTGTCCGTGGCCGCCGCGGCGACCGAGAACGGAACCCCCAGGCTCACGCCGATGACCGAAACCTGCTCGGGATCGACGTCGCGCCGCGTGTACAGGTACTGGGCGGCCAGGAGCACCGCGGGCGGCGTGTCGAGGATCGCCCGGCGCATCGTCCCGAAGTACCGGACCCAGTCCAGGCCGCGCGGCCGCTCGGGTCCGGAATAGGGGTACTCGATGGAGAGCAGGACGAGATCTCCCGTCTCGGTGGGGATGTCGACCGCCTTGCGCCCCGTCTTGTAACCGCCGAGCAGGATCGCGGCGGGGTAGCGTTCTTCCGAGGGGCCGCCCGCGGCGCGGACGCGCGCCCGGATCTCCAGACCGGTGTCGCTGACGAGCGTGACTTCGGTCAGCTGCTTGCCGTCCTGCGCGGTCCCGATGCCGGTCGAATCCCGCACGGCGACGAGCTCCCCGGCCGCGCGCGCGAAGCGCGGCCGGTAGTCGTAGTTGCGATAGGCCGCCAGCGCCGCGGCGACCGCCACCGCGGCGATCAGCGCGGCGGCGGCGAGCCGGCGCTTCATGGTTGGCGCGGCCTTACGGGCTCCGCTATCCTCGGCCGCCCGTCATGCCCGGAGCCTTCCATCCCATCGGCGTGCGGATTCACGCGCGCGAACTTGTGCGGCGCCCGGCGGCGCGACAACTCGCCGCGCCCGGGCGGTGGGAGCGGG
>DATFFS010000137.1:0-44575 GCA_035249945.1 Gemmatimonadota bacterium
CCTGCCGGTAGGTCGCGTCGACGTCGGGCACGTAAACGTGCACGTTGGCCGCGATCGGCGGCCATTCCGGGTTGCCGTCGGCGATCATGACGACCGTGTCGTCGATCTGCACCTCGGCATGGAGGAGCTTCCCGTCCGGCGCCGGATGGCGTCGCAGCTCGACCGCGCCGAACGCCTTCGCGAGGAACGAGATCGTGCCGTCGGCGCCGTCCACGATCAGATACGGCGACACGGTGCTGTGGCCCTGGGGCTTGTGGCTATCCGCCATGGGGTTCTCCTTCGACCGCGGGTGCGGCGGCCGTCAGAAGGGCGGGACGAACAGAGCGTGGCCGAGATCGCTCGCCATGCCGGCCTCGATCCCGGCGCGCAACAGCTCCATCTCACCGCCGTCCAGCCACATCCCCCCGCAGGACGGGCAGCGGTCGAGCACCACATTGTGGACGATCTCCTTGGTCATCGGAGAGCCGTCCATCGGACAGCTCCGGCCAGCTTCGGATTCCGCCTTGAGCTTCGCCGCCATGGCCTGCTGGCACCCCTCGCAGGTCGGCATGCCCTCGTAGGTCTCGCGCGTGCGGCGCTCTCCGCAGCGCACGCATTTCTCGCCCCACATCGCCATCGTGAGCTCCCGGCTGGAGTCCGTGCTGTCCGCGGGTGTAGGAGAACCTTACGACGATCGGCCCGGTTGGCCAGAGCGGGCTCGCCGCGACCGTTGCATGGATCCGGCAACAGGCCCTAATGTGGTTCGACCAGATTTGCGGTACAACCCCGAACCGGCAAAGGCCGGCTGGAGGTCTGCGATGGTGCCGATCCTGTCGTTGTGGGCCCCGATCCTGGTGGCCGCGGTGCTCGTCTTCGTGGCGAGCTCCATCCTGCACATGGTGCTCCCCTATCACCGCTCGGATTTCCGCCAGGTCGATGGGGAAGACGCGCTCATGGAAACGATGCGCAAGCTGGGGATCCCTCCCGGCAACTACATGATGCCGCACGCGAGCAGTCCCGCGGACATGAAGGACCCGGCGTTCATCGAGAAGAAGAAGCGGGGGCCGGTGGCGGTCCTGACCGTGATGCGGGACCCGTCGATGGGAGCCAGCCTCGCCCAGTGGTTCGTGTACTGCCTGGTGGTGGGAGTCTTCGCGGCCTACGTGTCGGGTCGCGCGCTGGGGCCGGGGGCCGAGTACCTGTCGGTATTCCGGTTCGCCGGCGCCACCGCGTTCGTGGCCTACGGGCTGGCGCTATGGCAGCACTCGATCTGGTACAAGATCGCCTGGAGCACGACGATCAAGTCGAACATCGACTCGCTTATCTATGCCCTACTCACCGGCGGGGCGTTCGGCTGGCTGTGGCCGGCCTAGATGCGGCGGTGATCACGGGATTCCAGTCGATGGGTACGAAGGTGCATCTCGGACAGGTTGTCGCAAGAATCATCCCGGTCGCGAGGAGTCGGGTTGCGCAGCCGCAAGCGCGCGACTACCCATGTACTCTACTCTCCCGCACAGCTCCCCTGAGCCCCAGCTTCGAAGGGACTGAATGGCCGACAAGGCGAAGTTCCTGTTCTACTCGTACGACGCGCTGATCACGGACATCGCCTGGCAGATCGTCAAGGAAGGACACGACGCCCGCTACTGGATCCGCGACGAGAAGGCCAAGTCCGTGGGCGAGGGGTTCGTCCCCATGTCGAAGGACTGGAAGGCGGACGCCGAATGGGCGGACGTGGTGGTCTTCGACGACGTGCTCGGCATGGGCGAGGACGCGGATCGCCTGCGCCGTTCGGGGAAGGCGGTGGTCGGAGGGACTCCCTATACCGACCGGCTGGAGGACGATCGCGGCTTCGGGCAGACGGAGCTGAAGGCGTTCGGCATCAACATCATCCCGTTCGAGGAATTCACTTCGTTCAACGACGCGATCGCATTCGTGAAAGCGAACCCGGCGCGCTACGTGATCAAGCCGAGCGGGGAGGCGCAGAACATCAAGCGGCTCCTGTTCGTGGGGGAGGACGACGACGGTACGGACGTGATCCACGTGCTGGAGTCGTACGAGAAGGTGTACTCGCAGCGCGTCAAGAACTTCCAGCTCCAGCGGCGGAGGTCGGGCGTCGAGATCGCGGTGGGAGCCTTCTTCAACGGGCACGAGTTCCTCTCTCCGATCAACGTGAACTTCGAGCACAAGAAGCTCTTCCCGGGGAACATCGGCCCGTCGACGGGCGAGATGGGCACCTTCATGTACTGGGGCCCGCCCAACAAGATCTTCAATCAGACGCTCGCCAAGATGGAGAAGAAGCTCCGGGAGGAGCGCTACGTCGGATACATCGACCTCAACTGCATCGTCAACGCGCAGGGCATCTACCCGCTGGAGTTCACCGCGCGCTTCGGCTATCCCACGATCAGCATCCAGCAGGAGGGGCTGAACGCGCCGATGGGGGAGATCCTGGCCGCGCTGGCCAGAGGCGAGCCGATCGACCTCAAGGCGAAGCCCGGTTTCCAGATCGGCGTGCGGATCGTGGTGCCGCCCTTCCCTTACGACGATCCCAAGACCTTCGAGGCCAATTCCGAGGACCGCATCATCATCTTCAAGAAGCCGGACTACGCCGGCGTTCACATCGAGGACGTCAAGCTCGTGAACGGCGAGTGGGTGGTGACCGGGAACTCGGGCGTGGTGCTGATCGTGTGCGGGACCGGACCCACGATGCGCCAGGCCCAGGCGCAGGCTTACAATCGGATCAAGAACATCATGATCCCCAACATGTACTACCGCACCGACATCGGGGATCGCTGGTTCGAGGATCACGATCGGTTGCACGCCTGGGGCTACCTGAGGGAGATCTAACGGTGCTCATGCAGTCCCGGCGTCAGTGGGGAAGCCTCGGGCGCAGGTGGCCGTACGCCCACGCGCCCCCCACCGCGCTCGCCAGCGCGACGACGAGGACGGTCACGCCGGTGCCGATGAGCGCGTAGATCGGTCCGGGGCACGCGCCGAGGAGCGCCCAGCCGCAGCCGAACACGAACCCTCCCGCGAGCCGCGATTTCGTCCGCCCCGCCTCCTTGGGTTCGATCCGCGCCGGCCGGCCGGCGGGGTCGGTGAGCCTCAGGCGGCGGATGGCGATCACCGAGATCCCGGCAACGAAAACGGCGCTCCCCAGGATCCCGTACATGTGGAACCCGCCGAAACCGAACATCTCCTGGATTCGGAACCACGACACCGCTTCGCTCTTCACGAGCACGATCCCGAAGTAGACGCCGAGGGCGAACACCACGGGGAGCCGGGCCGGTGGGTCGGCGGCCGCGACTTGCGGGACCGTCGGCGAGACGCCTACAGCAGCCACGGCAGCACGATCCAGGTGACGAAGAGCCCGCCCGCGAAGAACCCCGACACCGCCAACAGCGAGGCCGGCTGCAGCGTTGCGAGCCCCGTTATCCCGTGACCGGACGTGCAGCCGCCCGCCCAGCGCGCGCCGAAGCCCACCAGGAAGCCGCCCACCACGATCGCGACGAGTCCGCGCGCGGTAAGGAGGGAAGACCATCCGATGAGATCGTTCGGGACGAGGCCCGCGAAATCGCGGATCCCGAGCGCCGCCAGCGCGGCCCGGGTCGACTCCGCGATCGCCACCGGATCCGGGTTTGCGAGGAAGCGCCCGGCGATCATGCCGCCCGCCAGGATCCCGGCCACGAACGCCAGGTTCCAGAGTCCTTTTCGTCTCCAGTCGTAGCGGAAGTAGTCGGCCCGGTGAGGCAGGCAGGCCGCGCAGATGTGCTGGAGGCTCGAGGAGACGCCGAACTCGCGCCCGGCGAGGAGCAGGAGGAGAGGCACGACCAGCCCGATCAGCGGGCCGGCCACGTACCAGGGCCAGGGCGCGGTCATGTCGGGAAGATGGACACGAACTCCCGCCCGTGCTAGAACTGCGGGCGACCCGAGCCTTCAGGAGCCCGATGGGGAACGAGACGTTCGTGCGCTTGGGGGGCACCACGGCGTGGCTGGTCGCGGCCTCCGCCCTGACGGCCCTGGCGCCGCTAGCGGCGCAGGAGCCGGCGGCTCCGGGGGCGTGGCCGGAGTTCGTCCGCGCCTTCGACGCGTACGTCGACGCGGGTGGAGTCGTTGGGGCGGGCGCGCTCGCGATGCGGGACGGCCTCGTCGTCTCGCGACACGACGTGGGCTTCGCGGATCGCGACGCAGACCGCCCGGTCGACGAGAGCACGATCTTCCATTACGGCTCGATCACGAAGACGCTCACGGCGATCGCTATCATGCAGCTCCGCGACCGCGGGCTCCTCTCGCTCGACGATCCCGTGACCCGCTGGGTGTCCGAGCTTCGCGCGGTCAGCGATCCCTACGGGTCGCCGGATGCGATCACGATCCGCATGCTCCTCTCCCATACGGCCGGCTTCCAGAACCCAACCTGGCCGTGGGACGAGGGCGAGCCATGGGAGCCGTTCGAGCCCACCGAGTGGGAGCAGCTGGTGGCGATGATGCCCTACCAGCGCCTCCTCTTCGAACCAGGATCCCGCTACTCCTATTCGAACCCGGGGTTCATCTACCTGGCCCGCGTGATCGAAGAGATTACCGGCGACCCGTGGGAGGCCTACGTCCAGAAGAATGTCTTTGCGCCGCTCGGAATCTCGCGGAGCTATTTCGGGGTTACGCCCTGGTACCTGGCCGAGCACCGGTCGCACAACTACGAGCTTCGCCCGGACGGCGGACGGCTCGTGGCCGTGGACGAGGGGACGGACTTCGACCCGGGGATCACGATTCCCAATGGCGGCTGGAACGCGCCTCTCGACGACGTGGCCCGCTACCTGGCCTTTCTCACCGGTCCCGCGCCCGACGAGGAGACCGAGCGCCGCTGGGACCTGGTCCTGGCGCGCGAGACCCTCCAGAAGATGTGGGAGCCGGTCATCCAGGTGGCCGAGGACGGGACGGGAACCGCGTGGAGCGACGTCGGCCTCTCGTTCTTCCTGAATCGGCGCTCCGGGCGCCTCGTGGTCGGGCACACCGGCAGCCAGGCGAACTTCCGCGCGTTCCTGGCGTTCGATCCCGCGCAGAGGACGGCCTATGCGATGGTCTTCAACACGTCCATCGGGGAGGGGCTGGATCCGGGAGAGCCGGAGCTTGCGGCGCTGCTCGAGGTTGCAGGCCGGCTCCTCGAGTAGGGAGTCGGACGAGACGACATGCTGAAAATGAATCCGCTCACGCTGTTCGAATTGTTCGGCGCGCCCGAATTCCAGACGGGGTTCATGATCGGGCTCTTGGCCCTGGCCGCGATTCTGGTTGTCCGCAAGGCCGGCTGGTTCCTGGCATGGGGTCTCGCGGCGTTTGCCGCCCTGGCGTGGATCGGGATGCTGCGCTCGAGCCCCGGTATACCCTCGTGGGCGATCCCCGCGGCCGCCCTGACAGTCCTGGCAGCAGCGATCTCGTTTTACGCCGTGATGCGCAGGGTGCCGGCGTGGGCGGCGGGGATCGCGTTCGCGCTATGGGTCCTCGGCGTGTGGGGAACGGTTCCCGATACCGAGCGGGCCGCGGTCACGATGGGTACCACCGCCGCCCTGCTACCCGGCCTCTGGCCGGGCCTCAAGGTGCGCGTCGGCTGGGAGGGAATCGTCGTTGCCGCGGCCGCGCTCGCGTTCGTCGCCGTCACGGACGGGGTCGGCCGGCACGCGGCGATCGCGGGATCGCTCGGCATGGTCGGAATGCCGCTCGCGGCGGCGGGTGCCTGTCGATGGCTGCGTCCGGGAGTGCGGCTGTCGCCGGTGGCGTTCGTGGGCGCGATGGCGCTGAACGTCGTCGTCTGCGGGCGTATCGGGGGCCAGGCATTCACCGTGGAGTATGCCTGGATCATCGCGGTTCTCTCCGCACTGGTGACGGGCGCCGGCCTGGTCCTCGTGACCGGCGAGGACCGGACGAAGCGATCGAGGGGATGATCGACTAAACCCGGTCCTTGAGACCCTCGACCCCCGCCTTTTCGGCGCAGTGGTCGCAGCAGAAGAACCGCCCGTCGCTCTCCAGGCCGTGCCCGACGATCCGGACACCGCACGTCTGACAGGTCGGGGCGAGCGCGTGGATGGCGCACTCGAAACTGTCGAACGTGTGGCGCTCGCCATCCGACAGCTCGACCTGGAACGACTTGTCGTATTCGTTTCCGCAGTGCACGCAGATTCCCATCTCGGCCTCAGACCATCGCTTGGAAGTTGACTGTGCGCTCGGCGATGCGGCCCGAGCATGGCTATCTCTCGGAGCGTACGGGTGATCGCAGAACGCTGGCTGTCAGCGATTTGACAGCGGAAGCGGTCAGGGCCGCCGGGCGGGGAGAGCCGGCGCTCCTTGAATCGCCGGTGGGGGAGCCGCATCTTCCGGGCGTGACGAAGGACCCCCGGCCGCTCGGCCCCCACGCCCCGGACAAAGCCTTCACATATTCCAGTTACCTGGCGCTCGACGAGCTGCTCGCGCTCCAGCGCCCGGAGTCCGACGAGCACGACGAGATCCTGTTCATCGTCATCCACCAGGTCTACGAGCTGTGGTTCAAGGAGCTCCTTCACGAGGCCGACTGGCTGAGCGAGCGTCTGGCCCAGGGGGACACGGGCGCGGCCATGCACACGCTCAAGCGAATCCTGACGATCCTCAAGATCGCGGTCGCGCAGCTCGACATCCTGGAGACGATGACTCCGCGGGACTTCCTCTCCTTCCGCGACCGGCTGGCCAGCGCCAGCGGCTTCCAGTCCGCGCAGTTCCGGGAGCTCGAGTTCGCGCTCGGCCACAAGCGGCGGGCGATGCTCGAGCACTTCCCGCAAGGATCCACGTGGCGCCGGAATCTGGAGTCGCGCTGGTCGTCGCCCACGGTGTGGGACGCGCTCCTGCGGTACCTGGCCGCGCGCGGCTACCCGGTGCCTGCGTCCGCGCTCGGCCGCGACGTCACCGCCCGGATCGAACCCGACGAGGGAGTGCAGCGGGCGCTTCTTGAGGTCTACCGCGGCGACGATCTTCCCGCGCACCTCGACTCCCAGCTGCTCGAGCGGTTCGTCGATCTCGACGAGGGGCTACAGGAGTGGCGCTATCGGCACGTCAAGATGGTCGAGCGGACGATCGGCGCGCGGCCGGGGACGGGAGGGAGCGCCGGAGCCGGGTATCTCCGCACGACTCTCTCCGAGCCGTTCTTTCCGGACCTCTGGGCGATCCGGACCGAGTTATGAGCATGGCGGGGCGCGCCACCAACGAGCGCGCGGTCCTCACGGCCGAGGATCTGCGCCGCGACCCGAGCCCGCTCGCGCCCGACTACTCGCGGTTCCGGGTCGGCGAGCGACTCCTGCTCTCGGGCCACTCGCATCAGGCGTGGCCGGACCGGGGGTTCGAAGGGCAGCAGCAGGCGTGGCTCGACGCCGCCGAGTACGTCGACGAGAAGTGGTCGCACGCCTTCGCACGCGCCGACCGGGTCCGCGAGGGATACCGGCGGCTCCTGGGCGGTGCGGCGGGGCCGATCGCGCTCGGGCCGGCGACCCATGACCTGCTCGTGAAGTGGATCTCGGCGCTGCCCCTTCGCGAGCGGCCTCGACTGGTGACCACCGACCTCGAGTTCCACGCGCTACGGCGCCAGCTCGACCGGCTGGGGGAGGCAGGGCTCGAGGTCGTCAAGGTGGCGGCGCTGCCGGCGGAGTCGGTCGGCGAGCGGGTCGCGGTGGCGGTCGACGACCGCACGGCGGCGGCCTTCGTGTCGGCGGTCTTCTACCAGAACGCCCACGTTGCCGGAGGCCTCGACCGGGCGCTCGCGGCGTGTGAGCGGGTCGGAGCGCGGCTCGTCGTGGACGCGTACCACACGCTCAACGTCCTTTCCTTCGATCTCACCGCATGGGGGATCGAGGGCGCGACGGTGACGGGCGGCGGTTACAAGTACGTGCAGCTCGGAGAAGGGAACGCGTTCCTGCGCCTGCCAGCGGGCGAGGAGCTGGAGCCCGTAGTCACCGGCTGGTTCGCGGAGTTCGACGCGCTTACCGGCTCGCACGCGCCCGGTGAGGTGGCATGGGGTTCGGCCGGCTCGCGGCTGGCGGGGGCGACGTACGATCCCACGAGCCACTACCGGGCCAGCGAGGTCTTCGACTTCTTCGACGAGAGAGGATTGACGGTCGAAGTGCTGGCCGCCTCGTACCGGCACCAGGTGGCGCTTCTCGCCGAGCGGTTCGACGCGCTCGACCTCGACCCCGCGATCGTCGACCGCGACCGCTCGGTGCCGGTCGAGAAGCTGGGCGGCTTCCTAGCGCTCGAGAGCGCACGCGCCGGCGAGCTGCGCCGTGCGCTCCTCGCGCGCGGCGTCTTCACCGACCATCGCGACACCACGCTCCGCATGGGCCCTGCGCCGTACCTGTCCGATCGGCAGATCGAGGCGGCGATCTCGACGCTCGCGGAGGTCGTGTGATCGTGATGAGAGCCCAGAGGAGGTTCCCCGACCCATGAACGATGTCTCGCGACGGCGCTTCCTCGGTCTCGCCGGTGCGGGGATGGTCCTCCCCTTCGTCGGTCGGTTTCTCGATCGTCCCGCGGTATCTCCAGCGAGGAGCTTCCGGATTCGCGCGGTGACGGCGGGGGTCTCTCCGACCGGCGATGCCGCGCCTCGGGAGCTGGAGCCGGCCCTAGGGTTCCTGCGACAAGCGCGGGCTGCGCTGGAGACGAAGGGGTACGAGGTCCAGACGGTCCGCCTCGCGACCCGCCCCCTGGCGGAATACCTGCCGCACTGGTCGAGCGAGGAGGCCCTGGAAGTCATCCGCGAGATGGATGACGTCGCGATCGCCGCGAACGCTTCCCTCAGCGTGGGACCCGTGATCACCGCCGACGAGCACGATCCCGGGTTCGCTTCCTGGGCCGCGGAGCTCGTTCAGCGCACCAGGAACGCCAGTTTCTCCGTCCGGGTGGCGTCGCGGGAGAAGGGAGTCCACCGATCCGCGCTGAGATCCGCCGCGGAAGCGATCGAGGCGATCGGTCGCGAAACCCCCGGAGGCGAGGGGAACTTCCGGTTCGCCGCTGCGGCGTTCGTCCCCTCCGGAACTCCGTTCTTCCCCTGTGGGTGGTTCTCGGAACCTGACACTTTCAGCATTGGCCTGGAGTCGCCGGTCCTTCTGGACGAGATCCTGTCAGAGGCCTCCGGTCCGGCCGCGGCGAGAGGCGCACTGGCCGCGGGTCTGGAGGTCGCTATAGGAGAGGTCGAGCGCGCATCCAGCGAGATCGGGCGGGAGACCGGGTGGCGATTCCTCGGTATCGACACCTCGCCGGCGCCGGGTCTGGACGCCAGCATCGGGCGCGTCATCGAGCGCTTGACCGACGCCCCGTTCGGAGATCCGTCGACTCTCGCCGCCTGCGCCCTCCTCACCGACGTGCTGAAAGGTCTGACCGTGACGACGTGCGGCTATTCCGGACTCATGCTCCCCGTCCTGGAGGATCCGGTACTTGCGGAACGCGCGGGGGAGGGCCGATACGAAGTCTCGGATCTCCTCCTCTATTCCAGCGTATGCGGGACGGGCCTCGACGTGGTGCCGATTCCCGGGGACACGACCGTCGACAGGATCAGCGGTATCGTCGAGGACGTCGCCGCCCTCGCCACCCGCTACGAGAAACCGCTGTCCGCACGGCTCCTGCCAATTCCCGGCCGGAACGTCGGTGAGGTCGTGAGCTTCGACAATCCGCATCTCACCGACGGCGTAGTCATGGAGGCGGGATAGCGAGCACGGTCTAGCCGCCGCAGCCCTCTCCCTGCTCCAGCCAACCAAGGAACGCCCGCGCGAACGCGGACGATTCGAGCCGACCCCGTTCGAGAGGGAACGGCGTGCTCAGCCGATCGCTGTTCGCCAGCAACGCGAACGAAGCGCCGCGATCCGGCGCCAGGACGAGGAGCGCGGAGTTGCCGGTCCAGGAGCCGAAGTGCCAGACCACGTCGCCGCCCGTCCGACGCTCCACGAACCATCCCAGACCGTGGGGTAGCTCCGAACCCGAGGTCGCGTGGACGGGAGTGAAGGCCAGCGCTCGGCCGCCGGCCGGGTACAGCCGGCCCTGCTCGATCGCAGCCGCATACGTGAGGACGTCGAGCACGGTCGAGAGGAGACCCGCGGCCGCGTTGACGTGTGTCGGATACGCGATGGGGCGTCCGTCCCCGTCGTAGCCCTGGGCGAGCGCGGCGCGGATCGCGACCGCGTCGATGCCGTCTTCGACGAGTGAGGAGGGAGCGGTCCTGGTCAGGCCCGCGGGAGCTATGACGCGCTCGAAAACGGCGTCTTCGAAGGTCCGGCCGTCGGCTCGCCGGATGACCGAGTCGAGCAGCGCATACCGGTTGCCGTCGTAGCGGAACGCCGCGCCGGGAGGAGGATCGGACGTGTGGCTCATCAGGTGCCGCACGCGAACGTCACCAGCCAGTCCAACGCCATAGTCGGAAACCGGGTCGTCGAGCGAGATCCGTCCCTCGTCGGCGAGCTGGAAGAGGACGATCGAGGCGAAGGTCTTGGTCAACGAAGCGACGTGGAACACGGTCTGCGGCGTGGCCGGGACCCCGCGCGCGAGGTCCGCGGAGCCGAATCCTGACGACCATCGCACCGAGCCACCGCAACTGATGGCCGCCGCCATGCCCGGAATCCCGTTCGTCCGGCGAAGCGTCTCGAGTTGCTGGGCGAGCTCGACGGTGTCACGAGGGGGATCCGGAGCGGTCGTATCGGTGCAGGCGAGAAGAACTCCAAGAATCCAGAGCCCCCCAAGTCGACGGTTCCTCATCCTCGGAAGGTACAGGCCTCGCGAGGGTTCAGTCGAGTAGACGCAGAGCGGAGCGGTCGACCTTGCCAAGGTGCGTGCGAGGCAGGGTATCGAGAAATACGACCTGGCGCGGATACTTGTATCGCTCGAGCCGTTCGCGCACCCAGTCCTGGAGCTCCTCGGCCAGGTCGCCGGCTGCTTCCTCGACGTCCCGCCGCACGACGCAGGCGCGCGGAACCGTGAGGCCGGTCTCGCCGATGACCCCGACGACCGCGACCTCCGCGACGCCCGGGTGCTCGAGCAGGCAGCTCTCGACCTCTCCGGGCGCGAGCCACTTTCCGGAGACCTTCAGCATGTCGTCGGCGCGGCCGGCATACGTGAAGACCCCGTCTGCGTCGCGCGAGACCATGTCGCCCGAGACGTACCACTCGCCGCGGAAGGCCTCCATCGTGCGGCTCATCCGGTGCCAGTACCCGATCGCGCGCGAACCGCCCTTGACCCATAACCACCCCACCTCGCCGTCGGGGACCGGACGGCCGTCGTCGTCCCGCACCTCGACATCGAAGCCGGGCACGACCTTGCCCAGCGTGCCGGGCCGAACGTCGCCCGGGCGATTCGAGAGGAATATGTGCCACATCTCGGCCGTGCCGAGCCCATCGAGGAGATCGACGCCGAACGTTTCGTCCCAGCGCCGATGGAGCTCGATCGGCAGCGCTTCGCCCGCCGAGGTCGCCAGGCGGAGCGACGAGAGGTCCTGTTCGGCCGCCCTCGGGTAATCGACCATGAGCGCGACCATCTTGGGGACGTTGACGAGGATCGTGGGCCGGTGGCGCGCGATCTTCTCGAAGACGATGTCGGCGGTCGGATGTTCGCGGAAGAGAACCGTCGACGCGCCGACCGAAAACGGAAACAGCAGGTTCGATCCGGTCGCGTACCCGAAGAAGAGCTTCGGCACCGCCATCGTGACGTCGTCCTCGGAGATGCCGAGCACGCCCCTGCCGTAGCACTCGGTCGTGTTCGCGTACGAGGCGTGGGTCTGGAGGACCGCCTTGGGCCGACCCGTCGTCCCGCCCGAGAAGAGCCAGATCGCCGAGTCGTCGCGGTGCGTCGGGAAGCTCGCGCGCTCGGCCGGAGCCGCGGTGAGCGCGGCGACGAGCTCCTCGCCGGCCACGAGCAGCGAGCGGAAGCAGGGAGCGCGCTCACCGGCGCGCCGGAACGCGTCCTTCGCGTCGGGCTCCACGATCGCGGCCTTCGCGCGCGTGTACTCGACGAAGTACGAAATCGAGTCGTCGGAGAGGCGCGGGTTGACCATGACCACCACCGCGCCAATCTTGAGGACGCCGAACAGGGCGCCGACGAAGTCCGGTCCGTCGTCCAGCGCGAGGATCACCCGCTGCTCCGGCTCGACGCCGGCGTCCGCGATCACGCACCCGTAGCGCGCGGCCAGCGCGGCGATCTCCGCGTAGGTCCAGTTCCGTTCGTCGGTGCGAAGCGCGACACGGCCGCCGCGCCCCTCGCGCAGCCGGGCGTCCAGGAACCAGTCGGCCATGTTGAACTCCTCCGGCGGCTCGAACGGCATGGAGCGGGATGATACCCGAGGCTCGAGAAGTCCGGCAACTGGCGGAGATGACCTGGGAGGAAGCCCGTGACATCGATCGCGGGTGGGCCGTCGCGGTGCTGCCGGTGGGCGCGATCGAGGCCCACGGGCCGCATCTTCCGCTGGCGACCGATTGCGTGATCGCCGAGGCCATGGCGCGCGCGGCCGCCGAGCGGCTCGACGCGCGCGGCGTCCCCGCGGTCGTCCTTCCGGTCTTTCCCTACACGTCCGCCGGGTTCGCAGCCGGCTTTCCGGGTACGATATCGACGAGCGCCGCGGCGGTGACGGCGCTGGTCGCCGACATCGCGCGTTCGCTGCGGTCTCAGGGGTTCCGCGCGCTCGCCATCGCCAACGCGCACCTCGATCCCGAACACCTGGTGTCCCTCCACGCGGCATGTGAGGCGGCCGCCAGCGACGGTGTCGCGGTCGTGTTCCCCGACCTCACGCGGAGGCCGTGGGGCGGCAGGCTGACCGAGGAGTTCAGGAGCGGCGCCTGCCACGCTGGAAGGTTCGAGGGCTCGGTCGTGCTCGCCCAGCGTCCCGACCTCGTGCGCGACGACCTCCGGCGGGAGCTCCCCGCCAACCCACGCTCGCTCTCGACTGCGATCGCGGAGGGGAAGCGCACGTTCGAAGAGGCCGGCGGGCCGCAGGCCTACTTCGGCGACCCCGCAGCCGCGAGCGCCCGGGAGGGCGCGGAGACGATCGCCGCGCTCGGCGAAATCCTGGCCGACGCTGTGATCGAGGCGCTGGGAGAAGCAGACACCACGTGAAGAACCCGATCGATCGACGACGCGTGCGTTTGGGTTCGCCGTGAGCGCGTCGCTCGAGGGCCGCGGCGCCGTCGTGACCGGAGGTGGGCGCGGGATCGGCGCCGCGGTCGCTCGAGCTCTCGCCGCTGAGGGCGCGCGCGTCGTCGTCGCCTCGCGGACGGCGGCCGAGGTCGAAGCGGTGGCGAAGGAGATCCAGGACGACGGCGGGTCGGCTTGGCCCGTGCGCGTCGACGTAACGGACCAGGGCTCGGTAGACGCGCTCGCGTCGGAGGCGGCCGGCCGCGTTGGCGCCGTCGATGTCCTCGTCACGTGCGCGGGGGCCGCGTGGTCGGCCCCGCTCGCGCGGCAGACGCTCGAAGACTGGGAACGGATCTTCGCGGTCAACGTGACCGGCACGTTCCTCGCAACGCGCGCGTTCCTGCCGGCGATGATGGAGCGCGGCCGCGGGCGCGTGATCCATCTCGCCTCGGTGGCCGGCCTCGCGGGCGCGAAGTACATCGCCGCCTACGCGGCGTCCAAGCATGCGGTCGTCGGGTTCACGCGCGCGCTGGCGGCCGAGGCCGCTTCGCGCGGCGTCACCGTCAACGCGCTCTGCCCCGGCTACGTGGACACCGGGATGACCGATGAGGCGGTGGCCCGGATCGTCGACCGGGCGGGCCTGTCGGAGACCGAGGCGCGGGCCGCCATCCTCGCCACCTCGCCGCAAGGGCGCCTGATCGACCCCGACGAGGTCGCGCGCGCGGTGACGTGGCTCTGCGAGGACGCCGCGCGCGGCGTCAATGGACAGGCGATCGTGATCGACGGAGGAGGGCCCCTGGCGTGAAGCGGTTCGAGATCGTGAATCCGGACGAGCTGGGTCGTCACACCGGCTTCAGTCACGGAGTCCTCACGCCTGCCGGAGGACGGATCCTGTTCGTGGCGGGGCAGACCGCGCCCGCGGCGGGCGATTTCGCCGCCCAGTTCGGAGCCGCTCTCGAGCGCGCGCTGGCCGTCATCCGCGAAGCGGGCGGCCGGCCGGAGCACGTGGCCCGGATGACTGTATACGTGACCGACATGGCGATCTATCGCGCGGACCGACCGCGGCTCGGGACGCTCTGGCGCGCGTCGATGGGGCAACATTACCCCGCCATGGCGCTGGTCGAGGTGCGGTCGCTGGTCGATCCGAACGCCGTGGTCGAGATCGAAGCGACGGCCGTGATACCCGAAGGAACATGATCCAGCCGACCTCGTTCCTCTACTCCCACGACCCGGCGACCGGCGTAGCGACGATCACGCTGAACCGCCCCGAGCGCCTGAATGCCCTGACCTTCGAGGTCTACGGCGAGCTCGAGCGCACGTTTCGCGCGCTGGACAGCGAACCTGGCGTGCGCGCGGCGGTGATCACCGGACGAGGCCGCGCGTTCTGCTCGGGAGGCGACGTCGAGGACATCATCGGCACGCTCCTCGAGCGTGACTTTGATGGGCTGCTCGCATTCACGACCATGACCTGCGACCTCATCGCCGCGATCCGAGCTTGCCGGTGCCCGGTCATCGCCGCCCTCAACGGGACGACAGCGGGCGCCGGCGCGGTGATCGCGGCAGCGTGCGACATCCGGATCGCCACCGCGAGCGCGAGAATCGCCTTCCTGTTCACGAAGGTCGGCCTCTCGGGCGCCGACATGGGCGCGGCGTGGCTTCTGCCCCGCATCGTCGGATTCGGGCGCGCCAGCGAGCTGCTCATGACGGGAGAGTTCCTGGACGCGGCGGAGGCATACCGGATCGGCCTATACAACCGGGTCGTCCCGGACGGCGAGGCGCTCGGAGGAGCGCTCGAACTGGCGGAACGTCTGGCGGCGGGACCATCCGGCGCACTGGCCGTGACCAAGTCGGCGCTGGAACAAGAGGCGGCGATGGGGCTGGCCGACGCTCTGGCGTTCGAGGCGCGCGCGCAGGCCGCCTGCATGGAGAGCCCGAACTTTCGCGAGGCGTACGAGGCGTTCGTCGCGAAGCGTTCGGCGCAGTTCGACTAGCGGATGCCCGACGTCGACACGATCCGCGCGTTCCTGGACGATGACCACATCGCATTCGCTGCCGATGTGGACGCTTTCGCCCGGTCCGAGTTCCGGCCGCGCGCCGAGCCGGCGGACGACGCCGCGGCACGGGACGAGGCGCGTGAAATCCTGGAGATGCTGGGAGGCGGCGGCTGGCTGGCCGCGATCCCGTCCCGCGACCTGCGGAGCATCGCGCTCGCGCGCGAGGCCATCGCGGCCGCATCGCCCCTCGCCGACGCCGTCTACGCCCTCCAAGCGCTTGGGGCGATGCCGATCATCCTCGCCGGGGACGGGGGAAATGCGCGCTGGGTCGACGACGCGGTCGCCGGTCGCGCCATGGGTGCCTTCGCGATGACCGAGGACGAGGCGGGCTCGGACGTCGCCTCCATGGGCACGACCGCGACACGCGACGGTGAGGCATGGGTCCTGCACGGCGAGAAGGCGTTCATCTCCAACGCCGGCATCGCCGACTTCTACACCGTGTTCGCGCAGACGGAGCGGGGGAAGGGATCGAAGGGCATCGCCTGCTTCGTCGTGCCGGCCGACACGCCGGGCCTATCGTTCGCCGGCGTCCAGATCCTGTCGGCGCCCCATCCCCTGGGCAGAATCCGGTTCGACGGCTGCCGCGTCTCCGCGGAGACGTGCCTGGCCGGCCCCGGCGACGGCTTCAAGCTGGGCCTCGCGACCCTGGATCTCCTCCGCGCCACGGTCGGAGCGGCGGCCTGCGGCATGGCGGCGCGCGCGCTCGAGGAGGCGATCGCACACGCGCGGGAGCGCCGCCAGTTCGGCGAGCCGCTGGCCGCCTTCCAGCTCGTGCGCGAGAAGCTCGCTCGCATGGCGACCGAGCTCGCCGCGGCGCGGCTCCTGGTCTACCATGCGGCGTGGGTCAAGGACCGGGGGGCGGCGCGCGTGACGCTCGAGTCCGCCATGGCGAAGTCCTACGCGACCGAGGCCGCGCAGCGGATCGTCGACGAGGCGGTCCAGATCCTCGGCGGGAGGGGCGTCCTCGCCGACCACCCCGTCGATCGGCTCTACCGCTCCGTGCGCGCGCTCCGGATCTACGAGGGGACGACCGAGATCCAGCGCCTCGTCATTGCCGGGCTGCTGCTCGATCGCGGGTAGCCAGATACCCCCGCAGCTCCCCCCAGGACCATGCCGTCAGCCCGAGGAAGACGAGCGGAAAGGAGAGCGCGAACTGGCGCCGGTACGACCGGCGCGCCAGAACGTTCCGGATGCTGCGGTAGCTCAGCAGGAACGGCAGCCCGAACGAGACGGCCACGTACGCCAGTCGGCGGGCGCGAGAGAAGCGCAGTTCGTTCACCCGCACTTGTGCGAAGCAGCGTCCATGGAAGGCCTTCCGGCGCAGATATGCCGCGAGGTCGGTCACGTTGGTGTGGGCGACCCGTATGTCCGGCACGAATAGCGGCCTGTGACCGTCGACCGCGGCCCGCCAGTGGAAGGCGGTGTCCGAGCTGTACGTGCCCTCCAGGAACGGACCGTATTTCTCGAACGCCCAGCGCTTGACCGACAGACACCCGGTCGGAATCTCTTCCATCGGTCCCGCAGGCGTGCCCGGCATCCACTGGCTCAGCTCGCAGAAGTAGTAGGCCCAGCCCACGTAGCTCTCCGGGTTCGCGTTGTCGATCGTGCCCCCGATGACCGGGTCGGGAGCGCGATGCGCAGCGGCGATCTCGCGGATCCAGCTGTGTGCGGGAACGCAATCCACGTCCGTGAATGCCAGGATCTCGCCTCCGGAGCGCTCTACGCCGAGATTGCGGGCGTCTCCGGGAAATTTCCGCTCCCCGAACCAGTGGAGGCTGACGCGTGGAAACCGGCGCCGGACGAGCTCCGCGGTTCCGTCCACCGAGCTGTCGACGACGATGACCTCGAAGGGCTCATCGCAGTCCTGGCGTTCGAGCGCGGCGAGACACGCCTCGATCGTGCCGACGGAATTGAAGGACGGCAGGATTACCGAGATTTTCGGAGGTGTCATCGACCCGCATTCTACCCGGCGGTCCGGTCACCGTCCCAACCGGGCCGATCCGTGAACGTCGTCGTCGTCGGCGGCGGGCCCGCCGGGCTCTATCTCGCGATCCAGCTGAAGCGTGCCGACCCCGCGCACGAGATCACGGTCCACGAGCGCAACCGTCCCGCCGACACCTACGGGTTCGGCGTCGTCTTCTCGGACGCCACCATGGAGGAGCTGACCGCCGACGACCCCGAGACGTTCGCGCGACTCGAAAGCCGATCCCACCACTGGGACGACATCGACGTCCACTACCGCGGGCAGGTGCTGTCGTCGACCGGCCACGGCTTCAGCGGCATGGAGCGGACCGCGCTGCTCGAGGTGCTGGCCGGGCGCGCCGCCGAGCTGGGAGTGGTCCTGCGCGCGGCGAGCGAGGTCGTCGATCCCGGCGCGCACCTGAAGGCGGATCTCGTCGTCGGGGCGGACGGCGTCAACAGCACGGTGCGCGAGCAGTGGCGCGAGGAGTTCGGCCCCGTCGTCGACTGGCGACCGAACAAATTCGTCTGGATGGGAACCACGCGTCCGTTCGACGCCTTCACGTTCGATTTCCAGCGCGACTCCCATGGCCTCTGGCGGCTCCACGCGTACCGCTACAGCGAGGACCGCTCGACCTTCATCGTCGAGACGACCGACGAGACGCTGGCGCGGAGCGGCCTCGCGGACGCGTCGGAGGAGGAGACCCTCGCCTGGTGCGAGTCGCTCTTCGCCGAGCGCCTGGATGGCCACCGGCTGATCGCCAACCGCTCGATCTGGCGCTCCTTCCCGACGCTGACGTGCGCGCGGTGGAGCCGCGAGAACGTCGTGCTCCTCGGAGACGCCGCGCACACCGCGCACTTCTCGGTCGGATCGGGCACCAAGCTCGCGATGGAGGACGCGACCGCGCTCGCCGAGGCGCTGGGCAGGGAGCGCGACGTCCAGGCCGCGCTGGCGGCGTACGAAGCGGAGCGGCGGCCTCAGGTCGAGAGCCTCCAGCGCGCGGCGCAGGCGAGCCTGCAATGGTTCGAGGGCACCGAGCGGTACATGGAGACCGAGCCGATCCAGTTCGCCTTCAACCTCCTCACGCGCTCGCTCCGCATCACGCACGAGGACCTCAAGCTCCGCGACGCGGCGTTTACCGCGAGGGTCGACCGCTGGTTCGCGTCAGAAGCCGAGAAACAGAGCGGCGTGCCCCTCCGGCTCGACCCGCCGCCCCCCCCCATGTTCACCCCGTTCCGGCTGCGCGAGCTCGTGCTGCAGAACCGCGTGGTCGTGTCGGCGATGTGCCAGTACTACGCCGAGGACGGGATGCCGAACGACTGGCACTTCGTACACCTCGGGAGCCGCGCGGTGGGCGGCGCGGGGCTGGTCATGGCCGAGATGACGGATGTCAGCGCCGAAGGTCGCATCAGCCCCGGCTGCGCGGGGCTGTACCGTGACGCGCACGTCGGCGGCTGGAAGCGGATCGTCGACTTCGTCCATGCGTGGTCGCCCGCGAGGATCGGCATCCAGCTGGGCCACGCGGGACGCAAGGCATCGACGAAGCTCGCCTGGGAGGGAGACAACGAGCCGCTGGAGGAGGGCGGCTGGGAGGTGCTGGCCCCGAGCCCGATCCCCTGGTCGGAGGGCAACCCGATGCCCCGCGCGATGGGGCGCGCCGACATGGACGCCGTCATCCGCGATCACGTGAAGGCCGCCGGGCGCGCCGCGGAAGCCGGGTTCGACCTGCTCGAGGTACACATGGCCCACGGCTATCTGCTGGCGACCTTCCTCTCGCCGCTCACGAACGCGCGCGAGGACGAGTATGGCGGATCGGTGGCGAACCGGATGCGATTTCCGCTCGAGGTGCTGGACGCCGTGCGCTCCGCGTGGCCGGCGGAGAGGCCGTTGTCGGTCCGGATCTCCGCCGTCGACTGGGCGCCGGGCGGGCAGGAGATCGAGGATTCGCTCGAGGTCGCGCGGCAGCTCAAAGCCCACGACGTCGACATCGTCGACGTCTCGGCGGGTCAGACGGTGCCGTACGCGAAGCCCCGCTACGGGCGGCAGTTCCAGACACCGTTCAGCGATCGGATCCGGCATGAGGTGGCAGTTCCCACCATGGCGGTCGGGAACATCTCGTCGTTCATGGACGTCAACACGATCCTGGCCGCGGGGCGGGCGGACCTCTGCGCGCTGGCGCGGGCCCATCTGTGGGATCCGTACTGGGCGCGGAACGCCGCCTGGCGGCTGGGCTACCCGCTGCCCTGGCCGGATCCCTATTCGACGCTCGACCGCTACACGCCCCGCTTCGAGTAGGTCGGGCGTCGAAACAGCTCGCCTACCCCTCGACCTCCCCGCAGGCCAGCCGATCTCCCGATCCGCCGGAGGGCTGGGTGGAGTAATCGTCGGGTTCGGCGTGGACGACGATGGACGAGCCGTCCTCGTCGAGGAGCTCGACCATCCCACCGCGCAGCGTGACCCGCTCGTTCGTCTGATCCACCGTGGCCGTGCTGTCGTCGGCCGCGGTGATGTTGCGCAGGTCACCTGCATGTGGCCCGCCTGACGCGTCGAACCCGTGCGCGGACTCGCCGGCGTCCAGGTGGTCTCCGGCGGACTCGAAGGCAGGGGGCTCGCAGCTTCCGGTCTGATGGATATGGAAGCCGTGCTCCCCGGGTGGCAGGCCGATCAGCGCCCCGCGGAGCGCGACCCCGTCTCCTTCGGCGGTGAGGATCACGGCGCCGATTCCGACGCCCCGCGCGTCGACGATGTCCGCGCGGGCCGAGTCGGCGCCCGCCTGGGCCGGCGTCGCGGCCTCTTCGGCTATGGGCGGAGCGTCGCGATCGTCCGTCGCGGCGTCGTCCTCCCCGGCTCCTCCGCAGGCGAGGATCACGCAGCTGGCGAGAGACGTGGCGAGCGAGGCCTTCATGCGGTCCTCCTTGGTTGCGATGGCTGGCCGGATCGGTCCGGCAGTGCAAGAGGATCGCCCCCGCCGCGATCCCGCGTCAAACGAGAAACCCGCGACCGCCCGCCGCGTCAAATTCCTTCCAGCTCCTCCAGCGTGCGCGGCCAGTCGTCGCGGAGGATCCGGCTCAAGGCACGATCGGCCAGGATGCGGCCGCCGGTCTGGCAGCCGGGGCAGTAGTTGGTCTCCCGGTCCGCGTAGACGATGCGCTGGACAGGCGCGCCGCAGACCGGGCACGGCTGGCCGCGCCTGCCGTGGACGGCCATCCGCGGGTGGAAGGCGGTCACCTTCTCCGGAAAGCCCTCGCCCGTCTCGCCGATCCGGATCGCGGTCCACTCTTCGAGGATCTCGCGGGCGGCGCGCCACAACCGCTCGACCTCCGCGTCCGACAGGTTCGCGTTCATCTGGAGGGGCGAGAGGCGCGCGCGATGGAGGATCTCGTCGGCGAACGCGCCGCCGATCCCCGAGAACGCGCGCGGGTCGGTGAGCGCGCGCTTGAGCGTGTGTCGCTCGCGGAGGAGCGCCGCACGGAACTCCCCGATGGCGGACCCCTCGATTTCGATACCGCCGGCGTCGAGCGCGGCCAGGCCCGCCTCGCCGCGAACCAGATGCAGGCGGGCCCGCCGCTTCGTCCCCGCTTCGACGAGGAGCAGAGAACCGGTCGAGAAGTCGAACGCCGCGAGCCCGCCCTTCCGCGGGATCGTCCAAGGGGTCTCCGCCCAGCGGAGCCGCCCGGCGATCATCAGGTGGATGGCCAGAAAGAGCTCGTCCTCGAGCGCGACGACGATCCGCTTCCCCAGGCGCCGGAGGCCGACGACCCGCTTTCCCGCGGCGGCCTCTAGCGGCGGATCCCACGTCGCGAGAAGCGCCACCGACCGCACCCGGACCCCCTCGAGGCGCGCGTCGCCGATGCGGGGGTCCAGGGCATGGAGGTAGGCGGCGATCTCGGGGAGCTCGGGCACGCAGCGAATCTCGCCGGCCGGCCGGCCCGGTCACAAGCGGGCACGCCGCGAGGTCCGGTGAGAAGCCGCGCGGGACGCGAGTGGAAGCGGAGTTCCGCGATCGCGGAGGATCGCGCGGAAGCAGCGAAGCCAGGCGGTGCGAACGTTCCTTTCAGAATGCGTTCCGCTCCACTTCCACTCCGCGCCGCTGCCGCGGGTGAACCCGCTCGGGAGCGCCGTGGCACGAGGATTGCCAATCCGTGGAAGCATGTGGAGAGCCTGCTTCCTCACGCTCCTGCTGTTGCTGACGTCCTGACCCGGACCACCGCCGTCGGACGGCCGTCTCCCCCCGGCCGACCGCGGCGGCGGTCCTTGCGCTCCCCAGTCCAATTCGCGAATCCTTCGATGTGCGCATCGCCTTCGCGTTCGCCCTCGTCTTCCTGGCCGCCGGAGATCTCCGGGCCCAGCAGTCTCCCGAGCGCCGCACCGCGCTCGACGGGAGCGTCGTCCTCGAGGACGCACCCGAGATCCCGCCCCGGGTCGTCGATGCGCTCAACCGATACCAGAGCGTACGCAGCGCCGGGCTCGTCGACTGGACCGCCGACGGCCGCGGGATCTACGTCGGCACGCGCTTCGCCGACGTCACCCAGATCCACCGCGTCGACATGCCCGGAGGCGCGCGTCGGCAGCTGACGTTCTTCGAGGAGCCGGTTTCGGGGAGCGCGCGCCGCCCGGAAGGCGACGAGGTGCTCTTCTCGATGGACGAGGGCGGCAGCGAGTTCTACCAGCTCTGGCTCCTCGATCCGGAGACCGGCGACGCCCGCCGGCTGACCGACGGCGTGTCCCGGAACTCGGGTCCCGAGTGGAGCGAGGACGGCGCGCGGCTCGCCTGGACGAGCACCCGCAGGAACGGACGCTCGAACGACGTCTGGGTCATGGCGGTCGACGACACCTCGTCGGCTCGCGTCGCGGTCGCGGCGCCGGACGGCGCCTCCTGGTCGGCGGGTAGCTGGCTGGGCGACAGCGCGCTGGTGGTCGCCCACTACGTCAGCGTGACCGACAGCCGGCTCCACCTCCTCGACCTGGACGGCGGCGCCTTGCGGCCGCTGGCCGGGAGCGCCGAGGACCCGGCCTCCTGGGCGGGGATCGACCCCGAGCCGACGCCCGACGGGGCGGCGCTCTTCGTCGTGACCGACGCCGTCGACGGGATCCGCCGGCTCGGCCGGCTGACCCTCGAGAGCGGGGAGTTCGAGGTCCTCACCGGCGACCTCGACTGGGACGTCGAGTCGTTCGCCATCGACGACTCCCGGCGACGCGCGGCCTTCGTCGTCAACGAGGGGGGGATCGGGCGGCTCTACCTGATGGACCCCGCCACCGGTGGGCACGCGGCGGTGCCCTCCATTCCCACGGGCCTGATCGGCGGCCTCGAATTCAGCCCCGACGGGACGCGGCTGGGACTCACGCTCAACACGCCGAAGACGCCCAGCGACGCGTTCGTGCTCGAGCTCGGAGAGAACGCCACTGAAGCCGGAGAGCTCGTCCGATGGACGTTCAGTGAAGTGGGCGGCCTCGACACGGATAGCTTCGTCGCGCCCCAGATCGTCCACTATCCCACGTTCGATTCCGTGGCGGGGGCGCCGCGCGAGATCCCGGCCTTCGTGTACCGCCCCTCCGGCGTGGGACCGCACCCGGTCATCGTCTACATCCACGGGGGTCCGGAGAGCCAGTACCGTCCGTCGTTCTCGAGCACGTTCCAGCTCTGGCTGGCGAAGCTGGGGGTGGCGGTGATCGCGCCCAACGTCCGCGGCTCTGCGGGCTATGGCCGCGAGTACCTGACGCTCGACAACGGCCGGTTGCGCGAGGACAGCGTCCGCGACATCGGGGCGCTGCTCGACTGGATCGCGACCCAGCCCGATCTGGACGCCGATCGGGTGGCGGTCTACGGGGGGAGCTACGGCGGGTACATGGTCCTCGCCAGCCTGGTCCATTTCGGCGATCGGCTGCGGGCGGGGGTCGACTACGTGGGGATCAGCAACTTCGTCACGTTCCTCGAGAACACCGAGGACTATCGCCGCGACGTCCGCCGCCCGGAGTACGGGGACGAGCGCGACTCCGCCATGCGCGAGTTCCTGGAATCGATCAGCCCCGCGAATCACGCCGGCGAGATCGAGTCCGCGCTGTTCGTCGTCCAGGGCGCCAACGATCCGCGCGTGCCGGCCAGCGAGTCCGAGCAGATCGCGCGTGAGGTGCGGGCCAACGGCCAGCAGGTGTGGACGATGACGGCCGCCAACGAGGGCCACGGCTTCGCGAAGAAACCGAACCAGGACCTCCTCCAGCAGCTCGTGTTCCTGTTCTTCGAGGAGAACCTGCTGCCGGCGGGAATGGCGGTCATCGGCAGCGGCCACAATCGGGCGACGGACGAATGAGCGAATCCGAAACCTTCTGTCGTATGGTAAGCGCCAGATACGCTCGCCAGCCGGGCCTCACGAGGCGCTGATCCGGGCATCCGCCTCGTAGCATGCTGCCGTCCCCGGCACAGGATCGGGATGCGCCAGGCATTCTCCGCCCTTTTCAGCGCGACGATCGCGGCCGCGGTGCCGCTCGGAGCTCCGGACCTTCCCGCCCAGAGCGTGACCACGGCCGTCATCCAGGGCTCCGTCCACTCCGTCGACGGATTGGGTCTGGAGGACGCGGAGGTCCTCGTCGTGAACGCGGCCACGGGCTTCACGGCGACCGCTCGCGTGCAAGACGGCCGATTCCTGGTCACGGGTCTGCCGATCGGTGGGCCGTATGTCATCACGATCCGGCGCCCGGGATTTCGCCCTCAGGAGCGAGCCGGCCTGAATCTCACGCTCGGCGAGCCGATCGAGCTTCGATTCGTCATGGAGCCGACCGTGATCTCGTCGGACACCCTGCATGTAATGGTCGACATCCCGATCGCCAGCGCGCACGGGCACGGCGGGACCACGACGACGATCCCGGAGTCGCTGCTCCATCGGCTGCCCGCCTTGGACCGGGACTTCTACGACTTCGTCCGACTCGTGCCGCAGATCTCGACCAAGATCGGTTTCCAGTCGGGCTTTTCCGGTGGTGGCGTGGGCTTCCGTTTCAACAACATCCTCATCGACGGCGTTCCCGAGCGTTCCCTCGCGGCCCACGCCACCCCTGCCCTGGTAGGCGGGAAATCCCTGCCTCTGGATGCGGTAAAGGAGTATCAGGTCCTGCTGGCGCCGTATGACGTTCGCTACGGGGATTTCGCGGGCGCCCTGATCAACACGGTCACCCGATCGGGGACGAACGAGCTGGCGGGATCCGTATTCGCCTATGCGCGGAACGATCGCCTGGCGCGGCGTGAGGCAGACGCTGAGAGCGCGCCCTATGACAGAGCCCAGTACGGCCTCTCGGTCGGCGGCCCAATCATGCGCGATCGGCTGCATTTCTTCTTCGCCTCCGAGCTGCAGCATCTGACGTCCCCGGCGTCGGGACCCTACATCGGGCAGCCGACCTCCAGTCCGACGGCCGTTCCGGTGCGTGCAGCGGACATAACCAGGCTCGACGACATCCTGCGCACTTACGGACTGGAAGCCGGCTCCGGCGGTCAGGTGGAGAACGGGAATCCTCTGACCAATGTGTTCGCCAGGCTGGACCTTGCGATTCCGGAGTGGAACAGCCGCGCCGTCCTGTGGAGTACCTATGCGGGCACGAAGGAGTTCAGCTTCTCTCGCCTGGCCCCGGACACGTTCGCGCTCTCCACGTATCAGCTCGAGCGCGACAACCATTCGCACCTGACGTCGTTCCAGCTGCAAACGGATCTGTCTCGGCGCCGGGGCGGACACAATGAAATGCTCGCTTCGTACAAGTCGGAGGGAGGAGACCTCCTATCGGAAGTGGACCAGCCGATCGTGCGAGTAGCGGTGGCGAGTACGAGTGGCGGCACAGTGACGATCAACACGGGGTCCCACGAGGCGTCCCAGGGGATGCCTGGTCGGTCCTGGAGATTCAACCTGCAGGACAACGTCACGCTGCCCCTGGGGCGCGACCACGTGCTGACCCTCGGGGGCACGGCGGAGCGCTTCCGCGACGACCGTCGGGGAGTCATGGGTTCCTACGGCGCCTGGAACTTCTCGAGCCTCGACGCGCTGGAAGAGGGTCTGGCCGACCGCTTCGAGATACGCCGGGACTTCGGGAGCGCCGGCGTGCCGGTCAGCGGCTGGTACTACGGGGCGTACATGGGCGATCGATGGCGCATCGCTGAGCGGATCACGCTCAGCCTGGGTGTCCGCGCCGACGCGATGACGATCGACGAGCGCGCGCCCTACAACGCCGACGTCGACTCCATCTTTCAACGGCGCACGGACGAACTGCCGCCCGCCCGCGTGCATCTGTCACCCCGGCTGGGTTTCACCTGGGATCCTTCGGGGACCGGGGAATCCGCCGTCCGAGGGGGGATCGGGATATTCACGGGAAGACCGCCGCTGCACTGGATCCGGTCCGCGCTATCGGGCTACGGCATAGGTATCGGGGTGCTGCGTTGCGGCCCGCTGCCGTCCGATCGCGGGTTGCCGCCGGCGTTCGTTCCCGACTATCGGGCCGCGCCGACCGCCTGCGCCAACGGCTCCGCGATCGGAAGCGCGCCTTTGGGGGACGTGGACCTGCTGAGCCATGGCCTCCGAATGGCGCAGACCCTGCGCGCATCCCTCGCCTACGATCGAGACCTTCCCTGGGGATGGGTCGGATCCATCGAAGGCCTGATTACCAGGAACACCTCGGACCACGTGTTCGTGAACCTGAACCTCACGGGACCGCAGGGACTCGACCGGAACGGACGTGTGCTCTACGGAGTCATCGAGCCGAGCGCTGTTTCCGCGCCAGCGTTGCGATCGCGCTTTTCGGAAGTGATCGACCTGAGAAACACCTCGCGCAACCACGCTTTGCAGATCTCGGCCAGCCTGGAGCGGCCCTTCTCCGGCGGTGTCGCGGGAATGGCTTCGTACACGTATTCCCGGGTGCGCGATGTGCAGACTCCTCTCCGCACGGGTACGCCGGGGTCCGTGAACTGGTCGTCGCGTGCGGTCTCCGGTTTTCACGAAGATCTTAGTCCGGAAGTATCCCTCAACGACATTCCGCATCGTGTCGTTCTGGCGGGAACCTATGAAGCGCCCTGGAAGCGATGGGCCACCGTGTTCTCCTTCTACTATGTCGGGGAGTCGGGGGGCCCGTTCACGTATCTGGCGTGGGGAGCCGGCCGCCGAGGCGACCTCAACGCGGACGGCTCGAACGCGAACGATCCGATCTATGTGCCTCGCGATGCGTTCGACACCGACGAGATCGCGTTCAGCGGGCGATCGGAGTCCTCCGAGGACGACAATTCGCCCGAGGCGCAGACGGAACGCGTGTTCCGGCAGCAGACGGCGTTCGAGCGGCTAATCGAGCATACGCCCTGCCTGAGGAGTCAGCGGGGCCGCATCCTGGAGCGGAACAGCTGTCGAGAGCCGTGGTCGCACACGACGATCCTGTCCGTGCGCCAGGCCCTTCCGGTCGGCCGACACACGTTCGAAGCGCAGCTCGACGTGTTCAATGTCCTCAACCTGCTGAACGAGGAGTGGGGCGTGTACAGAGTGGCCTCGCCTACGCTTCTCGAGCATGTGGGTCAGGGGACGGAGGCCACCGATGAGGCACAGTCGATATTCCGCTTCGATACGACCCGCCCGGAGTGGACCAGCCTGTCGACGGAATCCCTGTACCAGCTACAGCTGGCGCTGCGCTACAGGTTCTGAAGTCCCAGGCGCCGGGAAAATCGCTCGAAGCGCGGGTCGCGGTGCAGGGCGTCGAACGTCGGCGCCATGATCTGGACCTTGAGCGAGTAGTCGTCGACGGATCGGTCGAGCCAGGCGAAGGCCTCGTCGAGATCTCCCAGGCCCGCATACACGATCGCGATCTCGAAGGCGCCGGCACCCGTTCGCTGCCGCCGAGCGAGAAGATCGGCGAGGATCCGCTCTGCCTCCTCTCTATGCCCCGCGCGTGATAGTGTGTGACTGAGGAAGGCTGCGATGAGCGGGTCGCCGGCATGCGGGCGCAGGGCGCCGATGGCCTCGGGCCACTGCCTCTTCTCCGCGTGGCATAGTCCGGAAACCGCCGCGATGCGTCGAAGCGACGGGCGAAGCGATCCGACGCGGCTGACCTGAGCCAGGGCCTCGTCACAGCGGCGGTTCGCGAAGAGCGCATCCGCGACCTGCGCGTGCACGTAGGGAGAGAGCGGCTCGATTTCCAGAGCGCGCCGCGCAACCGTCAGGGCCTCATCGGAACGTCCGGCCCAGAGATGCAAGGATGAGAGGACCAGGAGATTGACCGCGCTCTTCGGGTCGAGGGCGATAGCCCGTTCGATCTCTCGTTTCGCGGACGGAAAGTCGAGCAGGCTCATCCGAGCGCGGCCCAGAGCCAGGTGCGCCTGCGCCAGCGAGTCGTCGAGTGCGACGGCCTTTCGGGCGGTGGCATCCGCGCGCGAGTAACGCTCCGCTAGAAGCATCCCCGGATCCGCGGCGGAACCGAGCCGGACGTATGCCACGGCCAGGCCCGCGTAGGCGGCTGCATAGGTCGAATCGACCGCGATGGCCTGCTCGAAGTACTCGATCGATTGCCGCACGCCGCTGTCGCTTCGAGGCAGGACCGGATCGTTGGCGCGAAGGTAGAGCTCGTACGCCGCGACGTTCGGCGTTTGATGCCGAGCGAGCCGTCTCTTCCCTTCGCGGTCGAGTCGCGCCTCCAATTCGGTGGCCACGGCGCGAGCGATCTCCTCCTGGACCAGGAACACGTCCTGGAACTCGCGATCATATGTCTGCGCCCACCGGGTCGAGCCATCGCTCGCGTCCAGCAGGCGAACCTGCACCCGGAGCCGGCCGGCGACCTTCTGAAGTCCGCCCTCCAGAACGTTGGAGACCCCGAGACTTTCCGCGATGCCGCGCACGTCACCCCCGCGTCCCGCGAAGGCGAACACGGACGTGCTCCCGATTACGCGCAGACCCTCTGTCCTGGCGAGCATCGCAATGAGTTCCTCAGTCATGCCGTCGGCCAGAGCCTGATCCCGGGGGTCGGCGCTGAGGTTGGCCAGCGGGAGCACGGCGATGGAAGTCTCCCCCGACGCGGCAGCGGCCGCAGGAGCGGGCGGATCCATGCGCTCCGGGAGCCACAAGGCGACGGCGATTCCCACCAGAACGGCTGCCGTCCCGGCCAGCAGCAGCGACGTGCGGCGCAGCGGTCGGATGACCTGTCCGGGAATCGATCCCGATAGACGCGTCAGATCGGCGACGACCTCATCCGCGCTTCCGCAGCGCAACCCCTGGTCCTTGCTGAGGAGCCGCTCCACGACCTGCGCCAGCGGCGCCGGAACATTGGCCTTCTTCGCGAGCGGCTCGGGATCGTCTTCGAGGATCGACTGCATCAGGGCCTCGGCACTCTCCCCTCGAAACGGCCTGTAGCCGGCGAGCATCTCGTAGAGAACGACACCCAGGGACCAGAGGTCGGTGCGGACGTCCAGTTGCTCGCCTCGCACCTGCTCCGGGGACATATAGGCGACCGTGCCGGGGGTTCCCTTGGACTGAGCGATCGTTCCATCCATGACCATCGCCAGGCCGAAGTCCAGCAGGCGGGTGGTTCCGTCCAGACCCACGATCACGTTCCCGGGCTTCACGTCCCGATGCAGGATCCCTCTCGCGTGCGCGGCTTCCAACCCGCGCGCGATCTGGATCGCGACCTGCACCGCCTCCCCCGATGACAGGGGTCCTCCGCGGAGCTTCTGCTTCAGGGTCTCTCCCTCGTAGAGCGCCATGGCGATGAACGGCCGACCGTCGTCGGTCTGACCGATCTCGTGGATCGTGCACACGTTGGGATGCTCGAGCGCCGCGGCGGATCGCGCTTCCCTGAGGAGGCGCTCCTCGTCGTCGAGCCGGGTGCTGAGGGGTGGGAGGAACTTGAGCGCCACGTGACGCTCGAGCGCCGTGTCGTAGGCGCGGTAGACCGCGCCCATTCCTCCACTACGGATGAACGAGAGAATCCGGTAGCGCCCCACGATGGCTCCTTCGGGGAGCTCGTCGAGCGGAGACGGGGGAAGCGGCCGATCCGGAGGGCCGTCCTCCCCTTCATTCACCCTGCCGAGTGGAAAGCGCGTGCTCAGGACGGCGCTCTCCAGCAATCCGAAGAACTCCTCGGCGGCTTCGGCCTCACCCAGGAGCGCAAGCAGCTCGTCCCGCATCCGCGGATCTTCGCGGCAGGTCTCCTCGACCAGAGCGGCGCGGGCCCCGGGGTCCAACCTCCGGGCTCGCTCGTATAGCCGCTCCACCTCCTCGCTCACTCTTCGCCTCCGAGCGCCTGTTTCAGGTCCCGATAGAGCCACGCCTGGGCCATCGCCCAGCCGCGGCTCACGGTGGCCGGCGAGATCCCCAGTGCCTCGGCGGTGTCCTCGATGGTCATCCCCCCAAAGAAACGACATTCCACGATGCGGCTCTGTCGTCGGTCGTGCTTTTCGAGACGGCGTAACGAATCCTCGAGCGCCAGTAGAGCCTCGGATCCCGCCTCCGACAGGTCATCGGCTGTCCTGAGGGCGGTCTCCACCTCGTGGAGCGGAATCGGCTCGCTTCCGCCTCCCCGCTTTGCGGCGCGCATGCGCTTGGCGTAGTCCAGAAGGATCTGACGCATGGCCGTGGATGCGACGGCGAGGAAGTGGGGGCGGCTCACCCATTGCGGCGCCGACTGCTCGACCATTCGGAGATACGCCTCGTGAACGAGGGCGGTCGGGTTCAGGGTTTCGTTTCCTGCCCAGTGACCGCGCTGCCGCTGGGCCAGGCGGTGCAATTCGCCGTAGACGCGGGGAAGCAACTCGGAGAAGGCCCCCCGGTTGCCCGTCCGCAACTCGTGGAGGAGGCGGGTGACCGTCTGCTCGTCGCCCTCGTTCATTCCGATGGGGTCGCGACAGTGGAGGGCCGTTTCATGGGGATTCGACGCGAATGTAGTCAAGGCGCGGCACTCGTCCCACCCGACGGTGGTTACGTCCGGCGACGCGCGGTGAGGGGAAAATGGATGCCTCGTCGTATGGGAAAGGGAAGGGCAGGCGCGCACCAGCGGGATGCGTCCGACGTCGTTCAGGGGAAACGGGAGAAGCCAGCGGGATGATCACTGCGAGGCTCGGAAGTCTGGCGGGTCTGATTCTCATCGTGGCATTGGCGTTTCGATGCGCCGGCGATTCCATCACCGGTGGGGATTTCCCTGACCCAGAAGATCCTTCCGGTTCAGAAGATCCTTCGGAGCTGAGGGTGACTCTCATACCGCGGACCCTCACGCTGGCAGTATACGATATCGCGAAATTGACCGTGATCGTCCGGGACGCGAATGGTGAACACATCGCCAGCCCGGAAATCATCTACTCCATAAGCGGCTTGCCGGCCGGTACCGTCGACGGCGCCGGTCTCGTGACCGCCCTTCCCGGGGCGTGCGGCATCGGGACGATAACCGCGAAGCACGGCGACGTGACTTCGAACGAGTCGATCGTCACGGTCGGCTCACCGTCAGCGCCCGGCTGCGAGGATAGCCCCGGTCCGGAGGAAGTCGGGAGCGTGAGCCTTCCCCAATCCCTCACTGTCGAGGTATACGGCTCCCAGCGGTTGACCGCGATCGTCCGCGACACGACCGGTGCGGTAATCGAGCGCCCGCAGGTGGTCTTCTCCTCGATCGGTCTTCCGGCTGGAACCGTCGACAGCACCGGTCTCGTGACCGGCCTTCCCGGTGGGTGCGCCGTCGGCTCGGTCGTCGCCTGGTCGGAGAGTGTGAAGTCGAACGTGGCGGTCGTGACGATCGGTTCCCCGTCAGGGGCCGGCTGCTGGGATTATTGACCACAGGAAGGAACTCTCGATTGGCCTCACGGACGACTTGCGGCTGGAGGGCGAACCCGCTCCTGGATTTCGCCCTGACCATGACCCTGGCCGTGATCGGCTGCACCGGGCCGATCTCGACCATGCGCAGCCCGTACCACCTGCGATCCGTCGAGGTCAGGAACGCGACCGATCAGGCGAAGGTGCTCAAGATCGAACCGACGGCCTCTCAGCATCTGGGGGCCGCCACGACCTTCACGGGCCTGCTGCGGCCGGGCGAAGTGAAGTCCCTGTATCTGTATCATGGCTTCGAGTACGATTTTCGCATTCTCGAAGAGCGGGGCTTCGCGCAACTGACCCACAAGGCGATCCAGGTGAGCCAGGACTTCGGCCTCGTATTCGCGGGCGACTCGCTCGCTTCGGAGGTCACGCTGGCGGCGAATCTGGGAGAGCCGAGGACGACGTTCTCCGACAGCCTGCAGGCGTCCGACCCGTTCGGACTTCGCTCGGGCGACCGGATCCAGCCGGACACCACCCGCGGACAGGACATGCCCATCAGCGGTCGCGCAGCCATCGAGCGGGAGAGGCGGGAACGGCAAGGGAAGCTGCGGACCGGCGCAGTTCCCTGACTTGCCCTGCCGGCGGAAGCAACCTCTGCGGTGCAATCATCCTCCTGGAGATCAGGGAGATCGACGATGATTCCTTCGGTTCGGATAGCGGGAGCGGCTCTCGCCGCCCTGGCGTGCCTGGGGGCCGATTGCGGCGCTGGCGGTCCGTTCGACGCGGACGCCGACGCAGTGGGCGAAATCCGGGGCGTCGTCACCGCCGACGGCACGCCGCGCGCGGGTGTGACAGTAACGCTTCGCCGGAGCGGAACCGAGGTTGCGACAGTCACGTCGGCAGCCGGCGCTTACGAGTTCTCCGCTCTCTCCCCCGGGGTGTTCGTGGTCTCGATCGCGGATCTCCCCGGCATGCAATGCGTCAACGCGATCACGGCGACAGTCGTCGAGGGGGAAGGGGCGGAGGCGAATTTCCTCTGCACGACACCGCTCGCCACGGGGACCGTGTCCGGACGCGTGACGGAGAACGGCTTCGGAGCGGCGGGAATCGTCGTCGCCCTGAAGGGGGCGTCCAGGGCGATCCCCACCGACCAGCGTGGGGCCTATCGCTTCACCGATGTCCCGTCGGGAAGCGAAACGGTAGAGATCGGGCTTCCCGATGGATATGAAGACGACTGTCCGGCGACCAGCCAGGAAGTGACCGTCCCCGCGGGGGGGACCGTGGAGGCGGACTTCGAATGTACGGGTCAGGTGGTCATGGGCCGCGTGACGCTGAACGGAACGCCGTGGCCGGCGGTCGTCGTGCTCCTGTGCGGATTCGACCTCTTCGATTCAGTGCTGTTCTGCGATCCCCGCCGCGAGGTGACCGATTCCGAGGGGCGCTATGCATACACCAGTCTCAGGTCGAGGACGGACGGGTACTTCTGGGACGGACTCTCGGGCAGCTTCGTGCTGGTCGAGCCGCCGCTGCCGGAAGTGACCTGTCCCAGCCCCTCGGTTTCGTGGGGTGCGGCTCCGACATTGACGTTGGACATTCCGTGCCAGGGGCAGTGAGTCGGACTCAGTTCGGAACGGGGCGGGGGACTCCCGGCCGAAGCGCGACGCCGAGCGCGAAGAGGCCGAGGGCCAGGCCCGCAAGCCCCAGCCAGACGCTGGTGGGCCAGCCGTCGCCGCCGGCGGTCACACGCGTGATCGAGGCGGGGGTGTCCGAATCCTCAGGCCCGGCCCACTCGACCACCTCGCCGCTGGCGTAGGTCTGGGTCACCGGCCACGCGATCGTCACGTCCTCGCGCGGGTTCACGGCGATGAACGGGAACTCGACGAAGCGCTGCGGGGGGAGCGACCCCGTCCACGCGGCGCCCACGATCCTGCCCGCCGGATCGGTGATGACCGCGAGCTCCCAGCCCGGAACGTCGGCGAACGAGACGACCGTGACGGCGGCGGGAAAGCGGATCTCGACGCGTGTGGTCGCGACCTCGCGCTCGGTCGGCACGCGCAGGACGTAGCGCTGGTACGCGCCGGGCGGCGCCTCCGCCGGCTGGACCACGGCGTGCGCGCCCAGGGTGACAGGGAGTAGGAACAGGGCAACGGCCGCGAACGCGATCCGCGTGCCGGGTAACGAGGTCGCCGCCATGAGCGTCACGAGGACGGCGGGGGGACGTAGGCGAGAACGCCGGCGATGAGCGAGACGACGAGCATGAGCGCGAGCTCGCGGCGGGTCGAGGCCCGGAGGTCTGCCTGCCCGCTGGCGTCCCCTATGCGGGGAATGAGCCGGCGCCGGTTCCAGGCGCCGAAGGCGACCAGTCCCCCCAGCCCCGCCACCTTGCCGAGGACGAGCCGCCCGTAGGCCGAGCCGAACAGCGCGGAGACGTCCGGCAGGAAGAGCGCGGTCTGCGCCACGCCCGTCAGTCCGACCACGATCACGGCGCCAAGGGCCATCCCCGAGACACGCGCCGCGGACACGCCGAAGGCCGCGGGGTCCAGAGCGGCGACCGCGAGCCAGGCCACCCCGCCGACCCAGACGGCGATCGCGATCAGGTGGAGCGACTTGAGCGGGATCGACCAGCGCGGCGAGATGCCGGCGGAGTGCCCCGTCGCCCCGCTCACCAGGACGGCGGCGAGCGCGAGCGTCAGCGCGATCCAGGGCCGGCGCGCGAGGCCGACAGCCCAGAGCGCGAGGAACGCCAGTCCGACGCGCAGCGCCTCGACGCGTCCGGGACCGGTTCCGAGCGCCGCCGCGAGGTCGGGCGCGCGGCCGGCGGGAGTGACGTGCCACAGCCAGGCAGCGAAGTGGGCGCCGAGGAAGACGGTCGTCAGGGCGGCGAGGACGAGCGCGATCCGCATCGCCCCGCGGGGTGGCACGCCCCCCAGCGCGACGAGCTGCGCCAGCCAGCCGGCCAGCGCGACCAGCATGAACATCCCGAGCCCGCGGAGAGCGGCGGACACCCCCGCCGAGAGGTTCGGACCGGACGCGTGGGCATGCCCTCCGGCGGGACGGTGCGCGGGCGGCGGCCCGAGCGACGGGACGCTGTCGGGGGCCCCGACCGGAGCGAGCACGGTGAACCGGAAGCTGCCTTCGACGGGATGCCCGTCGGCGGAGACCACCCGCCAGTCGACCTGGTACTCGGCCGGCGCGAGGTGTGGCACGTCGCCAAACAGGGTCTGGGCGTCGGACGAGTCGGCCCGCACCCGGATCTCGAGCGAGTCCCGCGTCGACCACACGACGATCTGGCTGAGACCGGCCTCCACCGGCTCGCTGAACACGAGACGGATCACGGACGGGCTCGCGGACAGCGACTCGCCGTTCTCGGGGGAAGAGGACACGAGGTGGGCATGCACCACCGCCCCCGAGAGCAGAGCCGCGCCGCCGAGCAGGGCCGCGCCGCCGAGCAGGGCCGCGCGGCTCCTCACGGCTGCCAGCGCACTCCGGCGTAGAGCGAACGCCCGTCGGCGGGCTGGAAGAAGCGGCCCGCGGCGTCGTCGACCGCGACGGTGGGCGAATAGAGCTCGTCGGTCAGGTTCCGCCCCTCGACGAACGCCGTCGCGCCGAACTCCTCGAGCGCCCACTCGGCGCGCAGGCCCAATGTGAGCCAGCCGCCGCTGGTGACGGTGTTGTCGCTGTCGACGAACAGGTCGTCCGGGACCCACTCGAGCGAGGGCGCGAGCCGCACCCCCGCCGGGTGCGCGTACTCCGCCTCGAGCTGGAGCACGTGGGTCGGGATCCCGGGGATCTCGCTGCCCGCGTGCTCCGGGTCGGACACGTACTCGAACTTGGAGAGCGTGTACGCCATCCGGAACCCGGCCCGCTCGCCGCCCTCGTCGCCCGCCAGCAGCCGTACCGGCGACGAGAGCTCCACTCCCGCCTCGATCCCCCGGTGGCGGGTCTCGTCGACGTTACGGTAGCTGGGAACCGTGAACTGGGCTTCCGGGAATGGCAGCACGTTGACGTTCACGATCTCGTCCTCCAGCTCGATGTCGTACGCCGACAGCTGCCACGTCCAATCGCCGGCCCGGCCGCGCGTCCCCAGCTCGAACTGCCAGGCCTTCTGGGCATCGAGGTCCACGAAACCCGGAACGGTCAGGCTGTTGAGCTCCAGCAGGAGGGGCGGCTCCTGGATGCCGGTGGCGTTGGCGAAGATCTGCCCGCCGATCTCGGGGAGCTCGACGATCATGCCGACTCGCGGCAGGAGCGACTCATAGGTGCGCTCGTCCGTCTGGTCGCCGTCGGCGAGGAACGCGTCCCCCACCGCACGGCGGGAGCGGTCGTACCGCGCGCCCACGATCGCCGCGAGCCGCGGGGTGATCGAAAAGACGTCTTCCACGTAGACGGCGACCCCGCCCGCCTCGTCCCGCTGCTCCTTGGCGAGCGCGCCCTTCTCGCCGGCGACGTTCTCGTACTGCCGGTCGTCGACGTTCCCGAACGTGGGCTGAAAGCCGACCACGAAGCGGTTCTCGCGCTCGCCGACCGGAGCGGTGTTCTCGTAGCGCACCTCGACGCCGACGTCGCGGCTGATCTGGTCTACGACGCGGAAGATCGGGTGCACGATGTCACGGAACTGGAAATACGGCGAGACCTCGAGCCGCTGTTCGGGAGTGAGCTGCGCCCGCATCTGGAGACCCAGGTGGTGGAGCGTGTAGTCGCGGCCCCAGTCGTTCGCGACGTTGGCCGGCGCGGCCTCCTCGGGGTTGGACTCCAGCTCCTCGCGGGTCAGAGAGCCGGGCAGGTCTTCCTCGACGTCGGCGAAGAACCAGAAGCCGCGCAGATCGACGCGCGGGCCCAGCACGATCCCCAGGTGGCCGTTCAACCGGTCACGCCGCTGCCCGGAGTGCCGCCGGAACCCGTCCAGGTCCGTGCGGGCGTAGCTCGCATAGTAGTCGAGGCCGTCGAAGACCTGGCCGCTGGCGAGCTGGCCCTTGAAGAACCCGTTCGAGCCACCCTGTGCGTAGAGCTCGAAGGGCTGCGCCGTGTAGCCGGTCCGGGTCTCGAGGTTGATGGCGCCGCCCAGGGTTCCGCCTCCGTACCGCAGTGCGTTGCCGCCCTTGTAGACCTGCACGTTGGCGGCGGTCAGGATCTCCAGCGACTCGAAGTCCGTGAATCCGTCCGCGTTCCTGTAGGGCATCCCGTTGACCAGCACGTTGACCCCGCGCAGATGGAAATTGTTGCGGAGCCCCGAGCCACGGATCGAGAGCTGGAGCTCGTCGGCGGCGCCGAAGCGGGACTGCGCGTAGACGCCCGGTGTGAAGCGCAGGACGTCGGCGAAGTTCGTCTGCCGCGTGCGCCGGAGCTCTGCGTCCTCGACGAGGTCGACGGCTCCGGGGACGTCCCGCATCCGGGCGCGCACCTCGGCGAGTTCGCCGGGGCTGCCGATAGCCGTCAGGCCCTCCATCAGAATGGGCGCGGGGGACAGGACGATGCGCACCGGGCCCGGGGCCGCCGCGCGTAGCGTGAGGGGCTTGTATCCCAGGCGATCGACGCGCAGGGCGTGTTCGCCCGGTCCGGGGAGCGTCAGCTCGAAGGCGCCGTCCTCGCCCGTGCGCGAGAGGGCGGCCCCGGCGGAGATCTCGGCGCCGGCCACGGGCTGGCCCTGGGGATCGACGACCACTCCCCGGAGGCCGGCTTCCTGGCCGGCCAGGGGGGCTGCCAGGAGATGGATCCCCAGCATGGCGCAGGCGGCGACTGCGGCCGCGCGGGCAGGAGAGAACACAGGATGGGACCAATGCATGAAGCACCTCCGATCGGGACTCTAGACCGGGCGGACGCCGCTCGGCGCCGCCTGCCGGGAAGAGGAATCCGCTGATCAGAGGGTCGGTGGTGCGTTCCCCCAGGGGAGAGAGAAGGGAACGATCGAAGCCCGGGCAAGAGGTCGGACGGCCCGGAAGGCGTGTGGGGAAGCGGGCGGGGTCGGGAGAGCGGTCCCGATCGCGGCCGCCGGCATGGACGGGGCCGCGGCGGCCTGGCAATGGCCCACGCAGGTGCAGGGGCCGTGCGTCTCGGAGCCGGGATCGGCGTCGTGCTCGTGGCCGGATCGGGCGTCCGCGCCGTGCGCTGCCTCTGGGCCGGCAGCCCCGGCCACCCCATCGTGACGCGGGCACGGATGAGCGCCGAGGGCCGTCCCGAGCGACGTCATGACGAGGAGCAGCGCGACCAGGAATGCCGCCGCTCGCCTGGATTGTCTCGTCATGCCGTGGAATCTACCCCCCGCGTTCGAAAAGGAACATCCTGCCGGTCGACCGGAACCGGATATGAGCAGGGGGGTTATCTATACCGTCGGAGGATGTACGATGCCTGACGGCAATCGTGGTCGAGAGTCCTCTACAATCTTCTCGGGCAGATCTACCATACGATAGGGGAGAACAACATGACTGACAGGGAGATCCGAATGGAGGTCGGCCAGCGGCTCCAGGAGATCCGCGGCCGGCGAGACCAGCGCACGTTCGCCGAAGCCGTCGATTCCGTCCAGCAGACGATCAGCAAGTACGAGCGTGGCGAGATCCCGCGCTCCTGGCTGTTCCTCGCCCGGCTGGCCGAGGCCGAAGGCATCGACCTGAACCGGCTCCTCACCGGGCGCGCGGCCGGGTCGTCCGGCAACGGCAACGGCGGTTGGTCCGAGCGCGTCGGCGAAGAGCAGGAGGAGCCGGCGGGCGCCTCGATCTAGCTCACGTACCCTCCCCCGTCGTCTTTTCCCGCGCCGGCCCGCGGGATCCGCCCTTCCGTACGTGGCCGATTCCGCGTAGAATGCACCTTTCCTGACAGAGCGCGCGTCGCGCGCCCCCCGTTCCCCGTTTCCCAACGTCGCATCGGGAGGCCCCACGATGAATCAGGCAGCAAGCCACCGCAGCCCGCTGGAGCGGTTCCTCGGGATCTTCACGGAGGTCCACGCGGGCGAAGGTCCGGTAACCCTCCTGATGGCCTCCAACGTGTTCCTGCTCCTCACCTCGTATTACCTGATCAAACCCGTCCGGGAAGCTCTGATCCTTTCCGGGGGCGGGGCGGAGGCCAAGAGCTATCTGGTGGCGGCGATGGCGGTGTTCCTGTTCTTCATCATAGGCGCGTATTCGAAGCTGGTCTCGCGCTACGAGCGGACACGCCTCATTTCGGTGGTTACCCTGGCGTTCATAGCCTGTCTGGTCGTGTTCTGGGTCCTCAGCCGGATGAACGTTCCATATCTCGGCTATGCCTTCTTCATCTGGGTCGGGATCTTCAGCGTGATGGTCGTGGCGCAGTTCTGGTCGTACGCCAACGACGTCTACAACAACGACGCCGGCAAGCGGCTGTTCCCGCTGGTCGCGTTCGGCGGTTCGTTCGGGGCCTTCGCGGGCGCGTACATCGCGACCTGGCTGCTGCGGTTCATCTCCGTCTTCGAGATGCTGCTCGTCGCGGGCGCCTTGCTTGGCCTGTGCATCGTTTTGACCAACGTCATCTCGAAGCGCGTGTGGGGGAAGGCGGCCATGGAGGCGCGGCAGCGCGAGCTGACGGCGAAGGCGGAGCGAGGCGTGGCCGGCAAGCAGAAGGAGAGCCTCGGTTTCGACATGCTGTTCCGCTACAAGTACATCGGCCTCATCGCACTGCTCGTGCTGCTGCTGAACCTCGTGAACACCACCGGTGAGTACATCCTCGGGAGCCTGGCGGAGGATCACGGCCAGGCGACGGCCGACGAGGTGATCCAGGCGGCCATCGGCTCGGGCACGACTGCCGCGATCGGAGATCAGGAGTTCGGCGATCCCACCGCCACGGAAACGCGTGAGGAGATCGAGGGCAACGTCATCGGCCGCTTCTACGCGGACTTCTTCCTATGGGTGAATCTCCTCGGAATGTTCCTCCAGCTGTTCGTGGTAGGACGGCTGATCAAGTGGTTCGGCATCAAGGCGGGCCTCCTGTGGTTGCCGGTCATCGCCCTCGGGACGTATGCCCTGATCTTCTTCGCGCCCGTCATCCGGTTCGCACGAATCGGCAAGACGGCCGAGAACGCCTCGGACTACTCGATCAACAAGACCACGATCCAGATGCTCTTCCTGCCGACTACCCACGAAATCAAGTACAAGGCGAAGCAGGTCACCGACAGCTTCATGCAGCGCGTGGGAGACGTGGGATCGGCGGTCGTCGTGTTCTTGGGGACGGTCGTGTTCACGTTCGGCACCCAGGGCTTCGCGTTGCTGAACCTGGCGATCATCCTCGTCTGGTTCGTGGTGGTCATCATGATCGTCCGCGAGCATCGTGAGATCGAAGAGGGGAATCGTCCGGAGATCTCGGGAGCGCCGGAAAGGGCGCGAGGCGAGCCGGTCGCAAGCTGAGGGAAAGGCGCCCGCGGCGGTCACGCGGGCCGCGCCGGGCGGGGGGCCGCTCGGCGATCCGTCGAATGTGCAGAGGCGGCCTTGGAGCGGATCCTCAAGCTCTTCGTCGACATTCGAAAGCGCGAGGTCGAGCCCGCCGTCCTGTTCTTCTGCTTCTGGTTCCTGGTCATCCTCGTCTTCTGGGTGCTCAAGCCCCTGAAGACCGGCCTGTTCATCGATCCCCTCGGCGATCGCGGCGCGGAGCTCGAGCTGTACGCGAAGCTCGGGAACATCGGCGTCGCGATCGTCGCGGTGGCGCTCTTCAGCTGGCTTTACAACCGGCTCGGAAGCAAGCGCCTGATCCCCGCCCTGTGCGCGATCTTCCTGGTCGCGCTCGTGTGGTTCGCGATCACGCTACCCGCTCCGGCCGAGCCCGGCGCCCCCAAGTACTGGGCGTTCTACCTCTTCGGCGATGCCTGGTCGACGGTATGGGTGACGACCTTCTGGGCATTCCTGAACGAGCTGACGACAGCCGGCCAGTCGAAGCGGCTCTACGGTCTGATCGGCGGCGGCGGGATCCTGGGCGGCCTGGCGGGGGCGACCGTCGTGGCGACGACCGTCGAGGATCTGGGCATCGGAACGCTGATCGCGGCCGCGGCGGGGGCTACGGTGGCCCTGGGCCTGATCGCGTTCCGCATCGAGGCGCTCGCCGGCGGCGATGACGCGGCGATCGGGCGCGGGCGCGTGCAAGCCCGCATCGTCGAATCGGGCGAGAAGAAGACCAACGCCGCGATCGAGGGGGCGCGCCTGTCGCTGACGTCGAAGTACCTGTTCGCGATCGTCATGATCATGTTCCTCTACGAATTCGCTTCCCAGATCCTCGACTACCAGTTCAAGAACGAGCTCGAGAGTGTAGAGGGGACAGAGGCGACCTCCGCCTTCTACGCGAACATCGGAGTGATCATCAACACCGTGAGCGTGATAACCCAGTTCTTCCTCGTCTCGTTCATCATGCGCCGCTTCGGGATCACGACCGCCCTGCTCGTCCTGCCGGCGGCGATGCTGATCTCGAGCGGGGTCTACTTCGCGATCCCGGTCCTGTGGGCGGGATCGCTCCTCACGGTCTCCGACAACGCGTTCAACTACTCGATCAACCAGACCTCGCGCGAGACCCTGTACGTGCCGACCGACGCGGACGTGAAGTACAAGGCGCGGGCGTTCGGCAACATGTTCGTCCAGCGGTTCGGCAAGGGGATAGCCATCCTGATGGCGCTCGGCCTGGCGGCGTTGCCGATCCGGTTCCTGTCGTTCCTGGCGATCGGGGTGATCGCGGTCTGGGCGGGATTCGCCTGGTACGCGGGACGGCGCTTCGACGAGCAGGTCACGGAGGAGCTCGAGCCGGCGGTACGCTGAAACGCTGCTTGACGGGCAGGGCCGGAAGCTCCACACTTTCGGTCTGTCTACGGCCAATCAGGAGACCTCCGTGCCGCTCGCGACCGACCGCGTCGAGACCCGGCTACCCGACCTCAAGCCCGCGCTGACCGAGGCCCAGGCGCGCGCGGAAGCCGCGCGCTGCCTGTTCTGTCACGACGCGCCCTGCGTCGCGGCCTGTCCCACAGCGATCGACATCCCGATGTTCATCCGGCAGATCCATTCCGGGAATCCCGTGGGCGCCGCGCGCACCATCTTCGAGGCGAACCCCCTCGGCCACTCGTGCGCGCGCGTCTGTCCGGTGGAGGTGCTCTGCGTCGGGGAGTGCGTCTACAACGCGAAGGGCGAGCCGCCGATCATGATCGGGAGGCTCCAGCGGCACGCCACCGACCACGTCGTCCACGCGGAGATCCAGCTCTTCGAGCCAGGCGTCCCGACGGGGCGCGCCATCGCCTGCGTGGGCGGGGGGCCGGCATCGCTGGCGTGCGCCCACGAGCTGATCCGGCTCGGGCATCGCGCGGTGGTGTTCGAGAAGGGTACCTGGCCGGGTGGGCTCAACACCGACGGCGTCGCGCCGTACAAGATGCACGCGGAAGAGAGTCTACGGGAGGTCGAGTGGCTGTCGGAGATCGGAATCGAGTGGCGCCTCGGAGTCGAGGTCGGCCGGGACATCTCGTGGGCGGACCTCGAGCGCGATTTCGACGCGGTGTTCCTCGGCGCCGGCCTCGGGGCCGACTCCGCGCTCGGGATCGACGGCGAGGATCTGCCGGGAGTATGGGGCGCGACCGCGCTCATCGAGGCGATCAAGACCGGTCGCCAAGTGGACCCCGCAACGGTGTACTCGGCGGTCGTGATCGGCGGCGGCAACACGGCGATCGACGCCGCGCGGGAGCTCAAGCTCCTGGGAGTGCCCGAGGTCCGGCTCGTGTACCGCCGCGGCCCGGAGAGCATGTCGGGCTACGCGCACGAGCGCGAGCACGCCACAGCCGAGGGCGTGGCGTTCACGTGGCGCGCCGTGCCGGTCGGCTTCGAGGGGAACGGGCGGCTGACGGGCGTGCGGCTCACGACGGTCGACCGGGGCTGCAACCCCGTCGGTGAGCCGTTCCGCGTGCCGGCCGATCTGGTCGCCGTGGCGGTCGGCCAGGGCCGGCTCGAAACGCTGCTGGCGGGGATTCCGGGCGGGATCGCGCACGAGAAGGGGCACGTGAAGGTCGACGCGGCCACCGGGGGCACGTCGAATCCGAAGTACTGGGCCGGCGGCGATCTCGCCAACGGCGGCGCCGAGGTCGTCAACGCGGCCGCCGAAGGCAAGCGCGCCGCGCGCGGAATCCACGAGTGGCTCACCCGGAACGGAGGATCGGAATGAGTGGAGTGAACGGGAACCTCGGAAACGGCGGCCCGCGGCCGGGCCGTCCCGTGGACCTGTCGGTCGACTGCGGAGGCATCCGCTCGCCCAATCCGTTCTGGCTGGCCAGCGGCCCGCCCACCAACACGGCCGGCCAGGTGATGCGCGCATTCGACATGGGCTGGGGAGGCGCCGTCTGGAAGACGCTCGGCGACCCGATCACGAACACGGCGTCGCGCTACGGCGCGATCGACTACCAGGGCCGCAACGTGGCGGGGTTCAACAACATCGAGCTGATCACCGACCGGCCGCTGGACGTCAATCTCCGGGAGATCGCCGAGGTCAAACGGCGCTATCCCGGCCACGCGCTGATCGCTTCCCTGATGGTGGAGACGCGCGACGACTGGCGGGACATCATCCGCCGAACGGAAGACACGGGCTGCGACGGATTCGAGCTCAACTTCGGCTGCCCGCACGGGATGTGCGAGCGAGGGATGGGCTCGGCGGTCGGACAGGAGCCGCGGGTGCTCGAGGAAATCACCGGATGGGCAAGCGAGTTCTCGTCGATTCCCGTGCTCGTCAAGCTCACCCCCAACATCACGGACATCCTGAATCCGGCCATGGCCGCACAGCGGGGCCGCGCGGACGGGGTCTCGCTCATCAACACGATCAAGAGCGTGATTGCGGTCGATCACGACACGTTCAGTCCGATCCCCTCGGTGGCCGGCCAGGGGACCTCGGGGGGGTATTGCGGTCCCGCCGTCAAGCCGATCGCGCTCCACATGGTGACCCGCCTCGGGAAGGCCGAGGAGTTCCGGCTGCCGGTCTCCGCGATCGGCGGGATCCACACGTGGGAGGACGCGCTCGACTTCCTCCTGATGGGCGCCTCCTCGCTCCAGGTGTGCACCGCGGTAATGCACTATGGCTTCCGCCTCGTCCAGGAGATGACGCGGGGGCTCGAGGAGTGGATGCGCGAGAAGGGCTTCGCCCGGATCGAGGAGTTCCGCGGCCGCGCGCTCCCCAATTACGAGGAATGGGGCGACCTGGACCTGAACTACAGGATCGTCGCAGACATCGATCCCGCGCTCTGCATCGGATGCCAGCTCTGCTACGCGGCCTGCGAGGACGGGGCGCACCAGTGCATCGCGCTGCCCGCCGGTACGCGGGTCCCGCGCATCAAGCAGGACGAGTGCGTGGGGTGCAACCTGTGCCAGATCGTCTGCCCGGTGGAGGGGTGCATCACGATGGTCGAGGTGGAGCGGGGACTGCCGCGGGAGTCGTGGAACGAGCGGGTCGCGGCGGGGACGGCCGGAGCGGGGGGACGTCACTAGCGGGTCGGAAAGGGATGAACGGCATGAACAAGTCCCGTACACTGCTGGTCGCTTGCGCGGTCGTCTTCGCGGCTGCCTGCGATGATTACGGCACAGGGCCGGAAGGCGACGCATCGCTCAACGGACTCTTCCACGGGACCGTTGAAGGCCTCGAGGTCGACAGGGACAATCCATTCTCCCACACCGTGAACCTCACTCTGACCGAATACCTGGGCACGTTGAGCGGCTCGTTTTCGATCACGGGCGCGTACGGATCCGGTACGGTCACCGGGACGATCGAGGGATCGACGGTCTCGTTCGTCTTCCATCAGACCGATCCGTGCCCGGGAAGCTTCACCGGCACGGCGACATTCGACGGGGATCGACTGACGGGGACCTTCTCGGGTTCGGGGTGCAGAGGAAACGTCACGGCGAGCCTCGAGGTGAATCGCACGCCGCAGGCCACAGAGCTCTGATGGCGGTGTGGGATGTGTAATCCCGGCACGCTCGCTCGGTGACGGACGCGAAGCCTGTGCGGGGGCCCGACCGCGCGCAGCTCCTCGAATCGCCCTACGCCAACGAGGATCTCGTTCCCACCACGCCCGAGGAGCGGCGCTGGTCGCGCTGGAACATCGCCGCGCTGTGGATCGGGATGGCGGTCTGCATCCCGACATACATGCTCGCCTCGGGTCTGATCGCGAGCGGGATGTCGTGGTGGCAGGCGCTCCTCACGATCGCGGCCGGCAACCTGATCGTCCTCGTTCCCATGCTCCTGAACGGCCACGCCGGGACGAAGTACGGCGTCCCGTTCCCGGTGCTACTGCGGGCGCCATTCGGCATCCTCGGCGCCAACATTCCGGCGCTCCTGCGGGGTCTCGTGGCGTGCGGCTGGTTCGGGATCCAGACGTGGATCGGCGGCCACGCCCTGTACGCGATGGCGCGCGTCGTGTGGCCGGGGATCGCCGACGCCCCGGGGATCGGGTGGCTCGGGATCAACGCATGGGAGCTGGTCGCGTTCCTGGCCTTCTGGGCGCTCAACGTGTGGATCGCCTGGGCGGGGACCGAGAGCATCAAGTGGCTGGAGGCGTGGGGCGCGCCGCTGCTCCTCGCCATCGGGCTCGCGCTCCTCGCATGGTCGATGACGGTGCCGGGCGGGCTCGGGCGCGCGCTCACCTTCAGCGAGCAGTTCTCGCGCCCGTCGCTGTCGGTCGCGGACGGGCGGGTGACCCTGACGGCGCTTGCCGACAATGGCGCCGCGCGGGCCACCGAGGCGCGGATCGGCACGGGCGCGACCGAGGCCGAGGCGCGGGC
>DATFFS010000138.1:0-7776 GCA_035249945.1 Gemmatimonadota bacterium
GGGCAGCGACTCCGTGCGTCTCGCGGTCATCGCGACCAACGACTTCCACGGTGCGCTCGAGCCGACGACTCCGACCTGGGCCGAGGGCGACACGATCGGCGGCGCGGCCACGCTGGCCGCCTATGTTCGCCCGATCGAGGAGCGATACCAGGGCGCCACCATCCATCTCGACGGCGGCGACGAGATGCAGGGCACCATCATATCGAACCTGAGCGGAGGGCGCGCCAGCATCGACGTCCTCAACGCGCTCGGCGTCGACGCGGCGGCGATCGGCAACCACGAGTTCGACTGGGGCATCGACACGCTGGAGGCCAGGATCGCTCAGGCGGAGTATCCGTTCCTGGCGGCGAACATCTTCGTCAAGGCGACCGGTCAGCGCCCGGCCTGGGCGGTGCCGTACACGTTCCTGGAGCGGGAGGGGCTGCGGATCGCGGTCATCGGCGGGACCACGACCTCGACCCCGTTCACGACCCTCCGCGTAAACGTCGAGCCCTACGAGTTCCTCGATATCGCCCAGGTGGTCAACGAGCTGGCGCCGAGAGTGGAGTCCGAAGGCGCCGACCTGATCATCCTGGTGGTCCACGCCGGCGCGATCGACTCCGGACACGGCGAGATGCGGGGGGAGATCGCCGACGCGGCCCGCAGGATAACCGCCCCGGTCGACCTCATCGTCTCCGGCCATACGCACACGCGGCTCCAGACCGTCGTCAACGGGATCCCGATCGTGCAGGCTGCCTCGAGCGGCGCGGCCGTGGGGGTCGCGGTCCTGACCTACGATCGCGGCCTCGGCCGGATCGTCGACCACCACGCCGAGCTCTGGACCACGCGCGCGGCCGACGTGACGCCCGACTCCGCGATGGCGGCACGCGTCGCGCGGTGGGAGGCCGAGACGGCGGAGATCGCCGCGCGCCCGATCACCGAGCTGGCGCAGACGCTCGTCCGCGACCGGCGCGGCGAGAGCGCGCTCGGCGACCTCATCGCGGACGCGCAGCGCGCCGCCACCGGAACTGAGATGGCGATGACCAACGCCGGGGGGATCCGGGCGGACCTCCAGGCGGGCCCGGTCACATTCCGGGACGTCTTCGCGGTCCAGCCGTTCCAGAACACCCTCATCCGGATGACGCTGACGGGGGAGCAGGTGCGCCGGGTGCTGGAGGCCGCGGTGACGGGATCGGTGGGGCAGGTGTCGGGTGTCCGGTTCGCGTTCGATCCCACGCGGCCGGTGGGTGAGCGCGTGCGGGATGCGTGGCTGGAGGACAGTGGCGAGAGGCTCGTCGAGGATGGCCAGGTGCCCGACCCCGACCGGATCCATACGATCACTGTGAACAACTTCATGGCCACCGGCGGGGACGACTACGCCCCGTTCGAGGAGGCGCTCGAGGCGACGAACACGGGGCTCGTCGACAGCGAGGTGTTCGCCGACTACCTGGAGAAGCTGCCGCGGCCGATCCGCTACGGAATCCAGAACCGGATCCGGCAGCTCGAGCCCTGGCCCGCCCAGAACGAAGGCGGGGAATGACCGGGGAGAAGGTCGAAGTCATGGTCAACGACGTCGCGGTGCGGGTCTGGCCCTGGGCGTGCTGGCGCGACGCGGTGACCGCCTACGAGCCCGCGGCCGGGTCTTCGCTCTCGCAGGGAAGGGGCGTGCTGCAGGACGGCGCGGGGCAGCCGCTGGATCCCGACGGACACGTCGTGCCCGAGGCCCGCATCCGGTTCCGCTTCGCGCGATGAGCGTCGATCGCGAGCTCATCGAGCGGCTTCCCAAGACCGACCTGCACGTCCATCTGGACGGCTCTCTCCGTCCCGAGACGATCTGGGAGCTCGCGCAGACCGACGACGTCGAGCTGCCCTTCGATTCCGCCGACGCGGTCCGGAACTGGTTCACGCAGGAGCTTCCCGAGCGCGATCTGGTGGCGTACCTCAACCGGTTCGACGTGACGACATCCGTCATGCAGACCCAGGAAGCACTGGAAAGAATCGCGTTCGAGCTGGTCGAAGACGCCGCGGCGGAGAACGTGTGGTACATGGAGGTCCGGTACGCGCCCATCCTGTCCACGAAGCGGGGCCTCTCCCCGCGCCAGGTCGTCGACTCGGTCAAGAGCGGCCTGGCTCGTGGAATGGAGCTCTATCCCCGCACCCAGGCCTATCAGATCATCTGCGGACTCCGGCATTTCGAGCCGGAGCGCGCGCTGCGAATGGCCGCGCTGGCGGTCGAATACAAGGGCCGTGGGGTGGTGGCCTTCGATCTCGCCGGGGCCGAGGCGGACAACCCCGCGAAGTGGTTCCGGGAGGCGTTTTACATCGTGCGCGACGCGAACCTCAACGTCACCGTGCACGCAGGCGAGGCGTACGGGCCGGAGTCGATCCATCAGGCGCTGCACTTCACGGGCGCGCATCGCATCGGGCACGGCGTTCGCCTGCGCGAGGACGAAGACCTGGTCGAGTACGTTCGCGACCATCGGATTCCCTTGGAGATGTGCCCCACGTCGAACGTCCAGACGGGCGCCGTCGACTCGATCGAGGAGCACCCCATCCGCGAGTACTTCGATCGCGGACTGCGGGTGACCGTGAACACCGACAACCGGCTGATGTCGAACACCACCATGACCCGCGAGATCGAGCTCCTGGCGGACCACCTCGGATTCGATCTCGAGGAGATCAAGAAGCTGCTCCTGAACGGCTTCAAGAGCGCATTCCTGCGCTATCCCGAACGCAAGGCGCTGATCGCCGAGGCCAGCGAGGCCCTCGGCGGCATGTCCTGACGGTGGAGGACGGCGATCGGCGGGGCTAGACTGGTTGAACGAGGGACCCCCCGCGGTCGTCCGTCGGAACGTGACCATGATCCTCAGTGTAGAGGCTCGATTCCGCAGAAATCTCCAGGAAGGAAGCGAATGATGACGAAGTTCATCCTGTTGGCTGTGGCCCTTTCCGTAGCCTCCGCGGTTCCGGCAGCGGCGCAGTTCGGCGGCGCCGCCGGCATCGGGGAGGGCGAGGCGCTGTTCGCGCGGGCGCAGAGCGACCGCGAGCCCGGCGCCGTGTACGTCTATCGGGACACCGGCGACGGCTGGACCCGGGTCGCCAGTCTGTCGGCCGACGACGGCGCGATCGGCGACGGGTTCGGGGCCTTCGTCGACGTGTCGGGCGACGTGATGATCGTGGGAGCCCCGGGAGCCGAAGAAGGTCGCGGCGCGGTGTACGCCTTCGAGCGCAGCGCCGACGGGTGGCGTCAGACCGCGAAGCTGGTGCCGCCCGACCGCCAGCCGGGCGAGGAGTTCGGCGTCGAGCTGGCGCTGGAGGGCGATCTCGCCCTGGCCTCGAAGGCCGACGGCGATTCGTCGACGGGCAGCGTGCATGCGTTCCGCCGCCAGGCGGACGGCGGCTGGGTTTCCGCCGGGACGCTCGGGGCGCCGGAGGGAGTCGGGTTCGACGAAGGATTCGGCAGGACGCTCGCCGTGCTCGACGGCTCGGCGGTGATCGGGGCAGCGGGGGCCGACTCCGGCCGGGGCGCGGTGTGGATCTTCCCGTCGGAGGGCGAGTCGGCCTGGGGCACTCCCGAGCGGCTGTCCGGCACGGAGATCGAAGCAAGGTTCGGCGCCGGCGCGGCGGCGGCAGGCGAATACCTGGTCGTCGGAGCTCCCGGGGCATCGGAGGCGCGCGGCGAGGTGGTCGTATTCCAGCGGGGGTCGTCGGAATGGCAGGAGGTGAGTCGCATCGGTCCGCGCGAGGGCGCCGGCCCGCAGACGTTCTTCGGCGCGGTGATCCACGCCGCTCCCGACGGGAGCGTCTGGGTATCGGAGCCGGGCATCGAGGATTTCCGCGGCGCGGTGGTCCAGCTGCGTCCGGAGGGGAACGCGTGGGTGCGAGGCGCAACGATCGAGATCCCGGACGCGGAGGCGAACTCGGGTGTGGGCAGCGCGTTCCAGATCGGCGACGATCTCGCGGCGGTGGGGATCCCGGGCGATGACTACGGTCTCGGAGCGGGCGCGATCCTGGTGAACGAAGGCGGATCCTGGGAGGTTGCCGCTACCGTGGCCCTTCCCGTCGAGACGCTGGCGGGAGTCAGCGGCGAGACGGTCGAATGCGAAGACGGCAAGGCGGCCCATTTCGAGTGCAAGGACGTCACGCTGCTGTCGTTCGTTCCCGTGGCTTCCATCGGCGGGACGCGCGGCGTCGAGCTCAACGACATCTGGGGCTGGACCGATCCCGAGACGGGCAAGGAGTACGCGCTGGTCGGCCGCATGGACGGAACCTCGTTCGTGGACATCAGCGATCCAGAGAACCCGGTCTACGTCGGCGACCTCCCCAAGACCGAGGGCTCGCCCGGAGCCACGTGGCGCGACATGAAGGTCTACGAGGACCACGTCTTCGTCGTGGCCGACAACTCCGGCGCGCACGGCGTCCAGATCTTCGACCTGACCCGGCTGCGGAACGTCGAGAACGCCCCCGTCACCTTCACCGAGGACGCGCACTACGATCAGATCCACAGCGCGCACAACATCGCGATCAACGAGGACACCGGCTTCGCGTACTCGGTGGGGAACGGCGAGGGCGGCGACACCTGCGGCGGCGGGCTTCACATGATCAACATCCAGGATCCCAAGAACCCGCAGTTCGCGGGCTGCTTCTCGGATCCGAATACCGGGATCCAGAAGACCGGCTACACCCACGACGCGCAGTGCGTCCTGTACGAGGGGCCAGACGAGGACTACCAGGGCCGAGAGATCTGCTTCGGCTCGAACGAGACAGCGCTCTCGATCGCCGACGTGACCGACAAGCAGAATCCGGTGGCGATCGCGGTGGCCGAGTATCCGAACGTGGCCTATGCCCATCAGGCCTGGCTCACCGAAGACCAGCGCTACCTGCTGATGGGCGACGAGGGCGACGAGCTGGCGGGCCTGGTCGACAACACCCGCACGCTGATCTGGGACGTCGCGGATCTCGACGATCCGGTCCTCCTCGAGGAGTTCCTGAACCCCAACGGGACGGCCGTCGATCACAACCAGTACATCAAGGGCGACAAGGTCTTTCAGTCGAACTACGTTCAGGGCCTTCGCATCCTCGATATCTCGGACATCGAGAACCCCGAGGAGGTGGGCTTCTTCGACACGGTGCCCACCGGTGACAACAGCCCGCGCTTCGACGGCTCGTGGAGCAACTACCCGTACTTCGCCAGCGGCACGATCATCGTGACGAGCGGGAAGGAAGGGCTCTTTCTGCTGAAGTACGAGCCGGCGGGCGACCGACCGATCTCGTGAACCCGGCAACACGGGCCAACTCCCCCGCACCCGAAAGGCGAATGATGATCAGACACGCGCTCCTGTCGCTATTCCTCCTGGTCCTGGCGGCGCCCGCCGCCGCGCAATCGATGCGGACCGGTGGCGAGCCCGCCCGGCCGGGCTTCGGCACCGCCATCGCGATCACCGGCGGCCAGGTGCTGGTGGCCGAGCCCAACGGCGTCCGGTCCCCGGGCGCGGTCTACGTCTACGGAGAGCAGGCCGGGAGCTGGGTCGAGGTCGCCCGTCTGGGCGCCGAGAGCCCCGCTGCCGGAGACCTCTTCGGCGCGTCCATCGCGGCTTCCGGGGACCGGCTCATCGCTGGGGCGCAGGAAGGGGAAACGGGGGGAGTGGCGTACGTGTTCGACGGGGAAGGCGACGAGTGGCGCCGGGTCGCGCGGCTGAGCGCCTCCGACGCGGTCCCGAGCGACAGCTTCGGCACGGCGGTCGCGATCGCCGGGGACGTGGCGCTGGTCGGAGCCGGTGGGGCCGACAGCAGCCGCGGCGCGGTGTACGTGTTCCGTCGCGACGGCGCGGGGAACTGGAGCCAGGTGGGACGCATCGCGGCTCCGGCGGGGATGCTGCCCGACGACCGGTTCGGCGAGGTGCTCGCCGTCCAGGGCGAGACGGCCGTCGTGGCGGCCACGCGCGCCGACAGCGGGCGCGGCGCGGTGTATCTGTATTCCGGCGAGGCCTGGCAGCAGGCGGCGCGGATCGCGCCCGACAGCCTGACCGCCAACGCCCGCTTCGGCTCCGCGATCGGAATCGCTGACGGGCTCGTGCTCGTCGGCGCGCCCGGCTTCAACGGGTTCCGCGGCGCGGTGTACGCGTACGGGACGGAAGCGGGGAGCTGGACCGAGCTGGGAAGTGTCCCGTTCGAGGGCACGCCGCAGGAGCGGTTCGGAAGCTCGATCGACGTGGCCGGCGAGGTCGCGTGGATCGGCGCTCCGGGGGCCGACCGGTTCGCCGGAGCGATCTACAGCCTGGGCCCCGGCACGTCCGGTCCGTTCGGCGCTGAACCCGTCAAGCTGACCCTGATCGACAGCCTCCCGCAGGGCGGGGCGTTCGGCGTCTCGCTCGCGCTGGGAGAGAACGTGGCGGCGGTCGGGATTCCCGGCGAGGACTACGGCATGGGATCGGCGGCGATCTTCGACCGCGCCGGCGACGCCTGGACCCTCGCCAACCGGGTCGAAAGCGAGGCCGGGTCGGGCCTCGCGGCCATGACCGGGGAGCCCCAGACCTGCGACGGCCAGGTGGGGGCGTTCAGCTGCAGCAACGTGGACCTGGTCGCGTTCCTGCCGGTGGCGTCCATCGGGGGCGATCGCGGCGTGCGTCTCAACGACATCTGGGGCTGGACGGATCCCGAGACCGGGAAGGAGTACGCGCTGGTCGGCCGCGTCGACGGCACGTCGTTCGTCGACATCAGCGACCCGGCGAATCCCGTCTACGTGGGCGATCTGCCCAAGACCGCCACCTCCCCCGGCTCGACCTGGCGGGACATCAAGGTCTACCAGGACCACGCGTTCATCGTGGCCGACGGGGCCGGTGAGCACGGGATGCAGGTCTTCGACCTGACGCGGCTGCGCGACCGCGAGAACGCGCCCGTCACGTTCACGGTCGACGCCCATTACACCAGAATTCAGAGCGCGCACAACATCGTGATCAACGAGGACAGTGGGTTCGCCTACACGGTGGGGAACAGCGGCGGCAGCGAAACGTGCGGCGGCGGGCTCCACATGATCGACATCCACGATCCGCTGAATCCCACGTTCGCCGGATGTTTCTCCGACCCGTCGACCGGGCGCCAGAAGACGGGATACACTCATGACGCGCAGTGCGTCATGTACCGCGGACCGGACGAGGAATACGCGGGTCGCGAGATCTGCTTCGGCTCGAACGAGACCGCGCTCTCGATCGCCGACGTCACCGACAAGCAGAACCCGGTCGCGCTGTCGATGGCGGAGTACCCCAACGTCGGGTACACCCACCAGGCCTGGCTCAGCGAGGACCAGCACTACCTCTACATGGATGACGAGCTGGACGAACTGAACGGACTGGTCGACCACACGCGGACCCTGGTCTGGGACGTATCCGACCTCGATGACCCCGTGCTCGTCAAGGAGTTCCTGAACCCGAATACCACGTCCATCGATCACAACCTGTACGTGAAGGGCGACAAGGTGTATCAGTCGAACTACACGTCGGGGCTTCGGGTGCTCGACATCGCGGATCCCGTCGAGCCCGAAGAGGTCGGTTTCTTCGATACCGTTCCGTTCGGGGACGAGAGCCCGCGGTTCGACGGCTCGTGGAGCAACTACCCCTACTTCGAGAGCGGAGTGATCATCGTCACGAGCGGCTACGAGGGGCTGTTCCTGCTCCGCTACCGCGAGGCCGACCGGCCCATCTCGTGACCACCCGTATCGGCCTGTCAGCGATTGCTGCGGCGCTCGCCCTGGCATGCGCCGCCGCGAGCGGCGCCGCCGGCGGGCCGCCGCCGGGCGGA
>DATFFS010000139.1:0-9232 GCA_035249945.1 Gemmatimonadota bacterium
CGCCGCCGCCATCGCGGAGCGCGCCCGCTCGCGGGCTCCGGTCGCCTCCACGGCCTCCCGTCGACGGGCCTCCACCTCCGTCCGGATCGTGGCGATCCGCTCGGCCGAGCTCTCCGCCGCGCTTCCCTGCCGGGCCGCCGCCTGCCGCGCCTCGCCGAGCTGCTCCTGCAACCGCTCGATCTCGGCGGCCAGATGCGCGCGCTCGGCGCGCAGCTCGGCCTCCCGCTGGGCGTCCGACCCCTCGCCCTCCATACCCAGGCGGCCGATGACGACCTCGAGCCGCTCGGCCGCTCCATGGCGGTCGACCTCCAAGTTCGCGCGCCGCTCCTCGAGGTCGTCCGCGCGCGAAGCCGCGCGCGCGTCCTCTACGGCCAGCGACTCGAGCCGCTCGGCGTGGTGACGGAGCGTCTCGCCGGTGACGAGCTGGGAGTCCTCGCGGCGCGAGATCTGCCGCTTCAACTCCTCGGCCCGCTCCCGGACCTCCTCGTCCCGCCGGCGCGCCTCGAAGATCTGGAGCTCAAGCGTCTCGAGCCCCGCCTCGCGGTCGGCCAGGCGGGCGGACTGCTCGACATCGAGCGCCTGCAGCCGCTCCAGCTCCTCGTTCACCGGCCCCTCGCGCTCGGCCAGGGCCGTCAGCTCGACGCCGCTCACGTGGACGTCGAGTCGGGCCTCCTCCGCCTCGTACTCGCGCCACCGGCGCGCCTTGCCGACCTGCCGCTTCAGCGAGCCGACGTTCTTCTCCACCTCGGACACGATGTCCTCCACGCGCCGCAGGTCGGCCGCGGTGGCCTCCAGCTTCCGCTCTGTCGCCTTGCGCCGGTTCTTGTAGCGGGTGACGCCGGCCGCCTCCTCGAACATCACGCGCCGCTCCTCGGCCTTGTCCGACAGGATGCTGTCGACCATGCCCTGCTGGATCAGCGAGTAGGTGTGGGTGCCGACGCCGGTGCCCATGAACAGGTCCTGGATGTCCTTGAGGCGACAGACATGCTTGTTGAGGATGTATTCGCTCACGTCGTCGCGGAAAACGCGCCGCGCGATGGCGACCTCTGAGTACTCGAGCGGCAGGGCACCGTCCTCGTTGGAGAACCGCAAGACGACCTCGGCGAGGTTGATCGGCTTGCGGTCCCGGCTGCCGGCGAAGATCACCTCGTCCATCTTGCTGCCGCGGACGAGCGTCGGCCGCTGCTCGCCGAGCACCCAGCGGATCGCGTCGGAGATGTTGCTCTTGCCGCAGCCGTTGGGCCCCACGATGGCCGTGATCCCCGGATTGAAGTCGATCGCCACGCGATCGGCGAACGACTTGAACCCGTACATCTCGAGACGCTGGAGTTTCACGCCGGATCCCTCCGTCGGTTGGAGTCGGATATCGAGCGGCGCGATCTCATCGCACCCGCCGCGAGAGTCTGATCTCTTCCGCTGATTCCGCGTCGAGCGCGGACGCCAGGACGCGCGACTCCGATTCGTCCTGGAACGCCCCCGCCCACACCCGGAACGGCCGATCGCCGAGCGCGTACGCGGGGATCCCGCGCGCCGCGAGGCTGGAGATCCGCGCCTCGGCCTCTTCGGCGCTTGGGTATTCCCCGAGGAGGAACGAGAGCGGGGTCACCCGCACCGAGCCTTCCTCGACGACTCCTCCGGAGGTGAGCTCGTCGAGCGCCGAGCGCGCCGACGCGGAGTCCCCGAACGCGCCGACGTACACGCGCACCCATTCTCCCTTCTCCGGAAGGACGACCGGCGACAGGAAGGCCTTCATCCCCCGCCGGCCGAGATCCCGGACGACGCCGCGCGCGGCGTCGGCGGTGCGGTACGATCCCACGTGAAGCGAGTAGGGCGCGGGCGCGCCCGGAGCCGTCCCCGCCGCCTCGGCGGAGACCGTCGAATCCCTGGTCCCACCGGCGGCGGCCGAGTCCTCCGCCGCATCGGAGGGCGCGACGGCGACCGGACCGGTCAGCGGGATCACGGTGCCCGGCTCGCCGGGCTGCGGCCGCGCGTTTCCGGATCCCTCGTACAGCGCGTCGATCTCTCCCCCCGACCAGCCGGCGAAGAGCGGCGCGAACCAGCGCGAGCCCAGCGCGAGCGCGGCGATCGCGGCCAGGACAACGGTCGCCAGCGTGAGCGCGCGCCGATCGAACGGCCGGCGCCGGCGCGGCGCGGCATCGGATCCCCGCGCCCGGCTCTTCGCGCGCGAGGCCTCGACGACCTCCTCGATGCGCGGCGCTCGACCTTCCGCCGCGGTCCCCGCGGTCCCCGTGGTCCCCGCCGCGCTTCCTTCGAACGCGCTCAGGAAATCGAGCTCCTCGGACTCGGGAGTCGTCGCCGGCACCGTCGCCGGCACCACCGCCGTCCAGAAGGGTTGGTCGTGACGAGGTCCAGACGCGGGCGGCGCCCCCGCCAGCTCCTGCCGCGGCGCGGCCGCGACCGCCGGCAAGGGCCCCAGGAAACGGTGACAGAGCCGCGACAGCTCCCGCGCTGCCCGCGGGTCCCCCGACAGGCGCACGACCGCGCGCTCGGTGCCCAGCGGACGCGCGGGCCCTTCGGTGTCCTCGATCGTGACGACCGCGTCGCAGAGCGCGGGAACGCCGGAGCCGTCGGCGCTCTCGGCCGGGGGCGGCAGCGCCACGACCACCATGTCGCGGCCCTGCTTCAGCGACAGGAGCGCGGCGCGGAACCGCGGCGGGTCGTCGAGCGGCGAGCCGGCCAGGAAGGCCGCCCCCCCGCTCATCACCTTCAGCCCGCCGATGCCGGTCGGGCGCGCGCATCCCTCGAGCGGGATGCCGAACTGAAGATGATCCACGACCCCTTCCTTGAAATCCTCGCCCAGGATCTGCTCGAGCCAGCGCACTTCGGGATCCAGGTCGAGGAGAAGCGTCGGTTTGCCGGCGCGCGCGAGGAACGCAGCCGAAAGCAGCGCCAGGAGACGGGGATTCGCGTCGGCGGCCGCGTGGCGGAACCCGACGAGCACGGGCTCGCCGGCCGCGTCGAGCGCCAGGTCGTCGATCAGATCCACGTATTCGGGATAGCGTGCGGCGAGCGCGTCGGCCCGCTCGCCCGCCTGGAGCGCGGCCAGCGCATCGCGCCAGAACCGGTCGTCGAGCTCGAAATCCCGCATGGCCTCGCCGGGCTGGGGTTTGGCGCGCCTTATTCCATTCCAAGATACCGGCGCGCGCGCGTCCGCGTCAACGACGCACCACAAGATATTGGGGTCCTGCCGCCACCGACCCCCACCGATCGGTCCCGAAGGACGCAGGACGGCAAGAGCGGGGTGCGGACCTCGCGTGCGGGCGCAACTCGGATGGGAGAGCCGGGCCGTGCGGATGGGGTCGTCGTCAGCGCGCTTGCCGACGACGAGACGTCAATCTGATCGAATCAGAACTCAGGCGCCAGGGTGAACAGCACCTTGCTGTCTTGGAGTCCCGCCATGTCGGTCTGCTTCGCCCAGTCGAGCCGCAGAACGGCGAAGCCGAACAGGTTCATCCGCACTCCCGCGCCGAACGACGCCCGCCCGTCCACCAGCCGGAAGCCGAACGGGCCGGGGTCCTCGGAGGTGGAGAGCCGGAAGGGCTCGCCCGGGATCCGGGCGAACCCGGCGTCGAACCAGACCGCGCCTCGGATCGGCGGCAGGCCGCCGACTCCCAGATTCGGCCGGTCGATCAGCGGGAAGCGCACCTCGAGGTTCACGAGTCCCAGCTGGCTGCCGATCAGCTCGGAATGCGGGTCCTCGTTGTCGCGTGCGTCGTATCCGCGCAGCAGCGTGGGTCCGGCGATCGACCGGAAGCGGAGGTTCTCCTCGTTCTCCCCGAACTCGCCCAGGAACAGGAGCCGCGTGGCGATCGTCAGGCTCTTTCCGAACAGCCAGTACTTTCGCCCGTCGGCGTAGAGCTGGGTGAATTGCCGGTCGCCGATCGCCCGCAGCACCTCCACGCGCTGCCGGCTGCCGCCGATGGGGCCGGTCGATCCGTAGAACGCGGTGTCGAACACGTAGGCCGCCGACGGCGCGGCGTACATCTCGTTGGGCAGGTCCTCCTCGATGTCGGGAACCGGATCGAAGAAATCGAAGCGCGCGATCCGGCGATCGACGTGCGTGGCAACGGCGCCCAACTCGATCCGGGTGAAGCGGCTGATCGGGTAGCTGCCGAACACCTGCAGGCCCCGCAGCACGTCGCTCCGGTACAGGAACAGATCGTCGGAAGCCCGCGCCGCGAGCGGCGCGAAGTCGCTGCGCAGCTGGAACACCGCCGCACCCCAGTTCATGCGCTTCTTCAGGTTCGCGTACGTGAACAGGAGGTCGCTGTCGCTGAGCGACCCGTAGACCGACGCGGCGACGTACATGTTGTGATCGCCGAGAAGGTCGCTGAACGCGAGCTGCGAAGCGCCGAACGCGCCGACCCCGGACACGAACCCGACTTCGGGCTGTCCGACCAGGTCCGGCTGGAACCGCACCTTGTAGTCGCGCTTCTCGAAGCCCTCCGTGTCGCGCGGCAGGCCGATGGTCGGATCGGACAGCAGGGTGGCGACGTCGACCGGCTCGCTGAAGCTCGGCATGTCCCGGCGAACGGCCACCGCCCCGCGATCGCGGCGCGGCGCTTCGCGCTCGCCCAGGTAGTACGACACGGCGTCCGGCTCCTCGGACTCTTCGGGCTGCTCCGCGACCTCTTCGGTCTCGTCCGGGACGTCTTCCTCGGCCTCGGGCGGATCCGCGCCGGCCTCCCCGCGCCGGGGCACCGCACCCTGCCGGGACACGGTGCCGGCGGCGATCCGCCGGGCCGCGGGCACGTCGGCATCCGCCGCGGAGGGCCGCGAGAACGCGGCCGCCGCGAGGTCGTACTCCGCCTCCTCGCCGGGCCGCCACGGCTCCCGCGACCGGGTCAGGGGATCGTCCAGTCGGTAGATGTCCCAGCCGCCGTCGCTGAACGCGCTGAAGACCATGCGAGTGCCGTCCCGCGACCAGGCGAGGGCCGGGCTCGACTCGATGATCCCGCTGACCCCGGTAAGGAGATCGGTGATCTGGTACGTCTCCTCGGTCAGGAAGTCGTAGAGAAACACGTTGGGGATCCCGGTGCGGTCGCTGACGAACGCGATCGTGCCGCCGCCGGGACCCCACTGCGGGTTGATGCTCTTGCCGACCTGCCCCGACAGGTAGGTCACCTGCCGCGTGGCGACGTCGTAGAGCCCGATCTGGTAGTCGTCGTAGGCCAGGAGCTCGAAATCGGTTCCGGCGCCGAAGTCGGTGGTGAACGCGATCCGCGAGCCATCCGGCGACCATACCGGGTCGCGCTGCGCGTAGCGGTCGTTCGTCAGGCGCTCGAGGCCGCTCCCGTCCCGGTTGATGACGTAGAGGTCGCTCACTCCGCCCTCGAGGCCGGTGAACACGAGACGCCGGCCGTCGGGAGACCAGGACGGGGTCTCGATCCCCTCCATGCCGAACCGCAGCGAGGCGACGATCTCCTCGTCCTCCACGCGCATGACGTAGATCGCGTCCTGCTCGCCGACCTTGCTCGAGAACGCGAGGAAGCGCCCGTCGGGAGAGAACGACAGGCCCACGCGCAGGAAGCGCAGGCTCTCGAACGATGATGTCCGCTCACCCTTCAGGAGCTTGTCCACGTGGTCGCCGCTCTCGGCGTCCGCGATGTAGATGTCGTTGAAGTAGTCCCGGTCGCTGACGAACGCGACCTTGCGGCCGTCGGGCGACAGCGCCGGTGCGAGATTGATGCTCGCGTCCTCGCGGACGTGATCGGTCAGGCGATGCGCGAATTCCTGCGCGTGCTCGAACTGCCCGATTTGGGGGAGATAGGTGAGCCGGATCGCTTCCAGCCACTCGTCGGACAGCTGATCGAGCTCGACGTTGAGCGACGCCCGGAACGCTTCCCGCACGCCGATCAGCGGCGCCTTCTGCATGATCTCGCCGATCTTCTCGTCCCCGTACTTGGTGCCGATGTAGTACCAGAGCGCCTGCCCGAATCGGTAGACGCGGATGTCGCCGACGCGCGAGAGCTCGTCGATCGTCGTCAGGTAGCCGGAGAGCGAGCCGTCCCGCAGCCACATCGCGGTCAGCGGATCGATCTCGCCGGTAGTCAGATACTCCGCCATCCCCTCCATGAACCACAGCGGCGGCCGGAACGCGAATGGATTCGACCCCTGCGACAGCGCCCCTTGGCGCATGATGTCGATCTGGAAGGCGTGGACCAGCTCGTGGGTCAGGGTGTGCTCGAACTCCGGATAGGCGCTGGGGAAGAACAGGACGATCCGGTCGCGGATCCGCTCGGTGATGCCCGCGGTGCCCTCGGAGATCTGGAACTGGAAGATGTTCGTCTGCTGAAAATCCGACTGGGACGCGTAGAGGATGAGCGGCTTCCTGCGCTCCCAGTCGTGGCGGAAGACCTTCGACAGACGCGCGTACGCCCGCTCGGCCATGCGGGCCGCGTCCATCACGGCTGCCTCTTCTTCCGGATAGTAATGGATGTCGAAGTGCTCGGTCTGGAGCACCTTGAAGTCGAAATCGTCGTACTGGACTTTGTTTTTTCCGAACTGTGCGTGAGCTGGTGCAGCGGCGAGCAGTCCGACGACGGTGATGCAGGCGAGCGGTGAGAGGCGCGTGGCGATCCTCCTGACCAATGCGCCCGACGAGGGTCGCCGGGCGTTCGCGAAGGGTATCACGGGAGCGGGAGCAGGGTCAACGGCCACCCCTCGCATTTTTGAAACACCCCCCGTCAGGCCCGGTTTAGTCCTGCGGGCCCTGCCCTTCCGCTTCGGTCCCGAATCGCTCCACGGGCGCGTCCCCCCACAGCCGGTCGAGATCGTAGAACGAGCGCGCCTCGCGATGGAACACGTGGACGACGAAATCCACGTAGTCGAGCAGCACCCAGCGCGTCTGCTTGAGGCCCTCGACGTGCCACGGACGGGTTTCGAAGTCCTTCGCCAGGCGCTCCTCGATGCGCTCGGCGATCGAACGTACCTGGATGTCGCTCTCGCCGCTGACGAGCACGAACCAGTCGGTGGCCGTGGTCAGCCCGCGCAGGTCGAGCAGCGCGACGTCGCTCCCCTTGCGCTCGGCCGCTTCGGCCGCGGCGGTCGCCGCCAGCTCCCTGACGTGCTCCGCGTCGCTCTGGGCGCGGCTGCGCCTCGCCGGGCGGGTCAACCCTCTTCGCGCTCCACGCGCACCATGATCGACTGGCTCACCTGCGGATGGAGCCGCAGCGGCACCTCGAACTCGCCCAGCGACTTGATGGGCTGGTCCAGCTTGATGCGCGTGCGCTCGATCTCGAAGCCCTGCCCCTCGAGCCGGTCGGCTATGTCGGCGATCGTGACCGAGCCGTAGAGCTGGTCCTCCTCGCCGGCGTTCTCGCGGAACTCGAGCACGATGCCCTCGAGGCGGGCCGCCAGCGCCTCGGCGTCCACGCGCTCGCGCTGGAGCTTCTCTTCGTACTTCTTCTTCTCCTGTACCACGCGGTGCTTGTTCGCCTCGGTCGCGACGTACGCGAGGCCGCGCGGGAGCAGGTAGTTGCGGGCATATCCCGGAGCGACCTCGACGAGGTCCCCCGCGTGGCCCAGCTCCTCGACCTCCGCGCGCAGGATCACTGCGGTGTTCTTCGCCATACCTACCTCCTCACGATGTCTGTTCGCGCTCGCGAAATCCGAGCCATACGTCCGCCAGTCCGATCGTCAGCCACGCGGCCGCCACGAACGGGATCACTATCACCGCCGCCAGGCTGATCAGGGCGAAGCGCGCGAACGATCCCAGCCCGCGGCGGCCGAGCCACCACCACGTCAGCGCGAGACCCGTCAAGACGTACACGAGTCCCAGCGCGAGCGCGACATTGCCCGCCACGCGCTGGACCGCGTCGACGCTCGACCACAGACCGGCCAGCCCCGCGATCAGCGGCCACACCAGGAGCTCCGGGGGTCGGAACTCTTCGAACGGACGCGGCGTCAGGCGCCGGCCGAGATCGGAGCCGACCCTCCCCCAGCGGCCGAGGATCCGGTGCGCCAGCCAGACCCCCAGCCAGAGCGCGAGCGCCGCGAGGACCGGCCAGACCGCCACCATGCCGCGCGCCACGTCCCCCATCATGGACCCCAGGCCCGCGATCGTCTCCTCGGCCATCCCGAGGTCGCGGTAGCGCGCGATGCTGTGCCCGATTTCCTCCTCGATCCTCGAGCCGAGCGCCGCCTCCCAGCGGCCCATCGCCTGGCCGGCAAAGGCGAACGCGGCCGCGAAACCCGCACCGGCCGTCGCCAGCGCCGGGGCGACGAGGCCGTCCATCCCCAGCTCCCGGTCGCCGCGCGCGACGACGAACGCGCAGGCCAGTGTGGCCGCCCCGGCCACTGCCAGCAGCGCGATCCCGACTCCCGTCCCCACCATGAGCCCGGAAACCAGCGCAACCACCACCACTCCCGCCATGCGCGCGCCGACGCGCCGGTCGAAGAGCGCGAATATGAGACCCGTGGGCAGGCCCAACGTCAGCCATGGGCCCGGCGGGCTCACGAAGAGGAGCGAGAGCCCGACCGTCCATTCGGCCAGCCCCCACCCGCGGCTCGTCGACTCGGGCGATGCTATCGCTGGTGGTCGGGGATGTAGGAGACGAGCGCCAGGTACCGGCCGCGCTTGACCGCCTGCGAGAGCTGCCGCTGGTGTCCCGCGCACGTGCCCGAGACCCGGCGCGGCAGGATCTTGCCGCGGTCGTTGGTGAAGCGGTCGAGCAGGTGCTCGTCCTTGTAATCGATCGCCACCTTGTTCTCGCAGAAGTGACACGTCTTCCGGCGCGAGTGGTGATTCATGCTTCACTCTCCTCGTCTGGCCGCGGGGCGCGAACAGGGGGTGGCGTCGGCACGATCGGATCGACCACAGTGAGCTGCCGCAGCACCTGCTCGTCGAGACGCATGATGCGCTCGAACTCGGTCAGCGCCGTGGGCTCGGTCTCGTAGCGGAGGACCGCGTAGATCCCCTGTTCCTTCTTGTCGATGGGATAGGCCAGCTTGCGCTTGCCCCAGAGGTCGACCTTGACGGAGTCCCCTCCGTTCGGCGCGACCAGGCCGGACAGGCGCTGGATCTTCTCCTGCACCTGGGAATCTTCCAGGGTGGAGTCGAAGATGATGACGGTTTCGTAGGGTCTTGGCACTCGGGCGCTCCCTTCGGTCTATGGCGGTCCGCCCCCGCGTGGGGCGAACAGGGTGCTGGGAAAGGCCGGGAAGCTAGTCCGCAAACCCCTTTCCGTCAACGTCTTCCTGCCCCGGCGGG
>DATFFS010000140.1:0-22923 GCA_035249945.1 Gemmatimonadota bacterium
GTCGAGCCGCAAGTCGAGGCGATCGGCGTCTACAAGAGCGCGGCCGACATGTTCCGGCGTACCAATATGAGCGACCCGGATCGCGAGGCGACGCGCGCGATCCTGGACGGCATCTACGGCCGCTTCCTGGACGCGGTCACCGAGGCCCGCGGGGCGGACCGCGAGCGTCTCGAGCGGAGCCTCGACGAGGGCGTCTATCTGAGCCGCGACCTGCTCGCGCTGGGCCTCGTCGATCGCGAGCTCCAGGACGCACAGGTGCGTCGCCTGGCGGTGGCTCGTGCCCTCGACGCAGAGCCAGGGAGCCTGTCGCCAGGGGAGGTCGAAGCGCATCTGGTCGACATCCGCGACTACGCCGCCACGCTGCCCGAAGGCCCCAGCGGCGCCGAGGGAACGATCGGGCTCGTCTACGCCGTCGGCGCGATCACGTCGGGCGAGAGCGGATACGACCCGCTGTTCGGCCGGACGATGGGAGCGGAGACGATGAAACGGCTGCTGGCCGAGGTCGCCGAGGACGGGTCGCTGGACGCCGTCGTCGTGCGCGTCGACAGCCCGGGCGGGGACGCGATCGCCTCCGAAGAGATCTGGGGCGCGGTGGAAGAGCTCCAGAGAGCGGTTCCCGTCATCGTGTCGATGGGCGACGTGGCGGCTTCCGGCGGCTACTACATGTCGGCCGGAGCCGACGCGATCGTCGCATCGCCGTCGACGCTGACCGGCTCGATCGGCGTCTTCGGCATCCTGTTCAATGCCGGCGAGCTCTACGACAAGGTCGGGATCGACTGGGACGTCCTCGAGACCAATCCCGCCGCCGATTTCCCCACCTCCACCCGGCCGCTCTCCGAGGAGGAGCGGGAGACGTTCCGCGGGCTGATCGAGCACACCTACCGGACGTTCCTCGGCCGCGTGGCGGAAGGCAGGGGGATGGAGGAGCCCGAGGTCGACGCCGTCGCGCAGGGCCGGGTCTGGTCGGGCGCGGACGCAGCGGAGCGCGGCCTGGTCGATCGGGTGGGCGGGCTCGGGGCCGCCCTCGAGGTGGCCAGGGAAGCGGCGGGCCTGGATCCCGACGCCCCCGTGACTCTCCAGGTGTATCCCCGTCGTGAGTCGCTCCTCGACCGGATGCGGGACGCGATGTACCTGCGACAGCTGGGCACTGCGCGGGCCGGCGCGCCGTCCGCGCGCGAGCGCGCGGCGCTATTCGCGCTGGGCGACCTCGTGCGCGGTCTCACGGGGTTCGCCGTGGCGCTGCGCCATGACCCGGGGCGCGCGATCGCGGCCCTGCCGTGGGTTCCCGAGATCCGCTGACGGACCGCACCCCCGGCATCCCCACCGGCGCGCTGGCCCTCTCCGAAGACGAGATGCGCGTGCTCGGCTACCGCGTCGTGGATCTGGTCGTCGACCACCTGGCGCGGATCCGCGAGGAGCCGGCGGCGCGACGTGGCAGCCGCGCCGATCTGGAGGCACTGCTTCGCGAGCCGATTCCCGAGTCGGGATCCGATCCACGTCTGGTCCTCGATCGCGTGATGCGGGAGATCCTCCCCTGGACGGCGCGGGTCGACCATCCTCGCTTCTTCGCCTTCGTTCCCGGCCCCGGCAACTACGTGGGGTTCCTGGCCGACGCGTTGGCGAGCGGATTCAACGTCTTCGCCGGCACTTGGCTCGGCGCATCGGGCCCGGCCATGGTCGAGCTCGTGACGGTGGACTGGCTGCGGCAGCTGTGCGGCCTGCCCCCGGAAGCGAGGGGCTTGTTCGTCAGCGGGGGCTCGATGGCCAACCTGACTGGCCTCGCGGTCGCGCGCGAGACGAAGCTGGGCGCGCGCGTCGCGGACGGCGTGGCCTATGCCTCCGACCAGACGCACTCGGCCGTCGCGCGGGCGTTCCGGGTGCTGGGGCTCGCGCCCGGGCAGCTCAGGCTGCTGCCGGTCGACCACGAGTTCCGGCTTCGCCCCGGCGATCTCGCGCGCGCCGTCGCCGCGGACCGCGCCGCCGGCCGCGTCCCCTTCTGCGTCGTGGCGAACGCGGGCACGACGAACACAGGAGCGGTCGACCCGCTCGTGGAGCTCGCCGACTTCTGCGCGGCAGAAGGGTTGTGGCTGCATGCCGATGCCGCCTACGGCGGCGGCGCCGTGCTCAGCCAGCGAGGGCGGCTCGCGCTCGCCGGGCTCGAGCGCGCGGACTCACTCGCGCTCGACCCGCACAAATGGCTCTTCCAGCCGTTCGAGATGGGATGCGTGCTGGTGCGGGACGGACGGCTGCTGGCGGAGGTCTTCCGCACCCGACCCGATTACCTGCGAGACGTCCACCGCCCGGAAGAAGAGGAACGGGAAGTCCATTTCGCCGATCTCGGCGTTCAGCTGACGCGCGGCTTCCGTGCGCTGAAGCTGTGGATGTCGCTCCAGGTGTTCGGTTTGGCGTCGTTTCGTGAAGCCGTCGAGCGAGGGATCGCCAACGCCGAGCTCGCCGAAGAGCGGATCACGGCCTCCGGCATGTGGCGGATCGTGTCGCCCGCGCGCCTCGGAACCGTGGCCTTCGGCTGGGCACCGGAGGGCGTGTCGCAGGACGAAGCGGACGCGGTCACCCACGGTTTGGCGGAGGCGTCGCTCGCCGACGGCTTCGCCTTCCTCAGCTCGACGGTGCTTCGCGGCCGACCGGCGCTGCGGATCTGCGCCCTCAACCCGCGGACTACTGAGGCGGACGTCGTGGGGACCATCGAGCGGATGGAGAAGCTCGCGCGCGGCTAGCCGAAGTCTCGGGCGGCACGGAGACTTCCGTCGGACTGCGCTACGCCAGGTCGAGCAGGAGCTTTCCCACCGTCCGACGACTTTCGAGAAGCTCGTGCGCCCGGGCGGTGTCCTCCAGCGGGAGCACGCGATCGATCCAGGCCGCGAGCGCTCCGCTGACCGCCGCCTCCATCACCGGCCCGGCGAGGCCGAGAAGCTCCGCGCGCGTCCGCGCGTAGTCGAAGAGCGACGCCGTCGTCAACGTGCGGCTTCCGAGGAGCCGGCGCGGCTGGATGGGGTCCGGCGCGCCGCTCGCCTGGCCGAAGAAGATCACGTGCCCGCGGATCCGCGTGGCGCGGACGGTGTCTTCGAACGTCGACCTCCCCACGCCGTCGATCGCCACGTCCACCCCGCGGCCCGCCGTCGCCTCGAGGATCCGGTCGGCGAAGTCGACTTCGTCGTAACGGATCACGTGATCTGCACCGAGTTCCGCCACGCGCGCGGCTTTCTCCTCCGTGGAGCAGGTGGCGAACACCACCGCCCCCACGCGCTTCGCCATCTGCACCGCGAGGTGCCCGACGCCGCCCGCCGCGGCGTGGATCAGCACCGTGTCACCCCGGACCAGCGGCCGGATCTCGTGGGTCAGGTAGCGGGCGGTCATGCCCTGGAGCGGGAGCGCGGCCGCCTGGAGGTCGTCGAGATCGGGCGGCAGAGGGATGGCGCGCGCGGCGGGGATCACGATCCACTCGGCGTATGAGCCGCCGGCGTCGAAGAACGCCACCCGGTCGCCGCGCGCCGGCCCCTCGACGCCCGGGCCTATGGCGTCCACGCGGCCGGCGCCCTCCTTGCCAGCGGTGGCCGGCAGAGACCCGGGATCGTAGGCGCCGCTGCGCAGATAGGTGTCGACGAAGTTGACACCCGCGTGCCTGACGCGTACGCGGACCTCCCCGCGACCGGGCTCCGGTCGTGGGACGTCTTCGAGGACGAGGACCTCGGAGCCGCCGGTGCGATGAAAGCGAATCGCGCGCATGGCCGCCATCGTGATCGCCGGCGAGCCGGCTGTCAACCGCGGCGAACGTCCGTTCCGCCTCGACGGCGCGACCATCTTCCGGGTCTGGTCGCGGAGCCCGCGGGACGTCTTCCCGTCGTGGCAGCGTCCGGCTCGAACTGCGGGCTGCTCGCGAAGCCCCGCTATTGCCACGGACGGCCCCGTTGGTAGATAATGCTAGGACGGACCCACAGGGACCCCTACCCAAGGAGAGGCAAGAATGGTGTTTCCGAAGTACATGCTGTTGGTTGCTGGACTGGCCCTGGTGGTGGCCTGCGGGAGCATGAGCACGACCGGTGATCCCGATCACTGGCACGCGAAGGTCTACCGCGGGACCGAGGGCAAGGTCGGCGAGCAGAAGTCGGTGGCTCATACGAGCGCGACGAAGCTCTCCGAGACCCGCACCCGGGTCAGCGTGAGCCTGCCGGGTCTGATTCCGCGCGGCGAGTACGCCTGGGGCGTCTACCAGGGCGGTTGCACGGGGACCATCATGGGCGCAGAGTCCGCCTACCCGAACATCGTCCCGGACGAGAACTCTCGCGGATCGTTCACGGCGATGGTGGACGCGACCTTCGCCCCCGGCGGCGACTACTACGTCACGATCTTTCAGAACGGCGGCGAGCGCGGCGAGATCCTGGGTTGCGTGCCGCTCGAGCAAGGCGTAGGTGACTTCAGCGAGGATTGAGGTCGGTTCGAGACGGGGGGCGTGACGCACGCCCCCCGGTCTCACGCCTGCCAGCTCTGTAAGAATCCTTCTTGCCCCATCCTCCCGTTTCGAGTCAACTCTCCATAGGCGACGCCGCGCGGCACGCGTGCCGGATCGCGCGACGGAAGCCAGAGAGGAAGGGTCTCATGCTGCGAATCGTTGGTATCAGCTCGTTCCTGGTCCTGACGGGCTGCGCGTCCGGTGGGGAGACGGATTCGCGGCCGATCCCCGGCGCGTGGTCCGGCGACATCCAGGCGTTGGGGGCCGAAGGCCATTCGGGATTCGCCACGGTAACCGTCATGCCCGACGGAGAGACGCGCGCGAACCTCACTCTGCGCGGCGGGACCGCCGGAGGGCACCATCCGTGGCACATCCACGCCGGTCAATGCCCCTCGGGTGACGCGGACGCGACGACGGTCGGCCCGGAGGTCGGGGACCCCGGTTCGTATCCCGTCCTCGAGCCGGACGACGCGGGCAACGCGAGCGCGACCGCGACGATGGCCGTGCCGCTGGATTCCGACGCCGAGTACCATGTCGACGTCCATCAGAGCGAGGACGACCCGACGGTGGTCGGGTGCGGGGATCTGCGGAAGAGCTTCTAGCTCGAAATCCGCGGAGGAGCTTCTAGCTGGAGGTCAGTAGCATCGGCCCCGTGGGCCGATCGACTCGCGGTCCGGATTCCTCCGTCACCGCGAGAGAGTCGTCCGGATCGAGCTCGAGAGCGTCGAGCTCGATCCGGCCCCGCCCCCCGTCGTCGGGCCGAAAGACGGCGGCCGGTCGGGCGCCTCCGGCATCCAGTATCCATAGCGCGTAGACCCGCCCGGGGGTGAGCCGCGGAAGGCCGTACGCGAGCAGCAGGCCGCGCCCGTCATCGGCGAGGAACAGGCGCGCGCTCGCCCCGGGCAGTGCACTCGACCCACGGAGCTCGCGCACCGCGGAGCCGGCCGCGCCCACGAGGTCGAGGTCCTCGCGCAGAGCGGCCATGCTCTCCGCGGCGGTGTCGACCGCCGTCACCCGCTGCTCCAGCCGACGAACCGAGGCGCGCAGCTCGTCCCGCTCGTCCGCAAGCCGGCCCGCCCACACTCCCAGCCCCACCGCCACCGCGGCCATCAAGGCCGCCGCGGCCCAGATCCAGAACGAGCGGGGCGCCGCCGGGGGCGCCCCCGGCCGGGAGACGGGAGCCCCCGCGCTCCACAGCACCCGCGCCCTCAGAGAGTCGGGAGGTGTTGCCGGCGCGACCGCGAGCGCGAGGTCTCCGAAGGTCTCTCTCAGCTCGCGCAGCAACGCATGGGCCGGCACACCGCGACGCGCCAGCTCCTCCTGGAACGCAATCTCCCCGCTGACGTCGAGCTCCCCGAGCAGGTGACCGATCGCCTGCTCCTGGAACTGGTCGTCGGACATCTCCGCCGGCCGGATCACGGCTCGGGCGTAGGAGCGAGGCGTTCGGTGAGACGCGTCAAGGCCGTGCGGACGCGGGTCTTCACTACGGGAAGGGGAGTGTCGATGCGGTACGTGATCTCGCGCTGGGACAGGCCCCCGAAGAACGCCAGCTCCAGCGCGCGTCGCTGGTCCCCGGGCAGCGCGCGCAAAGCCTCGCGCACCGTCTCGGACCGTTCGAGAGGACGGGCTTCGCCGCGCGGTGTGCCGGTCGCCTCGTGGGGATCGGGGAACGGCTGGTGGAGGGCGAGGTCGGCGATTGCGTCGCGGTAGGAGCCGTCCGCGCGCATCCTGGCGATCGCGCGCGCGCGGGTCAGGAGCGCCAGCCACGACCAGGCGGAGCCCAGGCCGGGATCGTACCCCCGGGCCGTCCTCCAGACCTGGATGTACACCTCCTGGGCGACCTCTTCGGCGCTTTCCGTATTCCATAGCATGCGGCGCAGGATGCCGAACACGTGAACGGCGGTGGCGTCGTAGAGCTCTGCCAGGGCGCTCGCATCGCCGTCGGCCACGCGCAGAACGAAGGACTGGATCTCGATCGGAGGGGCCACGCCCTCAACGTACCGTCAGGCCCCGCCGGAGGAGAGGACGATCTCGCCGGTCGGCTGATCCACGCCAGGGGCCGGCTCGACGGTCACGGCCAGCCCCTGAGCGTTCCGCAGGAGCTCCGGGTTCTGGATCTCCACGCGCGCCCGTCCATGATCGTCGGGTCGAAAGACCCCCGCGGGCCGCGGCCCATCGATGCCGATCGCCCACAGCTGGTAGAGCCGATCCACGTCGACGACCGGAAGCTCGTAGGCGAAGACGATCGCGCGGCCGGTGGCACGATCGAGAAACGCGCGTCCACCGGCCTGCGGCAGGGCCTGGGTGCCGGCGAGCGCCTGGATCTCGGAGGCTGGTCCGCCGACGAACTCGATGTCGCCCTCGAGTTCCGCGAGCCTTGCCTGCGCCGAGTCGGCGTCGGCCGCCCAGGCGTCGATCACCTTCCCGCGTGCCTCGCGCAGCTGGCCCCGCTCGCTGGCGAGACGGGTCGCCCACACCCCCAGACCGATCGAGAGAGCGGCCAGCACCACGACCGCGGCCCGTAGCCAGGACGAGGTTCGACGCGTCTCGTTCATCCTCCGGCCTCCACGTGGTGGATATGCTACAGAGCACTCAAGTTGCCGCCGATGCGGAATTGCCGCTACCCTGGGCCGCGAGTTACCGGGCCTGGGTTTACCTTCAAGGAGGGAAGATGCCGCAGCGGAAGGGAAGCGCGGAGTGGAAGGGCGGTCTCAAGGACGGCAGCGGATCGCTGTCGCTGGGCAGCGGCGCGTTCGAAGGAAGCTATTCGTTCGGCTCGCGCTTCGAGGAGGGCAGGGGGACCAATCCCGAGGAGCTGATTGGAGCCGCGCATGCGGCCTGCTTCTCGATGGCGCTCGCGGCGGCGCTGGGCAAGGCCGGCCACGAGCCGAAGCGCGTCAGTACCACTGCGACGGTCGATCTCGAAATGAGCGAAGGCCCCCGGATCGGGACGATCACGCTGGATTCCGAGGCGGAAGTCCCGGGGATCGAGGAGGCGGAGTTCCAGGAGCAGGCCGAGGGCGCCAGGCGCAACTGCCCGGTCTCCAAGGCGCTCGCCGGCGTCGACATCCGGCTGAACGCGCGCCTGGTCTGAGCCCCTGAGGGCGGATCCGAACCGACTACAATCCGTCGCGCGGCCGGGCCCCCTGCGTGCCGCCGTTGGGCTTGCCCCCCGTGTCGGGCCGGGGAGGGGGCTTGGGGTCGCGGTCCTGGTCGTGAGGGGGCTGCTTCGAGCGCGCGGCCCGGGCGATGGCTTCGGTTTCCGGATTCGGCGATTTGGGGCTCACGGCGTTCCTCCCGTCCGGGGTCGGTGTCGGCGTTCCTTCTTCGACCATCGGATGGATCGCCGGCGGGCGCCAGTCGATTCCTGACAGCCCCACCCGGCCGCCCCACGAAGCCGGCTCAGGTTCGGCGCAGGCCTTCCAATCGCGCGATCGCCTGGCGCGCTTCGGCCACCCGCGGCCGCAGCGCAGGGTCGGCTCCCTCCCACGCGAGCAGCACCCAGCCGTAGGCCTCGATCGCGTCCTCGCGGCGCCCGGCCTTCTCGTACAGCGCGCCCAGCTCGATCCCGGTCATGGGGGTCGCGCCCAGCACCTCGTAGTACTCGATCGCACGCTCGGTCTCACCCGCGCGGTCGAGGATCTGCGCCGCCCAGATGGCGGCGGGGGGAATGCCGCTGCTCCGGTAGGCGGCTTCGACGAGCTCGAGCGCGTTCGCGCTGCCGCGGAGCATCGCGTCGCGCGCCTCGAGCACCTGGACGATCTCTTCGATCTCGCGGGCGCTTGCGGAGTCGCCGGCCGCGAGGATCGCCTGCCGGCCTTCGCGCATCGTCCCGAGCAGCTGCATGGCCGCCGCGCGGTCCCCGTTCTCGAGGGCGTAGAACGCGTGGGCGGCCATCAGCGGGCCGGGAGGCGTGTCCGCTGGGTCCGCCGGAAAGAGGTCGTCACCGAGCCCGTCCGGTAGGGGGATCCCGGCGAAGAACGCGGTCCCCAGCGTCGAGGCGACGGCGGGAGGGGCCATCTCCCCGCGTTCGATGAGCCCGACCAGTGTGTCGAGGTCGCCCCAGCGCAGCAGCGACTGCCCGTAGAGGAAGTCGACGAAGGGGGCCACCGACGCGTACTCGGGCTTCGCGCGCGTAGCCGCCACCACCGCCTTGCTCTCTTCGCCGAAGCGCGGATGGGACAGGAGCTGCGGCATGTGCCGCAGCACGTCGAAGGACAGAGTGTCCAGGCCGGCCAACGCGCGCGACTTCGTCTCCGAGTCGCCAAACGCGAGCGCGTACCCGACCGAATACGCGCTCTCGTATGCGGATCCGCGCGCCACCTCGCGGAAATGGGGCACCAGCGAGTCCGCCGCCGCCTCGTCCGCGGCTATGAAGGCGAGATCGACGAGATGGATCTCCGCGGGGAGGTACGTGGGGTCGAGCGTCAACGCGCGGGTGAACGGTTCCCGCTTGGTCTCGGTCGTCGCGAGGGACTGTTGCGGCATGTGGAAGTACGCCTCGCCGAGGAGATACCACGCGCCGGGGTCGTCCGGATAGCGTTGGCTCGCCTCGCGCGCCAAGCGGGTCGCATCGGCGTGCTCGTTGGCGTAGGCGAGCGCGACGTCCAGCAGGTCGGCCTCGCGTGGGGGCAGGCGCTCCGCGAACCGCTTGGCGGCGGCGTACTGCTGGCGCACGACCGGGACGACTCCCTCCGTCCATCCGTGCGCGTCCCCGAGCCGAAGGTGGGCCAAGGCGAACGTGGAGTCGGCCTCGAGCGCCTGCTCGTAGGCCGGGATGGCGCGGTTGAAGTCCCCGCGACGAGCGAGCTCCTCCCCCTCGAGAAACGACTTCAGGGCGGGCAGCGACGATGTCGTCACGCTGGCCAGGTCCAGTCGGGGAGCGGTGCCGCTCTCCTCCTCTAGTATGAGCGCCAGGACCTCGATCGACAGGCGGTCGACGAGAGCGAAGATGCTGTCCGGTGAGCCCTCGACCTGGGACTGCCCGAGCGCGTCGCCGCTCTCGAGGTCGTAGACGTCGGTCACGAGGCGCATCGAGGCGCCGCTCGACACCGCGCTTCCGACGAGGCCGTACTTCCCGCCCGCTCGCCGCGCGACCTCCAGCGCGGTCGGCAGATCCGCCACCCCGTCCTCGGGAACGAGCTCGCGCCACCGCGCGAGCACGGTCCGACTGTCGATCGCCCGCAGGCCGCCCGCGCCGTCGAGGTTCGTCGACAGCAGGTCGACCAGCCCTTCCTCCCATCGCTCGAGCTCCGGATCGTTGACGCTGAAGGGGACGACCGCGAGGCCGGGCGCGGCGTTCTCCGCCAGCGCGTCCGCGGGGACGAACGCGCCGCGGTCGCGAAGGAATAGCCCCGCGACCACCCCCGCGATCAGCAGGCCGAGAACCGCCGCGCCCGCCGCCAGCGGTCGCTTTCGGAGCGCGGCGAAGCGCGCGGGCTCCGGCGCGGCCGTGGCGCGCACCACGCTGGGCTCGGGGGGCGTCCACCCCTCCTCGTCCAGGACGGATAGCGCGTGGGCCTGCATCGGCTGGCCGATCCCCTTGAGCTCGTGCTCGCCGCGGGGATCGAACTGGAGCTCCGGCCGCCGCCGCAGCTGACGCCACACGTCCTCGCTCACCCACACCTCGCCGGGAACCGCCGCGGACTGGAGGCGCGAGGCGACGTTCACGCCGTCCCCGTACAGGTCGCCGTCGTCGGTGGCCGCGACGTCCCCGACGTGAACTCCCACCCGCAGCCCGCCGGCGCTCAGGCCCGCCTCGGCCGCCGCCTCGGCGAACGCGCGGTGCAGGGCGTATGCCGACCGGGCGGCCATCTCGGTGGACGAGAACTCGGCCAGGGCGCCGTCCCCCATCGCCTTCACGATGCGGCCGCCGAAGCGGTCTGCGACGGCCCGCGCGGCCCGCTGGAACGCGTGCGCCAGCCGCACGGCCTCGCCCTCGTTCTGCTCGGAGAGGCTCGTGTACCCGGCGATGTCGGCGAACCAGACGGCCGCGAGATGGCGATGAAGGGTGGACATGAACGAGCGGAATATACTTCCCGGCGATATACTGGGGAGCCGTTTTCCCCACGCCGACGAACAGCCCCCACACCCGGACCCTATGCGGATCGGCATCCCCAGGGAGACACGAGCGGACGAGACCCGGGTCGCGGCCACGCCCGACATCGCGCGCAAGTACGTCGAGAAGGGCGCGTCGGTCCTGGTGGAGAGCGGCGCCGGGCGCCGCGCCAGCTACGACGACGCCGCCTACGCCGCAGCGGGAGCGGAGGTGGGAGCCGGCCACGCCGCCTGGTCGGCGGACCTCGTGCTCAAGGTCCAGCCTCCCACCCCCGACGAGGCCGCGCGGCTCGGGCGCGGCGCCACGCTGGTCTCGTTCCTGTATCCGGAGTCGAACCCCGCCGCCGTCGGCGCCCTGGAGCGCGCGGGCGCGACCGTGCTGGCGATGGAGTCGATCCCCCGCATCGCGCGCGCGCAGAAGATGGACGCGCTCTCCTCGATGGCGAACCTGGCCGGCTACAAGGCCGTGCTGGAGGCGGCGAACGCCTTCGGCCGGTTCTTTCCGCTCCTGATGACGGCCGCGGGCACGATCCCGCCGGCCCAGGTGCTCGTCATCGGGGCCGGCGTGGCCGGTCTGTCCGCGATCGTGACGGCCCGGAGACTGGGCGCGGTCGTGCGCGCGTTCGACCCGCGGCCCGCGGTCAGGGAGCAGGTCCAATCCCTCGGGGCCCGCTTTCTCGATCTCGACCTCGAATCCGGAGAGACCGCCGGCGGATACGCGACCGTCCAGTCGGAGGAGTTCCTGCAGCTCGAGCGCCGACTGCTGGGCGCTCAGATGAGCGAGGTCGACGTGGTGATCGCCACCGCGCTCGTCCGCGGCCAGGCCGCCCCCGTCCTCATCACCGACGAGATGCTGCGCACCATGCGGCCGGGGTCGGTGGTCGTCGATCTCGCGGTCGAGCAGGGAGGCAACTGCGAGGCCTCCCGGCCCGACGAGGTGGTCGCTGCCCATGGCGTCACCGTCATCGGCTGGACGAATTTCGCGGCCCGGGTGCCGGTGCACGGAAGCATGCTCTATGGCCGCAACGTCCAGCACCTCGTCCTTCACCTCTGGAGCGAGGCCGGACTCGCGCTCGACTTCGACGACGAGATCGTGGCCGGCGCAGCGGTCATCCACGAAGGCCGCCGGCGGGACGGGCAAGACGCGGCTGAAACACCACGGACCGCCGCGGGCCAGGGTTGATGGCGAGCTTTCTCGCGCACTTCACCGTCTTCGTCCTCGCCTGCTTCGTGGGCTGGCAGGTCGTGTGGAAGGTCACGCCGGCGCTTCACACCCCGCTCATGTCGGTGACCAACGCGGTCAGCGGCATCATCCTGGTCGGCGCGATGCTGGCCGCCGGCAGCGGGGTGCTGGATCTCGGCGGCTGGCTGGGGCTCGTCGCGGTCTTCCTCGCGGCCATCAACGTCGTGGGCGGATTCTGGGTCACCCATCGCATGCTCAAGCTGTTCCGCCGCCGATGATCGAGCTCGCCTATCTCGCCGCGGCGGTGTGCTTCATCCTGTCGCTCAAGGGCCTCTCCACGCCGGCCACCGCCAAGCGCGGTAATCTCTACGGCATCGTCGGGATGACGCTGGCGATCGTAGCCACGCTGGCTGTTCCGGGCCTGAGCGCCTACGCGAGGATCGGGATCGCGGCGCTGGCCGGTGGCGCGATCGGAGCGCTCCTGGCGAGCCGTGTCCCGATGACCGCCATGCCCGAGATGGTGGCGCTGCTCCACTCGTTCGTCGGCGCGGCCGCCACGCTGGTCGGGATCTCCGCCCACTACCACGGGATCCATCCCGAGATCGTCACGCGCGTCGAGGTTTTCCTCGGCGTCGTGATCGGCGCGCCGACCCTGACGGGATCACTGATCGCGTTCGCGAAGCTCAAGGGCACGATCAGCGGCAAGCCGCTGCTCCTGCCGGGTCGGCACGCGCTCAACGTCGCGGGGCTCGTGGCGCTCCTCGCGCTGGGCGCGTGGTACGTGCGCGAGCCCTCGGCGCCGCCGCTGTGGCTCGCCGCGCTCGCAGCCGGCCTCGTCGGCGCGCACGTGATCCTCGCGATCGGCGGCGCCGACATGCCGGTCATCGTGTCGGTCCTCAACTCCGCCTCCGGCTGGGCCGCGGCCGCGACCGGCTTCGTGCTCGGCAACGATCTGCTGATCATCACGGGCGCCCTGGTCGGCGCGAGCGGCGCGATCCTCTCGACGATCATGAGCCGGGGCATGAATCGCTCGATCGGCTCGGTGCTTATCGGCGGCTTCGGCGACGGGGACGCCGGCGGCCCGGTCGAGGGAAGCCCGCTGGCCGAGGCGATGGCCAGAGGGGTCAACGTCGGCGACGTCGAGACGGCGGTCGAGATCATGCGCGGGTCGCGGAGCGTGGTCATCGTTCCGGGCTACGGAATGGCGGTGGCGCAGGCCCAGCACCCGACGTGGCAGCTCGTGCAGCGCCTCGAGGCCGAGGGGGTCCGCGTGCGTTTCGCCATCCACCCGGTGGCGGGCCGGCTGCCGGGGCACATGAACGTGCTCCTGGCCGAGGCCGACGTGCCCTACGACCAGGTCTTCGAGATGGACGAGATCAACCCCGATCTCCCCGAGACCGACATCGTGCTCGTGCTCGGCGCCAACGACATCGTCAACCCGGACGCGCTCGACAAGCCCGGCTCGCCGATCTACGGCATGCCGATCCTCGAGGTGTTCCGCGCCGGCACGGTCATCGTCGTCAAGCGCAGCCTGAACCCCGGCTTCTCGGGGATCGACAACCCGCTCTACTACCGCGACAACACGATGATGGTCTTCGGCGACGCGCGCGCGGTCGTCGAAGCGATGGTGAAGGAGCTCAAGGGCGCTCCCGCGCACGCCTGATGCGCCGCATCGCGCGCACCGTACGGCTGGTCGCGCAGGCCCGGCGCGAGGCGCGCGTGCCGTTCGCCGCATCCGAGGAGATCCGCCGGATCCGTCGTCGCAGGTTGCATTCCATGCTGCGGCACGCCCATGCAAATGTCCCGTTCTGGCGCCGCATCCTGGATGGGATGGGGGCTCGACCGGAGGATTTCGTCGACGTCGACGATCTGGCCCGGCTTCCGATCACGACCGTCACCGATTTCCAAGCGCATCCGGAGATGTTCGCTTCCTCCCGGCACGTGGGCGGCGACGTCCTGGCCGTCATGAGCGGTGGCAGCACGGGGGAGCCGAAGACCGTTCGTCACGACGCCGGCGCGCTCCTGGCGAATGCCGCGCACGGGGAACGCGAGCGCTCGATCGTCGCGCGCGCGGTCGGAAAGTCGACCGGGTACCGGGAGGCGGTGGTCGCGCCTCCGTTCTCGACCGTCATGGCCGTCCAGGACTTCGTGCGGCCCCGGATCTGGCTCCCGAGGCATGCCGGCGTACAGCGACGCTACTTCTCGATGCTCCACGATCTCGATCGTGTGGCCGGCGAGGTCGTCGCGTACCGGCCGCACGTGATCCACGGATACGGTTCCTTCATCGGTCCCTTGCTTCGGCACATGGCCGAAGGCGCCGGGATCCCCGTCGAGCTTCGCGTCGTGACCTACAGCTCGGACTCCCTGGCGCCGTCCGACCGCCGGTTCATCCAGCAATCGGGACGCATGGTGATCTCGACCTATCAGGCGATCGAGGCCTTCAAGATCGGGTTCGAGTGCGGTGAATCCGAAGGTCTGCACGTCAACGTCGATCTCTACCCGATCCGGATCGTCGGCGAGGGGGGACGGGACGCGGCCCCGGGCGAGACCGGCACCGTGCTGGTCTCCAACCTCGTCAACCGGGCCACCGTGCTGCTCCACTACCGGATCGGGGACGAGGCCGCGTTCCTCGCCGGCGGCTGTCCCTGCGGGCGGACGCTTCCGCGTATTACGCTCCCCCGCGGTCGCGACCAGGACTGGGTGGAGCTCGCCGATGGGCGGCGCGTGCATCCGCAAGGAGTGAGGACGCTGTTCACCGACGAGTCCGAGATCCGGACGTACCAGATCGTCCAGCTCGCGCCTGGGAGGTTCGATCTCCTGATGGTGCCGTCGCCGGGCGCCGATTGCGAGGCCATTGCCCGCAGGCTGAGGGAGAAGTTCGCCAGACGCTTCGGCGACCAGGTCATCGAGCTGCGGTGGGTCGACGGCCTCGAGCGCACCGCGAGCGGGAAGATCCGCTCCGTGATCCGGCGATGAGCCGCTACCGGCGCCTGGCCGACACCGCGCGCGTCGCCTTCGAGGCCCGCCGCCAGCGGCGGGTCCCGTACCTGCCGCTCGAAGAGGTCGAGCGCATGCAGGGCCTGCGCGTCCGACGAATCGTCCGCCACGCGTGGGAGTCGGTACCCTACTGGCGCGCGGCCATGCAGGCGGATGGCGTGAAGCCGGGGGATCTCGCCTCCGTCACGGACCTCGAGCGTCTACCCATGATCGAGGGGCAGACCCTGCGCATGCGGTCCGCTCAGTTCCGCTCGACCGCCGTCCCGGACGACGCGACGTTGGCGCTCAAGAGCTCGGGCAGCTCGCGCGGGGTTCCCCGGCTCGTCCACTGGGACGCCACGAGCCAGCTCCTCAAGCTGGCCTATGCCGAGCGAGATCGCCCGGTCCTCGCGCGCCTGGCAGGGAAGGCGTGGGGCCAGCGTCAGCTTTGGATCTTCCCGGCCGTCTCGACGAGCCTGGCGATTCGACGATGGTGGGACGCCCGCGTCGTGACGCCGCGCGGGTTCACGCACCGGGAGCAAATGACGCCGGATACTCCGTACGAGCAATGGATCGAACGACTCGATCGGTCGCGTCCCATCGTCGTGTATTCCTACGGCTCGGTCGCCGAGCGCTTCTTCCGCTGGCTGGACGCGACGGGACGCTCCACCTGGCTGCCCCGAGTCTGGGCCTATGGCGGCGACGGGATGCGCCCCGACTGGCGCGCCCGCGCGGAGGAGCGCGGCTGCCGGATCCTGTCCGCCTACCAGTCCGTGGAGGGGGGCCGCATCGGTTTCGAATGCGAGCGCCGCGAAGGGTTTCATCTGAACGTCGACCTTTGCGCAGTTCGCGTGGTCGACGCCGAAGGACGAAACGTCCCGCGGGGAGAACCGGGGGAAGTCGTCGTATCCAACCTGTTCAACAGGGCGACCGTCCTGTTCAACCTGCGGACGGGAGACCGGGCTGCGCTCGATCCCGCCCCCTGCCCGTGTGGCCGGAGCTTGCCGCTCCTGTCCCGGCTGGAGGGCCGCACCTGGGAAGTGATCCGGCTGTCGGGGGGCCGAGAGATCAGCTCGACCGATCTTCTGATCGCGCTCAAGGCCGAGGTCGCGTTCGCGCTCCAGTTCCAGATCGTGCATCCGGAGCCGGGGCGGATCGTGTGGCGGGTTGTGCCAGCCCACAGGCCGGACGTGGCAGAGGAGCTCCGGCGGCTGGAGGCGCGAACGCTCGAGCTCCTCGGAGCTGGCGGCCGCACCTCGATCGAGCTCGTCGACGACATTCCGCCGGATCCGAGCGGCAAGTGGCGGCTGGTGGTGGCTCCATGAGCTTCTCCGTGGCCGTGGGTGCGATGCGGGCGATCGCCGGCCTCGCCGAGCGCGATCCCGCCCGGACGCCGGACGAGGCGATCCTCCGCCGGATGTCGATGGCACAGCGCCACCGGGGCCCAGAGCGGCAGGTGATCGAGTGCCGACCGGGATTCGGCTTCGCGGGGCGTGGCGTCCCCGAGGATGCGGAAGACCCGGCTCGTCCGCCCGTGAAGTTCGACGGAGACGTGGTGGTGGCGTGCGATGGGGCGATCTACAACGCCCCCGAGCTGCGGACGGAGCTCGCGCGCGAAGCCGGGAGTCTCGCGACGGCCGGACTGCTGGAAGTGCTGGCCGCACTGTATCGCCGGCGGGGACCGGACTTCCTCCACGCGCTGCGGGGAGTGTTCGCTCTTGCAGTGTGGGACGCGCGGGAGAAGCGACTCCTGCTGGCTCGCGACCGGCTCGGAACCAAGCCCCTCGTCTGGGCGGCGACAGCCGAGGGCCTCGCCTTCGGCTCCGAGTGCAAGGCGATTCTGGCGACCGGCCGCACGCCTCCGGTCCTGGACGCGGAGGCGATCGACTGGCTCTTCCGTCTCGAGTACGTCGTCTCGCCCTTCACCGTCTTCGCGGGTCTTCGTTCCCTGCTGCCCGGGCACCGCCTGCTCTATTCCGCCGGCACCGTGCGCATCGAGCGCTGGTGGGACGTGCCGTTCCCCGCTGATGGCCGGCGCCCTCGCCGGACGCCGGAGGCGTGGGTCGAAGGCCTGCGGGAGCGGCTCGAGGGGGCGGTGCGCCTGCAATCCCGCTCGACTCGTCCGGTGGGAGTCTGGCTCAGCGGCGGGATCGACTCCACGGCGATCGCGGCCCTGGTCGCGCGGGATCGCGGAACTGCGCTCGACGTCCACATCCTCGGACACGAGGATCCCGAGCTGGACGAGGGCGCGGACACGCTCGTCGACCTCGGGGGCCTGTCGCTCAACCCCCATCGAGCGACGCTGCATGACGCGGACTTCGCCGAATACCCGCGCGCCATGTGGCACGCGGAATCCCCCACTTCGAGCGGGGTCGAAACCGCCTGGTGGATCCTGAGCCGGTCCACCGCCGGGAGCCCGCCCGTCCTCTCCGGACAGGGGGCCGGAGTGGTGCTGGGCGAGAAGTGGATCTACCGCTTCGAGGAATGGACGCGCCGGTTGGCCCGGCTGCCGGCCGGCGTTCGACGACTTGCCCTGGTGGGCCCCTTGTCTCCGCGGCGTCGCCCGTGGGGAGCGGGCGCACTCCTCGCTCCGCGCGAGCCGACCCTCGAGCGGTTCGTCTCGATGACCGGGCCGCGCGACGCCGCGCGGCGTGACCGGCTGTTCTCCGCTTCGATGCGCGACCGGATCGCGAGCGCTCGCCGGGAGGGTGGCGGGGAAGAGCTGTGGCCTCGGCCGCGGCACCGTGTTCCGTTCGACCGTCTCCACTGGGTCGACATGAGGACGAACCTGGTGGACTTCGTCCAGCAGAAGATGGAACGGGTCGCGATGGGATGGGGGGTCGAGGTGCGGGTGCCGTTCCTCGATCACGAGTTCGTCGAGTACGCGGCCCTCGTACCTCCTCGGCTCCTGAGGCGCGGACCGCTGGAGAAGTGGATCCTGCGCGAGGCCCTGAAGGGCCTGGTGCCCGAGAGCCTGCGGCTCCGACCGAAGCGCGGCCTCCGGTCGCCCTACGCCCGCTGGCTCCGGGAGCCGCTGCCGGAGTTCGCGGCGGAGCTGCTGTCGCCAGCGACGATCCGGGCGAAGGGATACTTCGATGCGGCGGAGGTCGGACGCCGGCTCGAGCGTCATCGAACGGGCGCGGCGGACGCGCGGGATTCGCTGTTCGCCGTGCTGTCCGTGCACGTGCTGGACGAGCTGTTCATCTCCCGGCCCCGAGCCTGGGAACCGCCGTCGTGATCCCGATCGAGATCGTCCTGGGAGCGGCGGGCGGTTCGCATGTCGGAACGATCGCGATCCATTCCACCGTCGACGGGCGCGCCAGAGGCGGTCTGCGGATATCCGCGCGGGCCGACGCCGAGGAGGTTCGTCCGCTGGCCCGTGCGATGACGCTCAAATACGGTTTCCTCGGACTACCCCAAGGCGGTGCGAAAGGCGCCGCGCGCGGCGATCCGGAAGGATCGCCCGAATCGAAGCGAAACGCGCTCGATGCATTCGCCCTGGCCGCGGCTCCGATCCTGCGAAGCGGCTTGTACCTTCCCGACGCGGACGTCGGGACCCGCAACTCCGACATCCGCCGGGTCCTCGAGATCGCGGGCGTGCGACCCAAGCGGCGCGAGTGGCGCGGGGAGCGCTCCGGAGAATGGACCGCCCTGACGACCTTCGCCGGACTGCGGCAGGCGGCCGAACGAACCGGGACTCCGCTGGCGGGCGCGCGGGTCGCGATCGAGGGCTTCGGAGCGGTCGGAGGTGCGCTGGCGGCCCTGCTGGACGAGGCCGGGGCGCGGGTCGTCGCGGTGTCCACGTCGCGGGGTGGACTGCACGACCCGGATGGACTCGACGTGGCGCGACTCCGGGTTGCGGCGGCCCGCGAGGGGAGCGGGTTCGTCGAGCGCTTCGAGGCGCGCCGGATCGGCGCCACCGAGGTGCCGGTTCTGCCGCTCGATTTTCTCTGCCCGTGTGCGGTGGGGCAGACCATCCACGAGGGGAACGTGGATCAGGTATCGGCCCGGGCGGTGGCGCCGGGAGCGAATGTTCCGTGGACCCGGGCGGCGGAGCGCCGGCTGCACGAGCGCGATGTGCTCTGCGTCCCCGACTTCCTCGCCAATTGCGGCGGAGTTCTCGGCGGGACGATGGAGTTCGCCGGCGTCGGCGATGGGGGAATTCGCGGGTTCGTCCATGCGATCATCGAGCCGGCGATCGGGCGGGTGCTGGATGTCGCGGCCGAGAGGGGAGTGCCGCCCAGAGAGATCGCAGAGGAGATCGCCCTCGCGCACCACGCCGAGGTTCGGAGAGCGGCGGAGGGCGGGGGGACACGGCGGATCCGGGCCGCTGGAATCGAGCTGCATCGGCGCGGCTGGCTCCCGTCGCGCATGGTCGGGCGCGCGGCGCCCGCATGGTTTCGCAGCGCCGTCGCGAAGGTGCGCTGATGTGCGGGATCGCCGGCCTCGCGTATGCCGATCCTCGTCGCGTCCCCCAGGCGGAGACGCTGGCCAGGATGGCTCTGGCCCTGCGCCATCGGGGTCCCGACGGAGAGGGGTTCCATCGAGCCGAGGGGATCGGCCTGGCGGTCCGACGGTTGGCGATAGTGGCCCCCGACGATGGTGACCAACCGGTGGCGAACGAGGACGGAACCGTCGTGCTCGCGTGCAACGGCGAGATCTACAATGCGCCGGAGCTGCGCCGGGATCTGGAAGCCGCCGGGCATCGCTTCCGCACCCGCTCGGACGTCGAAGTAGCGGTGCACCTCTATGAAGACCACGGGGACGATTGCCTCGACGCGCTGCGCGGGATGTTCGCGCTGGCCATCTGGGACGCCCGCCGCAGACGCCTGCTCCTCGCGCGGGACAGGCTGGGGATCAAGTCGCTCGCCTGGTCCCTTACCGGCGAGGGCCTCGTGTTCGGCTCTGAAGGCAAGGCCATCCTAGCCGCCGGCGCGCTCGCGCCGCGGCTCGATGCCGTTGCCGTCGATGACCTCATGCGCTTCGGATACATGGTCTCACCGCGATCGGCCTTCGAGGGGATTTACGAGCTCCTGCCGGGAGAACGAATAGCGTTTCGACAGGGCGCAACGAACATCGAGCGGTGGTGGCGTGCCCCGCTCGGAGAAGAGCCTCGGCCGGAACGCTCCGAGCGTGAGTGGGCCGAGGAGCTGCGTTGGCGCCTGGAGGAATCGGTCCGGCTTCATCTACGAGCGGACGTTCCGGTGGCCGGCTGGCTCAGTGGGGGGATCGATTCCAGCGCGATCGTGGCGCTGGCGGCGCGCGAGGGTCCTGCCCCGCTGGATGTGTACAGCCTCGGCTTCGAGGATCCGGACTTCGACGAGCTCGGATCGGGAACCCTGGCCGACATGGGCGGAATGCAGCTCCGCGTCCATCGGGTGACTCTGACCGACGCCCACTTCGAGGCCTATCCCCGGGCGGTGTGGCACACCGAATCTCTCACCACGACGGGTCTCGAGATCCCGCGGCTGGTTCTGTCCGAGGCCACCGCGCGCGGCCATCGGGCGGTGCTGACGGGCGAGGGGTCGGACGAGCTCCTCGGCGGATACTGGTGGTACCGCGTGGATCGATGGGCCCGGCCGCTCGGGTATCTCCCGCAGGGTCTTCGTCAGGCGCTCTTCGAGCCCGTGCGTCGCCTCCGGCCCTGGGCATTCGGAGCCGCGATGGCGCCCGCCGCCCCCGCGATTGACCACTTCGCCGCGATCACCGGGCCCCGCCACTGGACCACGCGCGAGCGGCTATACGCTCCCGGGTTTCGCGAGCGGATCGCGGAAGAACGACGCGGGGGGCCGACGCCTTCGGACGGCCTTCCGGAGGTTTCGCCGAAGCATCCATTCGAGCGACTGCAATGCGTCGACCTCCACATCCGCTTGTCGAATTACATCGAGCGCAAGCTCGATCGCCTGTCGATGGCGCATGGTCTGGAGGTGCGCCTGCCCTTTCTCGATCCCGAAGTGATCGACCTCGCCCTCCGCGTCCCGCCCCGCTTCAAGCTGCGGGGTCGAACCGAAAAGCGGGTACTCCGCATGGCCACCGAGGGGCTCCTGCCGGAAGCGATCCGACGTCGGCGCAAGCGCGGCCTCGCTGCCCCGTTCGAGCGCTGGCTGAGAGGGCCGCTCCCCGCGTTCGCAGGCGAGCTGTTGTCGCCCGAATGCGTGAGAGCCAAGGGATACTTCGATCCCCGCGAGGTCGCGGACCGGCTGGCGGCGCATCGCGCCGGTGGTCGCGCGACGGGTGGCAGCCTGCTGGGGGTCCTCATGGTTCAGCTCTGGGACGAAATCTTCCTCAGCGGCCGGCCGGCGTGGGAGAGCCCCGGTTGATCGAGCCCTGACGATGACTCGAGGATGGCAGTCATCGGTGCGAGCAGCCGCGTGCGCGGTAGCGGCGAGCTGCGGGAGCGGAGACCCGCACGACGTGACCGTGCTGGCTGCCGCCTCGCTGAGCGAGGCCTTCACCGAGATCGCCGCGGCGTACGAGACGGCCCACCCGGGAGCCGAGGTGGCGCTCGAGCTGGCAGCCAGCTCCACGCTTGTGGCGCAGGTGCGGGCGGGCGCGCCGTTCGACCTGCTGGCCACCGCCGACGAGCGGACGATGGCGGAGGCGTGGCGTGGCGAGCTGGTCGAGCGGCCGACCGCGCTCGCGACGAACCGGATGGTCGTCATCGCGGGGGACGATGATTCCGCCGGAGTGCGAACGGTCGAGGACCTCGCGCGTCCAGGCACACGGGTCGTCCTCGCCCAGCGGGACGTCCCCGCGGGAGCCTACGCTCGGCGCGCGCTGGCGGGGCTCGGGATCGAAGCGACGGTCGAGGCGAACGTCGTGTCGAACGCGCTCGACGTGAAGGCGGTCGCCGCGGCGGTCGCGCTCGGGGAAGCCGACGCCGGGATCGTCTACGCCTCGGACGTGACCCCCGCCCTGGCCGCGCGCGTCCGTGTGCTGCCGATTCCCGCGCGCGCCGCCGTGCGCGCGCTCTATCCCGTCGCCGCCGCGACCGACCCGGAGCACCCCGTCGGGGCACACGCGTTCCTCGCACTGGTCCGCTCGCGGACGGGACGCGAGATCCTCGCGGCGCACGGCTTCGGCGTGCCGTGAGGACGCCGCCCTTCGTCGTCGGGTTGGCGGCCCTCGCGGCCGCCTTCTTCGCGCTGCCCCTGATCGGGCTGGTCGCCGAAGCCCCGTGGGGCTCGGTCGGCTCCGCTCTCTTCTCGCGTCAGGTCGCGCGAGCCGCGGCGCTCTCGGTGGTGGCGTCCACCGCGGCTGTCGGCCTGGGTCTCGTGCTCGCGTTCCCGCTTGCCTGGGTCCTGGCCCGGACCCGCTTCCCCGGCCGGCGCTGGCTGCGCGGGCTGGTCGTCCTGCCGATGGTCCTGCCGCCGGTCGTGGCGGGCGTGGGACTCTTGACGGCGTTCGGACGGCGGGGCCTCCTCGGTGGGACGCTCGATGCGATCGGCGTCTCGATCCCGTTCACGACCGCCGCGGTCGTGATCGCGGCGACGTTCGTATCGGCCCCGTTCCTCGTCATCACTCTGGAGGCGGGGCTCGCCGGTCTCGACCGGCGGCTCGAGGACGCCGCGGCGACGCTCGGCGCTTCCGGCGCGCGCGTCTTCCGGACCGTCGTCCTGTCCGGTCTCCGGCCGTCGCTCGCCGCCGGCGTCGCCCTCGCCTGGACGCGCGCGCTGGGCGAGTTCGGCGCCACGATCACGTTCGCGGGCAACCTGCGGGGCCGCACGCAGACGACGCCGCTCGCGGTGTACGAGCTGCTTCAGACCGACGCCGGCGCGGCGATCGCGCTCAGCGTCGCGCTTCTGGCAGTGTGCCTGATCGCGGTCGTCGCGATGCGGGGCGGTCTGTTCCGGGAGCCGCGGTGAGCCACGGACTCGAGGCCCGCATTCGCGTCGCCCGCGAGGGCTTCGCGCTCCACGCGGATTTCTCGGCGCCGACGGGTGTCACCGCGCTCCTCGGTCCCAACGGCGCCGGCAAGTCCACGGTCGTTGCCGCGCTGGCGGGGCTCGTGCCGCTTTCGGGCGGCAGCGTCGCGGCGGACGGCAGGGTGTGGGAGGACGTGTCCGCCGGAGTCCGGCTGCCGCCGCGTGAGCGCCGCATCGGGATCGCGTTCCAGGACCCGCTCCTCTTTCCAGCGCTGACCGCTCTCGACAACGTCGCCTACGGACGGCGCGCCCGAGGGGGGACGCGCGCACAGGCGCGCCGGCGCGCGGCGGCGTGGCTCGAGCGGCTGGGCGCC
>DATFFS010000141.1:0-1759 GCA_035249945.1 Gemmatimonadota bacterium
GCTGAAGCTCGCCGTCAGCTGCTCCTCGCCGGCCCGCACGTCTTCGGGCTCGGTCCCCCAGAAGTTCGGCTTCGGCGAATAGCTGATCCCCACCGATGGGGCGACCGTGTGCCGCATCGCCAGCAACGGTCCGGGCGCATCCTCGAAGATGCGGAAGAACCGGCTGCTCATGTTGAGGCCCGCGTTCAGCCGGCCGGTGCCGCTCGTCGGCGCGTCGTCGGCCAGGCGATCGTGATCGACCTGCGCGGAGTACGACAGCGAGGGGTTCGCCTTGATGGCGCCGAAGAGATCCAGCGGGCCGTTCAGCGTGAACTGCAGCCGCCCCTCCTGCTCGTTCTCGATCGTCTCCCGGTCGAGCTGGAGCGGGTTCCCCAGCGAGTCGGTGGGAATGTTGGTCACCGGATTGCCCAGCGAATCGACCGCCGATCGAGCGAGGCGTCCGACGAGCGACGCGCTGGCGCTGTACTGGAGGTTCTGGAACCACCGCCGCTCGGCTGGCTCCCCCGCGCCCACCGGCCGCCGTCCCCACAGCGGCCGCTGGTTGATCGAGAGCCGCAGGTCGGGGAGGCGGAAGTCGGTGCGGTTGGCGTCGAGGCGGAAGTCGGCGTCGGCGCCGGCCACGAACGATCCCCAGTCGAAGCGCGTGCTGTAGCTCGCCGCCGAGCGGAACGCGCGCTGAAGGATCTCCTCGGGGTCGAAGGAGTTGCGGCGCAGGAACGAGCGGCTGTTCGACCAGTTCACGTCGACGCTGGCGCGCGTCTCTGGGCTGATGGTGTGGTCGTGGGCGAAGCGGATGAGCCGCGACGACGAATCGTCGAGCCGGTTCCACACCTGCTCGGCGTGGAAGTCGCCGGTGAAGGAATGCCGGAGCGCGTAGCGGGTGTCTAACCGGACCACGGTGCGGGACTCCGAGTACCAGTCCGCCGAGACGCGCGCGTCGCCGTAGTCGCCGAACGTGTAGTAGTAGCCGAGGTCCTGGACGTTCCGCTCCTGGCCGCTGCCGAAGATGATCGTGTTGAGCCCGATCCGCGGCCGCAGGAACCCCGAGTGGCGCCCGCGGGTCACCGGCTCGACGTACCAGGGCAGGAAGAAGACCGGGACGTCGGAGAAGTAGAGGACGACCGGCGACGCCACGATGACGTCCTCCTGGCGCATCTTGATCTCGCTCGAGGCGAATTTGTAGTGCGGCTCGGGCAGATTGCAGGTGGTGAAGTTCCCCTGCTGCACCAGGTAGGTCGACTCGCCGATCTTGCTCATGTCCGTGCCTTGGAGGATCCAGGGGGCGTACTCGGTGGTTCCGCCGCCCAGCCGGCCGCTCTGCCGCTCGAGGTCGTACATGAGATCGGCGCCGCGCGTCTCGGACTGCCCCTCCGTGAGGACCGAGGCCCCGAAGGTGGCTACCGAGCCGCTCTCGCGATCGTAGAACAGGGAGTCCGCCACGAGCTTCGACGGCCCGCGCGCGACCGACGCGTCGCGGAAGGCCTCGACCACGCCCTCGGCGCTGCGGAACAGGATCCGCTCCGCCTCGAGCGTGGTGCCGCCCTGCTCGGCCTGCGCCTGCCCTTCGAGCACGATCACCTCGCCCTCCGGGTAGAACACGAGCCGGCTGCCCTGATAGCGGATGGGCGCGCCCTCGACCGCCACCGCGGTCGTATCGGCACCCTCGAGCAGGCGCTCGTACAGGGCGTCGGGCGGGGGCACCTCCCCCCGCAGGGTGTCGCCCGCAGCCGCGCGGCGGGCCGCCGGCTCGCCCTCGCCG
>DATFFS010000142.1:0-33926 GCA_035249945.1 Gemmatimonadota bacterium
CGGGGCCGTGGCCGCCGCGCGCTGGAGTGCGGCGCGCGAGCTCCGGTTCGACGTGATCGGGGTCACGTGGGGCGCCGGCGGCCCCGCGATCGAGCATATCGAGGACGCCTTCCGGCCGTGAACGTCCGCCTGCGCGCCGGCCTCCGCCTCGTAGCATGGTTCCTCGCTACCTTCTTCGCGTTGGCGGTGACGGGGGCCGCGATCGGACCGGCCGGGGTCGGCAACCTGACGGGCTACGCGGTCTTCGACGCGCTCCTCCTCGTGATCTCGTTCGCGTGCTGGCGCTTCTTCGATCGGCGGACGCCGTCGGTCACGCCGCTGGCCGTGAACCGCGCCGCCGTGAAGCGGACCCTGCAGGGCGTCGTCGCCGGCGGCCTCCTCGTGGCCGCGGTGGTCGCGGGGCTCGGGCTGGCGGGGGTGTACGAGCTCGCGCCGCGCGCCTGCCGGCCCGAGTCGATCTTCCGCTTCGCGGCGGGAACGGCGGGGTTCGTCGCGCTGGCGGCGCTGTTCGAGGAAGCGCTGTTCCGGGGCTACGCGCTCTTCGCGCTGCGTGACCTGGCTGGCGCGGTTGGGGCCGTGCTCGTGACGGCGGTCGTCTTCGCCGCAGCACACCAGGCCAACCCGGGGTTCGGGTGGTGGGCCGGGGCGAACCTGGCACTCGTGGGCGGTGTCCTGGCGGCCTGGGTCCTGATCGAGCGGGACGTCTGGGTGGCCGTCGGCGCCCACGCGGGGTGGAACGCGGCGATCGTGCTCGGCGCGGCGATTCCGGTCAGTGGCCTGACGATCCCGTCCCCGTGCCACCTCGGCGTGCTGCAGGGTCCGGACTGGCTGACGGGAGGATCGTTCGGGCTCGAGGCGGCGCTGCCGACTTCCGGCGCATGGCTCGGGCTCGGCGTGTGGCTGTGGACTCGATCGCGGCGGCGCGGGGACTCCCGCGCCCGCCTCACCTGAGAGGCTCGACCGGTGGCGCGCTCCTCAGTGCCCGGGGCTCCGGCGCCTCCACGGGCCCCTCCTGATCGGCGTCCGCGTCGTCGACGAGCGTGGCGATGATGTCGCGGTTGGCGTCGACCACGTCCAGGAATCGCCGCGCCAGATCGGGATCGAACTGGGTGCCCGAGTTGCGGCGGATCTCCTCGCACGCGTAGCGCAGGCCGCGCGCGCGGTCCGCGTAGGGCCGTCCCCGGATCATCGCGTAGAAGGCGTCGACCAGCGAGACGATGCGCGCCCCGTACGGAATGGCGTTGCCGGCGAGCCCGTCGGGATATCCCTTCCCGTCCCATCGCTCGTGATGGTGGCGGATGAACGGCACGGCCTCCTCCAGCCCCTTGAGCGGCTCCACGATCCGCGCGCCGACGATCGGATGGCGGCGCACGATCTCGTACTCGTCGCGCGTGAGGTAGTCCTTCTTGTTGAGGACCTCGTCGCTGATCGAGAGCTTCCCGACGTCCCGCAGCAGGCACGCGATGTGGATCGTCCAGCGGCCCCGCTCAGGCAGCGGCAGGTGCGCGAGGAAGAGCTCGGTGATGGTGGAGACGTCGCGCAGGGCCTCGATCGCGCCCGGATCGCGCGCGCGCATCACGTTGGCCAGGGCGGCGATCACTTCGAGGTGGCGCATGAGGTTCCTGTTCTCCGCCACCCCCGAGAGCGCTTGCCGCACCGAGCGCACCGCCGAGTCGTCGCCCAGCGCCGGCGCCTCTTCGAGGGGAGGCGGCGCCCAGCCCTCCGCCGCCGAGGATCCGAAGCGCGTCGAGCGGTTGCGACCGTTGAACTTCGAGGCGTAGAGCGCCACGTCCGCCTTGTGCAGCAGATCGCTCGGCGTGACGGCGTCATCCGGGCAGGTGGCCACGCCTATCGAGATCGTCACCGGATCGAGCAGCTCCTCGTGCCCCGAGGCCGCCACGCGCGAGCGCAGGCGCTCGGCGACGACGAGCGCGCGCTCGTTGCCGGTCTCGGGCAGCAGCACGGCGAACTCCTCGCCTCCGTACCGGGCCACGGTGTCGATCCCGCGCACCTGGTCGGCGAGGACCCGGGCGACCTTCTGGAGCACGCGGTCGCCCGCGAGGTGACCGAAGCGGTCGTTGACGCGCTTGAGATAATCGATGTCGATCATCAGCAGACTGAACGCGGAGCCCGTCCGCTCCGTGCGCTCGATCTCCTCGCCGAGGGCGCGGTGGAAGGCGCGCACGTTGAAGAGTCCGGTCAGCGGGTCCCTGCGGGCGGCCTCGGCCACCTCGGCGTACTCCTCGGCGCGCTGGAGGGCCTGCCCGGCCACGGATGCGAGGACGCGACACAGCTTGATCTCCTGTTCGGTGAAATCGCGGCGCGTTTCCTCCAGGCGGACGAACAGCACTCCCCGGGGGGCCTCGTCCTCGACGATCGGGACAACGAGGATCGAGGAGCCGAGAGCGCGGGCCGGAAGCGCCCGCCGCACTCCCGACATGCGCGGGTTCGTTCCCGGGCGGGTGATGACGACCGGCTCCCGGTCGTCCAGCGCGGTCTGGATCTCGGGATATCCCGCCAGATCGATCGTGACGTCGTGCCGAGGCACGCCCCGATCGACCGCCGACACCACCCGGGCGGAGCGCCGGTCGGGATCGGCCAGGATCACCGACACGCGGTCGGCCTGAAGAACGCGTGCCACGAACTCGGTGAGCCGGTCGTACACGGTGTCCGATTCGAGCGTGCCGGCGAGCAGCGTGCTGACCTCGAGCGCGTTGTCGAGGAGCGCGCTGGTCTGCTCCTCGCGATCCAGCCCCTCGGTGAGGAACCCGACGATCCCGCTGGTCGTGAGCAGGAGGCTGACCTGAAGGATCAGGACGCCCGGATCTTCGGAGATCGTGTCCGCGTTGGCCAGGACGTGCGCGGCGGCCACCGCCGCACCGAGCGAGAGCGACCAGACGAGTCGCCGGGCGAGCGCGGCCAGCAGGACCGCCAGCAAGAACAGGGCGTAGAAGATCCAGGAGCCCGGAAGCGGATAGGCCAGGAACAGAGTGCCCAGCAGCGAGAGCTCGATCAGGACGAAGACGAGGTCGAACCCGCGGCGGGCGTACCAGTGGCGCGGGAGGAACCCGTAGCCGATGGTCGTGGCGAGGTAGAGAAGCCAGACGGTGACTAGGGAGGCGGAGAGCCCGTCGGTCGGGGCATAGAGCCACAACAGGACGCCGGTCGCCGCGGTCGCGCATACGCGCAGGGCGACCAGAGTGCGCTTCTTGGACCACGCCTTCAATGCCACCATGGCCCCGCCAGGGCGGAAGGGACTCGACGCTTCGCGCCAACGATGGGTTGTCGAATCGAGGAGTGAGGGAACCCGACTTGCCGCAACGGGTACCTGGGGACGAACATTATTGCCTGTCCGCCCCGCACACAAGTCCGTTCGAGGTCTGACGACCCTGGAATCGGTACGCAATCGCACGTTCCTATCAGGAGGGGACCTTCGTTGAAGACATGCATGGTGATATCTCTCGCCGCGCTGGCCTGCCTGGCGACCGGTGTCGATCCCGTAGCTGCTCAGACGTTGCGTTACGGCGCGGAGCCCGGAGCCACGCACACGTACGTGCGCACGCAACAGGACCATGTGACGCAGACGGTGAACGGCGCGGAGCAGACAGCGGACGTCAACAGCTACTGGCGGTTCGACGCGACGGTGAGCGCTTCCGAGGATGGCGGTCGTACCGTCGAGATCGTCCACGACAGCCTGTCGATCCAGAGCGTCCCGCAGACAGGCGGTGACTTCAGCGCGCTGTACGGCGAACCGGTCATGGTGATGATGGACGAGCGCGGCGCGGTGACGGAGGTCATCCTGCCCGATTCCGTGCCCGACGCGGCGGGTCGCCTGGACCTGGCGGCCACCTACCGCGGGTTCTACCCCGTCCTTCCGGCCGAGCCCGTAGCCGAGGGTGGCGGCTGGACCGACACCATGAACCTGAAGACCAACCAGAATGGCCTCGACATGACGATCCAGCGCATCAACCACTATACGGCGAGCGGCAACGCCGAGTACGCGGGCAGGACCGCGCTCAAGATCGACGTCACAAGCGAGGTCGCTATCGAGGGCAGCGGCAGCCAGCAGGGTGCGGACATCTCGCTGAGCGGCACCGGCACGGGGACTGGATCGTTCTACTTCCTCCCGGATCCGGGCCTCTACCTGGGTGGGACGGAGACCGGCGAGATGAAGATGGACGCGTTCGTGGTCGCCGGCGGCCAGAACCTCGTGATCCCCATCGTGCAGCAGCGCCAGGAGACGATCGAGCTGGTGGAGTAGGGCAGGGACGCCGCTCGGGGAGAGTCGTCGCCTCACCGGTCCACCTCTTGCACGGCCACGAGCCGTGCTCGCGCGCGTCCACACGGCGTCGCTCCTCGGGCTGACGGCGCGGCCGATCACCGTCGAGGTCGACCTCGCCCGGGGGCTGCCGACGTTCCATCTCGTCGGCCTCCCGGACGGGGCGGTACGCGAGAGCCGCGAGCGGGTGACCGCGGCGCTCGGCAACAGCGGCTTCAGGTTTCCGGCCCGTCGAATCACCGTCAGTCTGGCGCCGGCCGACGAGCCCAAGCGGGGCTCCGGGTTCGATCTGCCGATCGCGCTGGCGATCCTCACCGCGGATGGCTCGCTCGCCGCGTCCGGCACGCCGCTGGCAGCTCTCGGCGAGCTCGCCCTGGATGGCCGCGTGCGGCCCGTCCGGGGCGTGCTTCCCGCCACCGTGGCGCTCGCCGGATCCGGCGCCTCACAAGTTCTGATCGCCGCGGAGAACGCGCGCGAGGCGGCGCTCGTGCGGGGCATCGACGCGATCCCGGTGGCATCGCTGCGCGCGGCCGTCGACCACCTGTCGGGCAGGCGGCCGATCGCTCCGCAGCCGCTGGTCGCGGACGGACGTCCCGCCTCGTGGGACGTCGACTGGGCGGAGATCCGCGGCCAGGAGCCGGCCCGCCGCGCGCTGGAGATCGCCGCGGCCGGGTTGCACAACGCGCTGCTGATCGGCCCGCCCGGCGCGGGCAAGACGTTCCTCGCGCGCCGCCTGCCGACGATCCTCCCGGTGCTGACCGGACAGGAGGCGCTGGAGGTCACGGCCATCCACTCGGCGTGGGGAAGGCTCTCGCCCAAGCGGCCCCTCATCACCGTCCCGCCCTTCCGCGCGCCCCATCACACGCTCTCCGCCGCCGCGCTGCTGGGAGGGGGCCATCCCGCCCGCGCGGGCGAAGTGTGCCTGGCCCATCGGGGGGTCCTGTTCCTGGACGAGCTGCCCGAGTTTCGCCGCGACGCCCTGGAGGGGCTGCGGCAGCCGCTCGAGGACGGCGAGGTCGTCATCGGCCGGGCGCGCGAGCGGCAGCGCTTTCCGACCCGCTTCCTGCTCGTCGCCGCGATGAATCCCTGTCCTTGCGGGTGGTGGGGCGACGAGCGGAGGGCCTGCCGCTGCAATCCCGGGGCGCGGCGCGCGTACCGGGGGCGCGTGTCCGGCCCGCTGCTCGATCGGGTCGACCTCCACGTCGCGTTCCGATCGATCGCGTATGCGGTGCTGACCGACGGAAGCTGCGCCGAGACGTCGGCGACCGTCCGCAGCCGCGTCGAGGCGGCCCGCGAGCGCCAGCGTGAGCGCGGCGCAGCGAACGCCGCACTCACGCCGCAAAGCGGCGGCGGCTGGCTGCAGCTCTGCCGCGAAGGCCGGCGCCTGCTGGAGACCGCGCACACCCGGCTCGGCCTGTCGGCGCGGGGGCACGTGCGGGTCCTCAGGGTGGCGCGGACGATCGCCGACCTCGCGGGGAGCGACGCCATCCGGCCGACGGACGTCGCCGAGGCGGTCCAGTATCGGGCGCTCGATCGATCGTTCGAGGCCGAGGAGCCCGATCCACGGAGGGGGCCCTTCGCGCGGACGGACTAGTGTCCACCCCGTCGGACGAGCATCAGCTGCGCGTGATCGAGTGTCGCTCGCGGACGATCCGGATGGTCGCCCCGGCCGGATCGGGGAAGACGCAGACGCTCGTCGAGCGCGTCCTCGGCAGGATCGAGGAGGGCGTTCGGCCGGAGCGCGTCCTGGTGCTGACATTCGATCGCGCTGCGAGGCGCTCGCTGGTGGAGCGACTGGGATCCCGATCGCTCGAGCGCGGAATCGACGCCCGGCGGTGCACGGTCTCGACCTTGAACGCCTTCGGGGCCGCGCTTCTCCGGCGGCACGCGCCCGAGGAGGCGCACCCCGTGGCCGATGACGCGCTGGCCGACCGCCTGCTGGCGGACTCGGCGGCCGAGTGCGGCCTCGCGATGGAGCTTGCCGGGCACGGATCACTCGTCCGCGAAGTGTTCGCCCTCCTCAAGAACGCGCTCCATGATCCGCGCAGGGCGGGCCCGCGAGAGCTCGCCCGCTACCTGGAGCGCGACCCGGTCGCCCGCGAGCGGATGACCGAGCTCGCGTCCGAAGTTCCGCTCGTCGACCCCGCCGACGTCGCGCTGCTGTTCGCCGCCACGGATCGGGGCATGCGTCAGGCCCGAGTCATGGACTTCGACGACCAGAAGCTCCGGGCGCTTGCGCTCTTCGAGCGGGCGGGGCCGAGCGACCGGATCCCCGGGCTCTGGGACGAGGTGATCGTCGACGAGTTCCAGGACATCAACCGGCTCGACTTCGCGCTCGTGCTCCGGCTGGCCGCCCGGTCGGATCTCGTGGTGACGGGCGACGACGACCAGGCGATCTACGGCTTCCGGGGCTGCTCGGCGGAGTTCATCGTCGGGCTGGCACGGCTTTCGGGCCGCGAGGTCGACTCTCACGAGCTGGCGATCAACTATCGCAATCCGCCGAACCTGCTGGCGCACGCGGTGCGGCTCGTACGCCACAACCGGGGCCGCATCCCGAAGTCTCCGGTGGCGGCGCGAACCGACATGGCCGCGGTCGTCGTGGCCCCCGCCGGAAGCGCGGAAGCGGAGACCGCGGGTCTCGCGCACCGGGCGCGCAAGGCGATCGGTGGAGGACGCCGGGCGCGGGAGCTGGCGGTCCTGTGCCGCACGAACGCGCATTGCGTGGCCGTGGCCGGGGAGCTGCAGTCGGTCGGCGTCCCGTGTCGGGTCCGGGTGGAGTCGGAAGATCGCGAAGACGCGGCCGACGCGGTCACCGTGGCGACCTACTTCCGCGCCAAAGGACTCCAGTGGCCGGTCGTCTTCCTGCCCGGCTGCAACGAAGGCCTGATCCCGCATCCGCGCGCGCCAGTCGACGGGGAGCGGCGTCTCTTCTACGTCGCGCTCACCCGCGCCTCGCAGGAGCTCGTCGCCTCGTGGGTGGCCGTTCCCCGCGACGAGGCGCGCCCGAGCCGGTTCCTCGCGGAGGCCGGGCTGATCGCCTAGTGTGCTGCGGCACACTAGGTTCGCGCGCATGCCGGCCGCGCTGCGCTTGCAAGGGATCACGCTCCCCGTACCGGACCTCGTCGAGGCGGAGAAGTTCTACCGCTGGGTGCTGGCGATGAAGGAGGCCGCCGAGGAATCCGACTCCGGAGAGGCCGTTCTCGGGTGGGGAAAGGAGGACCGCGTCCGCCTCCTGGACGCCTCCGCTTCTGCCGGCGCGCGCGAGACGATCTCGTTCCGCATGGAGGCGATCGACCCGCCGGCGATGGCCGGCCGTCTCGCTAAGAAGGGCCTCGCACCGAGTCGGGTGGTGGCGTTCGAGGGGGACCTGGAAGAGATGCGCGTGACGTGGCCCGACGCCGAGGTCGTGAGCGATCCCGACCCCGCCGATTCGAACCGCTACGTACTGTCCCTCGAATCGCCCGCCGAGGTGCGCGTCGACCTGCACGTCCCGCTCCCCGCGGCGGCTGTCGTCGCGCGCGGCAGGCACGGACCGTTCTACCGCCGGACGAAAGACTGGCGCGGCCTCGAAAATCCCGGGCTCCTGGGTGCGACGATCGGGGCCGCGGACCCGCCTGTCCTCGCCGACTTCCTGGCGGCGCTGGACATCGGAAGGATGGAGTCGGGCGACGGGGAAGTCCCGTTCCTCGCGGGCGACCATCAGATCCGGATCGAGGAGCGGGAGCCCGCCGGGATCTACGGCGTGGCGTTCGTCGTCGCCGCCTCGCGCTTGCCGGATCTGGTGCGCACGCTCGAGCGCTTCGGCGTTCAGCACCGCCTCGATCGCAACCATCTCCTGGCCGTCGATCCGGCGGGCCGGATCCTCGCGGTAAACGGCGTGCGCTCGGGTTGAGGCCCCGGTACCTTGCCGATCCCATGAACCCTTCCATCGCCAGTCCTTCGCAAACGGACGCGCTCGCGGAGAAGGAGCTGCATCTCGAGTCGCTCCTCCGCGCCGCGGGCTCGGTCGTGCTGGGATACTCCGGCGGGGTCGATTCAACCCTCCTGCTCAGGAAATCGTTGGACGTATTGGGGGCCGCGAAGGTGCTCGCGATCACCGCTGCGAGCGCCACCTACGCCGACGAAGAGGTCGACGAGGCCGTCCGGCTGGCCGAGTGGCTGGGCGCCCCGCACGAGCGACTCCGGTCCACAGAGCTGGAGGACGAGGGATTCCTGCTGAACCCGCCCGAGCGCTGCTACTACTGCAAGGCCGATCTCTACGGCGACCTCGTGGCGATCGCATCCGCGCGCGGATTCGGGGCGGTGATCGACGGGTCGCACGCCGAGGACGCGCTCGACTTCCGTCCCGGCCTCAAGGCGCTCGACGAGCGCGGCGTCCTCTCGCCGCTCAAGGAAGCGGGATTCACCAAGGCCGAGATCCGCGAGCTCTCGCGGCGGCTGGGACTACCGACCGCCGACAAGCCCGCCAACGCCTGTCTCGCCTCTCGCTTCCCGTACGGGGAGGCGATCACGTCCGAGAAGCTGGGTCGGGTGGGCCGGGCCGAGCGTGCGCTGCGCGAGGCCGGGTTCCCGGTGGTTCGCGTGCGCCATCACGGCGACGTGGCGCGGATCGAGGTTCCGCCCGAGGATCGCGCCCGGCTGCAAGCCGCGGCGGACGCGATCGTTCCCAAGCTCAAGGACCTCGGTTACGTGTGGGTGGCCTGCGACCTGGAGGGATACCGCAGCGGAAGCATGAACGAGGCGCTCTGAGCATCCGCCCCGATCACTGGATCGTGCGGATGGCGAAGGAGCATCGGATGATCGAGCCCTTCGCCGAGCGCCAGGTCCGGGAAGGCGTGATCTCCTACGGGGTGTCGTCGTTCGGCTACGATGTTCGCGTCGCCGACGAGTTCAAGATCTTCACCAACGTCTTCACCGCCACCGTCGACCCCAAGAACTTCGACGATCGCTCGTTCGTCGATTGGAAGGGCGACTCCTGCATCGTCCCGCCGAATTCGTTCGCCCTGGCACGATCAGTGGAATATTTCCGTATTCCGCGTAATGTATTGACTATTTGCGTAGGAAAATCCACGTACGCGCGTTGTGGCCTCATCGTGAACGTGACGCCCTTCGAGCCCGAGTGGGAGGGCCACGTGACGCTCGAGATATCGAACACGACCCCGCTGCCGGCGAAGATCTATGCCAACGAGGGGATCGCGCAGGTGCTGTTCTTCGAGTCCGACGACGCACCCGAGACCTCGTACGCCGATCGCGGCGGCAAGTATCAGGCGCAGCGCGGCGTGACGCTGCCCCGGCTGTGAGCTGCCGGCCGGGCAGCATCCCGGGCGCCGGCCTCGCGGCCATCGCGCTCCTCGCCGCGAGCGCCTGCCTGTACTCGCCCCCCGACCAGCTTCCGTCCTCGGTACGGATACTGTACTCGAAGCTCGACGTGGACTCCCTGGCAGGGGGCACCGACATCTGGTTCATGGTGGCTCGCAAGGGGAACGAGCTGCGGCTGACCGGCGACGAGGGAGCCGACACGCAGCCCTTCTTCGCGCCCGGCATCCGGCGCGTGTTCTTCACCCGCCGGCCGTCTGCGGGACGCGACGAGATCTGGTCCATGGATCTGGACGGAAACGACGAGCGCCGGATCCTGGGCGGCGCGGACGCCGACTACCGCGATCCCGCCGTGGCCCCGGACGACCGCCGCATCGCATACAGTGTGATCCGCGGGGCGCGCTCGGAGGTCATGATCGCCGACATCGACGGGGCGAACGCGCGACCACTGGCGCAGGCGCTCGACGCGAGCCAGCCCGCATGGTCCCCAGACGGACGGACAGTGGCGGTCGTGGACGGGCAGAGCGGCCGGCGGCGTATCCTGCTGATCCCCGCCGAGGGCGGCACGCCCCGCTCGTTGACGCCCGCCGCCGACGCGCCGCAGACCGAGCCCGATTGGAGCCCCGATGGCGCCCGTCTCGCCTTCACGAGCGGCGAGGGGCGAGATGCCGAGATCGCGGTGGCGGTGGTCGCCGGAGGCGAGGTGACGCGACTGACGGACAACGAGGTGGAGGATCGCTCACCATCCTGGAGCACGACGGGCGCGCGGATCGCGTTCGTTTCGCGGAGACCCGACGGGAAGGAGAATCTCTGGCTGGTGGACCCGGACGGAGAAGACCTCGACGACCTCACCGACTACGACGAGGACGAGGCTCGCGATCCGGAATGGCTATGAGGCTACGGGGCGGCGGCTGAGGACATCGTCTCCTCGAGGTACTCCAGTGCGTCCTCGTAGGAGACGTTTCGGATCAGCGCGAGCTCGCTTACCAGGAGGTCCCGGCATTTCTCGAAGATCCGCTGATCGGAGCTGGAAAGGGAATTGTCCGACCACTTGGGATACAGATCGCGCAGGACTTCGCCGACCTGGAGCGGGTCGCCCGATTCCAGCTTGGTCTTTACGACTTTCATGCGGCGGTTGAAATTGCGGTTCAGCTTCTCCGGCTCGCCGGTCAGGGTGCGCTTCAGCTCCGCGAAACGGCGGCCGTTGAGCGGGGGCCGAATCGCGGCCAGCTCCACGCTGCCCCGGGGCACGAAGATCTTCCGCCCCTTCGACACACACTGGATCTTCAGGCACTCGATCTTCTCGCCGCCGACCTCGATGGACTCTATCCCGGCTACATATCCGCCACCGTATTGGGGATGGACGACTTTGTCGTTGACGTTGAAAACGGGAGGGGCCATAATAGGTCTAGCCGCGGCGGTTGCGGCTACGGAGCTTGCGCTGTCGACGTTCGCTGGGCTTTTCGTAATGGCGCTTGCGCTTGAGCTCGGAGAAGATATTGGATTTCTTGACCTCGCGACGGAAGCGCTTGAGCGCGCTCTCGAGCGATTCGCCCTCGCGAACCTGGACCTCGGCCATGCGGATTCGTCCCTCCCGGGGAAGCTGGTAGTATGTGGCGTCGGATAACACGCGGTAACTACTCAACTTAGCGAGATGGCACCCATGCGTCAAGCGACCGTCGTACTCGAAGCCGTTCTCGCCGTCGCCGTCCTGGCGGCCTGTCAGGGACCGATCTCGACGATGCGCAGCCCCTACCACCTCCGCAGCGTCGAGGTCCGGAACGCCACGGACAAGCCCAAGGTCCTCAAGATCGAGCCCACCGCCGCGCAGCATCTCGGCGCAGCCACGACGTTCACGGGCATCCTTCGGCCGGGCGAGGTCAAGTCGCTGTATCTGTATCACGGCTTCGAATACGACTTCCGTGTCCTCGAAGAGCCCGGCTTCGACCAGCTGACCCACAAGATCGTGCAGGTCGACAAGGACTTCGGCCTGGTCTTCGCGGGTGATTCTCTGGCCTCGGAGGTCGTGCTGGCCGCCGCGCTCGGCGAGCCGCAGACGACGTTCGCCGACAGCCTGCAGTCGCTCGACCCCTTCGGATTGCGCTCGGGCGACCGTATCATTCCCGACACGACGCGCGGCCAGGACATGCCGTCGAGCACGCGCGAGGCGATCGAGCGGGAACGCCGGGAACGGCAGGGCAAGCTCCAGACCGGCGCCATTCCCTGACGACCGGGTCGCCGGGGGTTCGGGGGCCCAAAAGCCCGCGAGCCGTCCGCGCGATCCTCCGCGCGCTGGAGAATACCTACCCCGCGGCCGAGACGGCCCTGCGGTACGAGACCCCCTACCAGCTCCTCGTCGCCACCATCCTGTCGGCGCAGTGCACCGACGAGCGGGTCAACCGCGTCACCGCGGAGCTCTTTCGCGACCATCCGGGCGCGGCGGACGTGCTGCGTCTCTCGCAGGAAGAGCTCGAATCGTACATCCGCTCGTGCGGCCTCTTCCGCAACAAGGCGCGAAATATCCTGGCGGCCACCCGTGCCCTCGTGGAAGAGCACCGGGGCAGGGTGCCGGACGGCCGCGAGGCGCTGATGGAGCTGCCCGGGGTGGGGCGGAAGACGGCCAACGTTGTCCTCTCCAACGTTCACGCCATGCAGGCCATCGCGGTCGACACGCACGTCTTCCGCGTCTCGAGGCGCCTCGGACTGGCGCGCGGAAGCACCCCGCGGCGGGTCGAGGAGGAGCTGATGGAGGCCCTCCCCGAAGGCGAGTGGGCCGCCACGCACCACCGGCTCATCGCGCACGGCAGGGCGATCTGCAAGGCGCGCACGCCACGCTGCGAGCAGTGTCCGCTGACGCGGTGGTGCGACTGGTACGCGGAGAACGTCGCCTGATAGGTTGCCGGCATGGAGGTGACCGCTCAGCAGCTCGTGCAGATGGTGGCGGTCGCGATCGCCGTCGGGATGCTGGCCCAGGTGCTCGCGCACAAGGTCCGGCTGCCGAGCATCGTCCTGCTGCTCGGGCTGGGGATCCTCGCAGGGCCCGACGGCGTCGGCTGGATCGACTCGCGGGCCTTCGGCCGCGGCCTGGAGGCGATCGTCACGATCGCCGTGGCCCTGATCCTGTTCGAGGGCGGGCTCCAGCTCCACTACGTGGATCTGGCCGCCGTCGGCCGGACGGTGCGGAACCTGGTCACGATCGGCGCCGTGGTCACGGTCGTCGGCGCCACCGCGGCCGCCCACGTGGTGGCCGGGTTCCCGTGGCGGCTCGCGTTCCTGTTCGGAGCGATCGTCAGCGTCACCGGACCGACCGTCATCAATCCGCTGCTCGACCGGGTGCGAGTCCAGCGGCGGCTGGACACGGTCTTGCGCGGGGAAGGGATCGTCATCGATCCGATCGGGGCGATCTTCGCCGTGGTCGTCCTGGAGCTCCTTCTGACCGCCGATTCGTCGATCTGGACGGGCATGCGGGAGTTCGCTCTCCGGATGGGTTTGGGAGCGGCGATCGGACTGGCCGGCGGCTGGGTGCTGGGGCGGATCCTGCGGATGCGGCGGCTGCTCCCGGACGAGGTCGAGAATCTGGTCGTGCTGGCATGGGTGCTCGCACTGTTCGCGATCTCCGAGCGGCTGGCCGGTGAGTCCGGCCTGGCGGCCGTCGTGATCGCCGGCATGACCGTGCGCAGGGAGGCGATCCCCCGGCAGCACCAGCTGCGCCGCTTCAAGGGCGAGCTCAGCATCCTGTTCATCTCGCTGCTCTTCATCCTGCTGTCCGCGCACCTGCGTTTGTCGACCATCGCCGCCGTGGGCTGGCGCGGCGTCGCGGTCGTGCTCCTGCTGATGTGGGTGGTCCGGCCGCTGAACGTCCTGGCCTCGACGGCGCGCACCGATCTCACCTGGCGCGAGCGGCTGTTCGTCATGTGGATCTGCCCGCGCGGCGTGGTGGCGATCTCGATTTCCTCGTTCATCGCGATCCTGCTGGCAAGCGGCTCGCCGGCCGTGACCCGCGCCCGCCTGGGCCCGGAGGACGGCCAGGCGCTGGTGGCGCTCGTGTTCCTGACGATCGCGATCACCGTGGTGGTGCAGGGGATCACGGCGGCCCCGGTGGCCAGGCTGCTCGAAGTGGCCGCGACGTCGAGCCGGCACGTCGTCGTGGTGGGGGCCAACGCGCTCGGCAGAACTTTTGCCACGCTGCTGCGAGAGCACGGTCTCGAGCCGCTCCTCGTCGACGCCAACCCGATCAACGTGGCCCACGCCCGGCGGCTCGGCATGCCGGCCATCGTAGGCAACGCACTCGAGCGCGAGGTCCTGGACGAGGCGCGTCTGGGGGACGCCGGTGCGGTCGTCGCCCTGACCGCGAATCAGGAGGTGAACTTCCTGGCCTGTCAGCTGGCGGCCGGCGAGTACCACGTCCCCGACGTGCACCCCGTGCTCATCGATCGGGAGAAGGGACCACGGAACCGGCTAGTCGAGAGCATCGGTGGCGAGCCGGGCTTCGCGGAGCGGGCCGACGTCTCCCAGTGGAACCTCGACCTGGAACGCGGGAACGCGGAGCTGTGCACCGCGGAGGTCAGGGCGCCGGCCGCGCGGCGGACGATCCAGGAGCTCGACCTGGGGCCCGACGCGCTGCCCCTGCTTGTCCTCCGCGGCGGTGACGTGCGGATCTGCCACGTCGCGTTGCGCCCCGCTCCGGGCGACCGGATCGTGGCTCTGGTGCGGAACGGCTCCGAGGCCGGCTTTACCGCCCGGGTGTCGGGAGCGCCGGCCCTGAGCGAGGCGCCCGCGTGAGGCGCGCGATTCCCGTCGAGGGCGAGGGTGAGGAGCGCGCGTCCCGCCGGCGCCGCGGGAATCGCCGCGAGCGGCTTCGCAGGCGCGTGCACCTGCTTCCCCACTTGTTCACGCTCGGAAATCTGTTTGCGGGGTTCTTCTCGGTCAGCGCGACTCTGGCCGGGGACTGGGACCGTGCGGCGATCGCGATCGGCGCGGGCATCGTCCTCGACGGTCTCGACGGAGCGGTCGCGCGGCTCGTGTCGACGAGCTCGCCGATCGGCGTGCAGCTCGACTCCCTCGCCGACGTCGTCACGTTCGGTGTCGCGCCCGCGCTCCTGGCGCTGGCGTGGGGCGCCGGCGGCCCGGACATGGCGGGCTGGTCGCACGTACAGCGGCTGGTGTGGATCGCCGCCTTCGCGTTCGTCTCCGCCACCGCGCTGCGGCTCGCGCGCTTCAACGTCATGACGAGCGAGGATGCCGCCGCCCTGCCGCCACGCAAGGACGCGTTCATCGGGATGCCCACCCCCACCTCGGCCGCGATCGTCGCAGTGCACGTGCACCTGTTCAAGGCGCCGATCCGGGACTGGCCGTGGGCGATCGCCTGGGCCGTCGGGTTGCTCCTCCTGACCGGGCTCATGGTCAGCCGCGTGGCATTCCCGAACATCAAGCGGTTCCTCACCAACCCCCGCTCGCCCCACCTCCTGATGATCGGCGCGGCGCTGCTGATCGCGGCGGTGTACTTTTACTCGGAGATCGTGCTCTATGCGCTGGTCGTAGCGTACCTGGCATGGACCGCGTCGTACAATCTCCGACTACGCCGGGCTGCGGCCGCGATTTCCGGCGGTGCGCCGGAGGAATAGCCCGTGGCACGGCGCTAAACCGGCTCCCGCCGGCGACCGTTTACGCATGGAGTCCCAGCCCCTCGCGTCAGGAGAACGGCCGATGGCCGAGATCGCTCCCGACATTCTGGCTCGCGCGCAGGGCGGCGAAGCCGCCGCCTTCGACGAGCTCGTGCGGTTCTACCGGCAGGACCTGCTGCGGGTGACGTACCGTTTCGTCGGGAACTACGAGGACGCCAGGGACGTGCTTCAGCTGGTGTTCATCAAAGTGTACCAGAACATCGAGCGCTGGGAGCCACGGGCGCCGTTCTGGTCGTGGCTGTACCGGATCGCGGTGAACGAGTCGCTGGGATGGAAGAAGCGGGAGAAGCGGCGCTACGGCGTCGTGACTCCGATAGAGGAAACCCCCTACCCGGACGCGCCGAGCGGAACCGCTTCTCCGCTCGACGACGTTGCCCGGGAGGAGATCGGCGAGCGATTGAGTCACGCGATCGACATGCTCCCCGAGATGCAGCGCGCGACGTTCGTCCTGCGCTACCGCGAGGAGCTGTCCGTGAAGGAAACGGCCGCGGTGCTGGGCTGCGCTGAGGGCACCGTCAAGGCGAACGGCTTTCATGCGATACGGAGACTCCGTCAGATCCTCCGTACGGACGATCCGGAGGTGGTACCGAATGAGTCCTCTGCACTGTAACACCGTCCAGGAAGCGCTGTGGGAGCGGGCGGCGAGCGCCGGCCCGGCTTCGCTCTCGCCCGCCCTGGTCGAGCACATGTCGCGCTGTCCCGCGTGCCAGTCCGAGCGGCGAGCGGTGGGAGAGCTGCTGGAGTCCAGCCGGACGCTGGCCGATCCCGAGCCGCCGCTGGATGTCTGGGACGGCTTCGAGGAGGAGATGTGGCGGAAGATCCACGGCAACCCGGTGTCCCGCGCGTGGGGACGTTGGGGGCGCCGGGTGGTGGGGCTGGCCGCGATGCTCGTCTTTGGCTTCGGTCTCGGCGCGGTAGCCATGCGAGTCGCGCGCCCGGGAGCCGACGAAGTGGCCACGGCCGAGCGCAGGGACCGTCTGACGGAGGACATCCGAACGGGATTGGCGAACGACGCCCGGCTCCAGTCGTACTTCGACGAGCTGCAGAGCATCCTCGTCGCGTACCGTGCCAGCGACCAGGACCCCTCGATGGACGTGTTCCGGCGCTCGCTGCCGTCGGGCATGGTGGCGGGTCCCGCGGCGCCGTCGGAAGCGGACCGGCAGCGGCTCGAGCGACAGCGGACGACGCGGGAGCAGCTGCGGTCGCTGGTGCTGGGGATGCTGGTGACCGAGATCGAGTCCGAAAGCCACGGGTTCGCATACATCGATCGACGCGTCGCGTCGATTGCGGGCCAGCAGCTCCTCTATTTCATCCACTAGGCCGATTAGTCGGTCGACCTCTCGGTACAGTCTCGGTCCGGCGTAGGGTCGTTCCAGCCCGATTCTCTCTCTCGACCACCTCGGAATCGAATGGCCTCATCTCCGCGAGTCCGCTTCGGCGGGCTCGTTTCGTTTTCGGGCACCGGGCCGGGGCGTTAGGTTGAGCGCATGGCAACGGCCGAAACGGTGAGCGGGGTGGCCGGCGCGCAGTCGCCGCGCGTGTCGGTGTTCGGGAGTGGCGGGGGCGACGACGGGGATCTGGATCGCGCGCGCCGGCTCGGCGCGGCGCTGGCGCGGGCCGGGTACGTGGTGTTGAACGGCGGGTACGGCGGCACGATGGAAGCGGCCGCCATGGGCGCGCGCGAGGCGGGAGGCAGGGCGATCGGAGTCACGTGCGGGGAGTTCACGTTCCGCTCGGGACCCAATCCGCATCTCGCGGAGGTGATCGAGGCGCCGACCCTGTTCGCCAGGCTGGAACGCCTGGTGCGCGATGGGGAGGCGTACGTAGCGCTGCCCGGTGGGAACGGGACGCTGGCCGAGATCGCGGTAGCGTGGGAGTGCATGCGGAAGGGGCTCGTAGAGCCGCGGCCGCTCGTGGCATGGAGCGATCCGTGGCGGAAGGTCTTCACGGAGCTGTCCGAGGGAGCCTACGTGGATGCCGGAATAGATCTCTTCACCTGGGTGGAGAACGTCGACGAGGCGGTCGAGGCGATCCGCGCGCGCGTTCCGAACGGGAGGGACTGATTGTGAGCCGCCGCGATCGGCTCAGCGTTCTCCGCCCGCCGCGGCGCTCAGAGGCTGGTCGCCGAGCGGGTACTGCTCCCAGTCCGGCGCATCGAAATGCCACCACTCGGTGGGCAGCGGGATCCAGCCGGCGTTGGTCATCGCGCGCTCGAGCCGTTCCCGGTTCGCGATCGCCTCTGGCGGGAGATCGGTCGCGTCTCGGTGCGCCTTCGGCGTGAAGTCGTCGTGCGCCGTCGGCAGCAGGAGCTGGCGCCCGTCGAGCGCCCGCAGGCCGACGTCCACCGCGGCGCCGCGGTTGTGACGCGAGCCGCGCGCGGGATCGGCGACGTAGTCGGGGTCCGGCAGGATCTCCCACATCGCGTACTGGACGCTGCGCGGCCGGTAGCAGTCCCACACGACGAGCCCATAGCCCTCGGCTCGCAGCGCGCTCTCGGCGGCGCGGAGCCGCTCGGCGGCGTCCCGGACGAGCAGGCAGCGCGGCGCGTCGTAGACGGCGCGGCCGAGGAAGTTGTCGTCGCTGGCGTAGCGGATGTCGAGATGCAGGTCGGGATCGGCGGCCCCCACGTCCACCAGCTCCGGCGCGGCTTGCCGTGCGGCCGAAGCGCAGGACAGAAGCGCGGAGAGTCCCACCACGCGAACGGAACGAGCGAGCGGGGAAGCGGCCATGGCGTTCGAAGCTAGCCGGCCCCGCGCACTGCCGCATCCCGATCCCGCAGCCACGCCCGTTCTCGCGCCCGGGCACCTCGACGCACTGTGGTTCCAGGTCACGGGAACCCTCTGCAACCTGCGGTGCGCCCACTGCTTCCTTTCCTGCGCGCCCGACAACGAGGCATTCGGGCTCCTCTCCGTGGAGGAAGTGCGGAAGCGGCTCGAGGAGAGCGTTCCGCTCGGCGTACGCGAGTACTACTTCACGGGAGGCGAGCCGTTCCTGCATTCGCGGATCGTCGACATCCTCTCGCTCGCGCTCTCCTTCGGCCCGACCACCGTACTGACCAATGGAACGCTCCTGCGCGCGCGTCACGTGGAGCCGCTGGCGGCCGCGGCGGCTGCGAGTCCCTGGTCGCTCGAGTTCCGGCTCTCGCTGGACGGCTTCGACGCCGACTCCAACGATCCCCTGCGCGGGGAGGGGTCGTTCGAACGGGCCATGGAAGGGTTCATGCTCCTGCTGCGCTACGGGTTCCTGCCCATCCTGACGGTGGTCCGGACGTGGGATCCGGACGCCGAGCCGGAGATCTACGAGCGGTTCGTGGCGGAGCTCGTCGCGCGGGGCTGCACCCGGCCGCGGATCAAGATGATGCCGGCGCTCAGGATCGGATGCGAGGCCGAGCGGGCGGAAGGATACCGAGAGTACGAGCGCGTGACGAACGAGATGCTGGAGGACTACGACCTCGATCAGCTCGTGTGCGCGCACTCCCGCGTGGTCACCGATCGCGGGATCTGGGTGTGCCCGATCCTGCTCGACGCGGCGGACGGGGGCCTCGGCGACGACCTGGGGCGCGCGGCCGCCGCCCCTTTCGCACTGTCGCACGGCGCCTGCCACACCTGCTGGATGCACGGCGCGATCTGCGCGAACCCGGGCGCGGCGGCCCCCGAGGTCGGCGCGCCGGGTATGGTGGTCGACCCGCCGAAGACGGAAGCGGGCGCGCCGACCGCAGCGGGCGGCTGATGCGGCTCGCGGCGCGCCGGATCGCCCTGTTCGGCGGGGTGTACAGCAACCACATGGCGCTGGCCGCCACCCTGGTCGACGCCGCGAGCGCGGGAGTGGTGGAGGCGGTATGCCTGGGGGACCTGGGCGCCTTCGGCCCGCATCCGGACCGGAGCTGTGAGATCGTACGGCGCGCCGGAATCCCGGTCGTCCAGGGGAACTACGATCACTCGCTCGGCCATGACCTCCCCGACTGCCGCTGCGGGTACACCGATCCCCGCGACAACGCGTTCGCCGCCATGTCCTATCGCTACACCTACGCCCGCACCGATCCCGCGCACCGCGCCTGGATGCGCGAGCTTCCCTCGGAGATCCGCGTCGCGATGTCGGGCCACGAGGTGCTGCTCTGCCACGGGAGCCCGCGCCGCACGAACGAATTCCTGTGGGAGAGCACGTGCTCGGACGCATTTCTGGCCTGGCTCCTGGATGCGACAGGGGCCGGCACGCTGTGCGTCACCCACACGGGGTTGCCCTGGAGCCGGGAGCTCCCGGGTGGGCGGCAGGTCGTCAACGTGGGGGCCATCGGGCGTCCCGCAAACGACGGAGACGCGCGCGTCGTCTACGCGATCCTCACCGCCGACGATGCGGGGGGTCCGCCGACCATCGAATGGCGCAGGGTCGAGTATGACCATCGCGCGCTGGCGTCGGAGATGCGGGCCGAGCGGCTGCCGGAGGAGTTCGCGGCCACGATCGAGACGGGCTGGTGGACGACGTGCCTGGAGGTGCTGCCGGGAAAAGAGCGCGCCCGCGGGAGGTACTGAGCGCGAGGAACGTGTCGCTCGCCGGAGGGCGCTAGGCGACCTCGCCCGTGAGCAGGGTCACGAACCGTCGAGCCAGACGAAGCTCCCGCTCGCGCGCGCTGTTCTGGTAGATGACCGTGAGGTTCCGCGCCATGCGCTCCAGGATCCCGACGACCGGCGCGGACCGGAGGTACCGCTCCGCGGGCTCGAAGCCGGCGCGTTCGAGCAGCAGCAGGCACTCGCCGCGGCTCACCTCGCGGCCCCCGAAGAAGGGATCCAGATAGCGGTAGCTGCCCGCCGTGCGGAAGCCGATCAGGAAGTGCATCGGCATCCCGATGCCGACCAGCGGCACGCCGATCCGGCGGCCGATCACGAGATACACGAGCGCCAGCGTGATCGGGATCCCCGTCCGGCGGATCAGCACGCTGGAGAGAAACGAGTTCTCCGGATCGTAGTAGTCCTCGGTGTTGCCGTGCAGGCCGCACGTCTCGTGCAGGTAGCGCCGCAGCGCCTCTACCCGCTCCTCCAGCGGGCCGTGTTCCGGCACCGCTTCCCGCGCTCCCGCCGCCAGCTCCCGGAGCTCGCCCCGCGCGCTCTCGACCCGGGGCACGCACTCGGGGATGATCATCCGCTCCAGGAGAAACGCCCCTTCCTCCAGTGCCTCGCCTTCCACCGTTGCCTGCAGGTCGACCCATTCGCGCTCGATCTCGTCGACGTGGATGTCCTCGAGGATCATGTCGGACTCTCCGCGGATCGCGACCTCGTCGCTGACCGAGGAAGCCTCTGCGAGGTACGGGACGGCCGCGTCGCCCGCGGCCCGCAGCGTGGAGCGCGCCTGCTCCTTCACCCATACGTCGTCGTCGCCCAGCAGATGGATGAGCGCGTGGATGTCTTCGGGCGTGAGAACCTTGGCCATGGCGCAATATGGGAAGGTCTGCGCGAGCGACACAAGCCGTGTATCTTGCGGGCGCCATGACTACCCGCCAGGAAAAGGACAGCCTCGGGTCGCGCGAGGTGCCGGCCGAAGTGTACTGGGGAATCCAGACCCTGCGTGCCGTCGAGAACTTCCCGGTCAGCGGCCTGCGGGAACCCGGCTGGCTGATCGACGCCTACATGTACATCAAGAAGGCCGCCGCGCTGACGCATCGCGAGCTCGGCGTCCTCGACGAGGAGCGCGCGCGGGCGATCGTGCAGGCGTGCGACGACGTACTCTCAGGAAAGCTGCGCGACCAGTTCGTGGTCGACGTATTCCAGGCCGGCGCCGGCGTCTCGTTCCACATGAATGTGAACGAGGTCGTTACCAACCGCGCGCTGGAGATCCTCGGCGAACCGCGGGCGAATTACGGCCGCATCCATCCCAACGACCACGTCAACATGTCGCAGTCGACGAACGACACGTTCCCGACCGCGATGCACCTCGCCGTGCTGCTCGCCTGGCGCGACTTCGAGCCGATACTGGAGGCGCTCGCGGACGCCTTCCACGCCAAGGGTGACGAGTTCGCCGATGCGATCAAGTCGGGCCGGACGCATCTCCAGGACGCCGTGCCAGTGACGCTCGGGCAGGAGATGCACGCCTATGGCGCGGCCCTCGATCGCTCGGTTGCGGTCATCGATTCCGCGGTGGAAGCGCTGGTGGAGCTGCCGATGGGCGGGAACGCCGCCGGAACCGGGATAAACCTCCCGGACGGGTACCGTCCCGTCATCGTCCGCCACCTGTCCGAGGTCACCGGTTTCGATCTCCTCAAGGCCGCCGACCCGCGCGAGCGGCTGCAGAGCCACCAGCCGATCACGGGTGTCTCCGCGTCGCTCCGGAACCTCGCGCTCGAGCTCATCCGGATCTCGAACGACCTGCGACTCCTCGACTCGGGCCCGCTGACCGGGCTCAAGGAGATCACCCTGCCGGCCCGTCAGCCCGGATCCTCGATCATGCCCGGCAAGGTCAATCCGGTGATGCCCGAGTGCCTGAACCAGATCGCGTTCCACGTCGTCGGCGCGGACCTGGCCGTGGCCATGGCCGCGCAGGCGGGACAGCTGGAGATCAACGTCATGCAACCGGTCATGATCTGGGAGATCCTGTTCTCGATCGAGATCCTGAAGAACTTCCTGGAGGTGTTCCGCACCGGTTGCGTGGAAGGGATCGTCGCGGACCGGGAGCGGATGGAGGACTACGCACACAAGAGCCCGTCGCTCGCCACCGCACTGAACCCCGTCATCGGCTACGCGCGGGCGGCGGAGATCGTCAAGAAGGCGCTGGCGGAGAACCGCCGCGTGTCGGAGGTGGCGCTGGAGGAGACCGATCTCGGACGGGAGGAACTCGAGGCGATTCTCTCTCCCGAGAACCTGACGGGTCAACTCGATCGTGAGGGACAGTAGGGCGGTCGGCCGGGCGGATCGTCTCCCCGGCGCTCAGCGCGTGATCGGCGCTCTCACCACGAGTGCCACGGCCCCCGCCACCTTCACGGCGCCGCCGGGCAGGAAGGGAAGCACGCCGAGCGCGAGCGCGCGCTCCGCGCCCACACCCAGGGAAGCCGCGACGCCGACCGCTCCGAAGGTGAGGATCAGGAGCGTGGCGGCCACGCACACCACGGTCGCCCGTACGGGGGTGTCCCCGGGGCGAAGCGCCGCTCCGACCAGCGCCGCGGCGATCGGGAACGCGATCAGGTAGCCGCCCGTGACTCCCAGGAAATGGCCGAACCCGGCGCCGCCTCCGGCGAAAACCGGGAGACCGACCGTCCCGAGCGCCAGGTACCCGAGCTGAGACAGCGCGGCGTCGCGGGATCCCAGATAGATTCCGGCGGCCAGCACGAAGAACGTCTGCAACGTGACGGGAACGGGCGTGAATGGGAGCGGAAGGCGAACGAACGCCCCGAGGACGGTCAACAATGCGAAGGCCAGGATCCCGGCCGCGCGAGTGGCTGGGCTGACGGCGGCGCGCGACAGCGCCGGAGCCATCGAAACAGGAGAGGACATGCGCGAAATGCTAGCGGAGGTGGCAGAGCCCGGCAAGCCGAAAGGCCGCGCCGAATGTTGATCTGGCCCGCGAACCGCTTCGTGGCGGGGGAAGACAAGGATTCCGCGATAGCGGTGGTCAAGGATCTCAACGCCCATGGCATCGCGGCGTCGCTGGACCTGCTTGGGGAGAACGTCTCCGAGCGCCGCGCCGCGGAGAATGCGCGCGACGACTACGTGAGCCTGCTCAAGGGGATCGCGGATGCCCGGGTGGATTCCAACATCTCGATCAAGCTGACGATGCTCGGCCTCGACATCGACCTGGCCCTCACGCGCGACCATCTGGTCTCGATCCTCGAAACGGCTCGAGAGGTCGACAACTGGGTACGCATCGACATGGAGGGTTCCCGGTACACCCAGCTCACCCTGGAGCTGTTCTACGACGTGTGGCGGAGTTTCAAGAACGTCGGCGTCGTGATCCAATCCATGCTGCGGCGCAGTGAGGCGGACGTCGAGCGGCTGATCGCGGAGGGTGCGCCCGTGAGGCTGGTCAAAGGAGCGTACAAGGAGCCGGCCCCGCTCGCGTTCCAGGACAAGCGCGAGGTAAACGCGGCGTTCGATCGGCTAGCGGATCGCCTGCTCGAGCGGGGGGACCGCCCGGCCGTCGCCACCCACGACGACGAGCGCATCGACCATGCGATGGAGCACGCCCGGCAGCAGGGGATCCCCCCCGACAGGTTCGAGTTCCAGATGCTGTACGGGATCCGCCGGGAGACTCAGGAGGACATCGTCCGGCGTGGATATTGCATGCGGGTGTACGTCCCGTACGGGAAGCAGTGGTTCCCGTATTTCTATCGCCGGCTCAGGGAGCGAAAAGAGAACGTGACGTTCGTGTTGCGGAGCGTGATGCGCAGATGATCGCTACGACGGAACTACTTGTTGACGAAGAACTCGGCGTTGATCTGGATGAAGTTGCGCCACTCCGGCGGGACGTCCTCTTCGGCGAAGATCGCTTCCACGGGACACTCGGGCTCACAGGCCGCGCACTCGATGCACTCGTCGGGGTGGATGTAGTACATGTCCTCGCCCTCATAGATGCAGTCGACGGGGCAAACCTCGACGCAGCTAGCGTCCTTGACGCCGATGCAGGGCTGCGTGATGACGTAGGTCATACCGCGGAATCCTCTCCTTCTGGAATGATCGCCCCGGGAGCCGTCGCGCTGCCGGATCTCCGAGAAGATCGGCGAAATCGGACCGTCGAGCAAGCGCTCTCCTTGCTCGGCGTCCCGGCCCCCGCGTATACTGCGGCAACCCAACAGCCCCCGTCAGGGGACGCATGACCCAATTCGATCCGGCCCAAATCGACACCCTCCTCGAGACCCTGACAGGGGTGGTTCGCGCACGCGTGCGCCCCGACGAAAAGGGCCGTCAGTTGCGGGAGATCCACGTCCTGAGCGACGGCGCGCTGGCACCCAAGCAGATCGTCCGCAACATCGAGACCCTTCTCAAGACCGCCTTCGATCTCACGATCGACCACCGGATCGTCTCCATCGCGGTGCTGAAGCAGGGCGCCGAGGTAGACGAGGCGGCGGCGCGCGAGTCCTCGCGCGAGACGGCTGCTCGAGAGATGTCCGCGCCCGAGGGCCCGCCCGAAAGGCGCGGTCGCAAGGTCGCCGCGGGGCTCGCCTCCAGAGTCGTGTTCCACAAGCTGCAGGTGATGCAGGACGCGCTCAAGTGCACCGCCCACGTGGAGCTCAAGCTCGGCGACGTAATCTTCGAAGGAACCCACCGCGACACCGACACTCCGGAAGCGCGCGTGTATGCCGCGGCCAGAGCGGTCATTGAGGCGCTGGAGTATCTGACCGAGAAGCAGATGGCCTTCTACCTCGCGGGGCTCGAGCAGATGCGGGTGTACGAGGATCGCCTGCTCGTAGTGCTGGTGGAGGCGCGGCAGGGGCGCCAGCGCATGCGGATGGTGGGGACCGCGGCCGTGAAAGACGACACGCACGAAGCAGCCGTTCGCGCGGTGCTGGACGCCGTGAATCGTTTCATCACCCGTCCGGTCGAGTCGACTGCGGCACTGGCCGACTGACCGGAACGATCCGCACTGAATCGAGTTTCGCCACTCCCATCTTCAGGAGGTGAGCATGCCCGATCCTCAGGCACCGTCCGACCCAACTCCTCCCGCCACTCCGCCTCCAAAGAAAGGAATGTCGACCGGCGCCAAGGTGGCGATCGGATGCGGCATCCTCGCCCTGCTGGCGATCGTCGGCGTGGTCGTGGCGATCGTGGCGGGTGGAATGTTCGTCTCCCGGAAGGCCGACGAGTTCACGGGAGGGCTGGAAGCCCAGCAGGAAGCGAGCGAGACCGTTCAGGCGCTCGAGCGCGAGCACCCCTTCACGCCGCCCACCGACGGCATCGTCCCCGCCGATCGCGCCGACACATTCTTCGCGGTCACCGACGACGCGTGGGAGGGGATGCGGGAATGGATCGAGGAGATGCGCGAGCGGGGCGAGGACATCGACAGCCGCGGGGGAGAGGCGGGCTTCGGCGATGCGATGGCCGGTCTCCAGGGGCTCGGGCGATCCCGGGTGGCGCTGTCGGAGGTGCTCGCGGACCACGACATGGCGGTCAGCGAGTACATCTGGACCGGGATGGCGCTCGCGCACGCCTACGGGGCGCTCGACCAGCCGGCGGAGACGACCGGCGTGCCGGCGGAGAACCTCGAGTTGGCCGCCGAGCATCGCGAGCGCCTGGCCGAGATGTCGGACGACGGGGAAGACGCGGAAGGACGCGGTGTCGTCCTGGCGATCGCCTGGACGCTGGCCACCTCCGAAGGCATCACGGGCTCGATCCCGGGACTCGACACGCTGGGGTACTAGGGCATCGCGGGTAGCGGGGCGAAACCCAACTCGCGCGATCAGGAGCGGCCAGGCCCGCGGGATCAGGAACCGGCGAGCTCGCGGAGGATCTCCGGCAGACGCCGGGTGAAGGCGCTGCGCGGGAGCACGCGGTCCGCGCCGGCGGCGCGGGCGGCCTCGAACGCCTCCACATCGACGTGCGAGCCCCAGGCGACGATGATGGGCGGCTGCGGCAGGCGCCTGAGGGCGTGAATGGCGGAGATCGCCTCCGTGGCATGTTCCGATGCTTCTTCGGTGCTGCCCCCGCCCAGATCGATGAGCACGGCTCCGCCCCCTGCTTTCCGCCGCTCCTCGAGCAGCTCTTCGATCGTACGCGAGATGGTCACAGCGACGCCCGCGGCCTCGGCGGTGGTCTCGATGCGCGAGCGGAAGAACAGATCGTCGAGAAGAGCGTGGACGGGCAGGCTGGCGTTCACTCGCGGGCAGCGAGCGAGGAGCTGACCGCAAGCGCTTGTTGGGCTGCAGCCTTACCGCTCGTCAGGGGAAGCATCTTGGCGAGAGCAAGCCCGCTCAACCAGCCGCCAAGGATTCCCGATGCGCCACCGATGGTGATCCAGAAGATACTGTGCATGAGCATGCTTCCTTGCAGATCGGGGGTGATACCGAGCAACAGCACGACGATGGCAAACAGAGCGAGTTCGGCGACGAAGCTCGCGACCGGGAAGCTGAGTAGTGCGGCCGCCGCAATGAGGCGATGTCCGTTGATGGGAACGATCCCCAGCCACACGGCGGAGCCCAGCACCAGGAACCCAAGCAGAATATCCGTGTCTAGATCGGTTGGTAGGTAGGTACCGATCCAGTACCCAATGTTGAAGGCGATTGGTGCGACCAGAACGCGTATCCACGGCACTGACACGAACGGGGCGAGCGCCTTGCGCTGCGCGACCGCAACGATGACCCCGACAACCGACACCGCGATGGAATGAGCGAGTATCTGCGCCGGTGTGAGACCATTAGGGTGTGCACCCGTGACGCCGTGTGCGATGGGGGTGTACAGCACGAATCCGATCAACCATGCCACGGAATTCCAGCGAAACCAGCGTCTCGACAAGGTCGTCGGTGTCATCGGCTTTTCCTTGACTCCCGTAGGAACTACAGATTCTTGGAACTGCCTATCCGAATATCAGGGTCGCGGCTTTCGGTGTAAACGGCTCGGTGCGGCCGGCTTGATTCGCTCGAGAGGCGCGGGGTTGCGTATTGACGTTACGGGTTTTATTCGGGTATCGTCGAATCCATGAGTCCACGCGCGATTCTCCACGTCGATCTCGACGCGTTCTTCGTGGCCGTCGAGCGGCTGCGCGATCCATCGCTCATGGGCCGGCCCGTCGTCGTCGGCGCGGACCCGCGGGGCGGCAAGGGGCGGGGGGTCGTGGCGGCCGCATCCTACGAGGCGCGGGCTTTCGGGATCCACTCCGCCATGCCGATTGGCGAGGCGTATCGCCGCTGTCCCCACGCGGCCTGGCTGCCGGGAAGCCCCGACCTGTACCGCCGCGCGGCGCGCGCGGTGCGCGCGGTCCTCCAGCGCTTCACCCCATCCGTCGAGGCCGTCTCGATCGACGAGGCCTACCTCGACCTGACCGGCACCGAGCGGCTCCACGGGGCGCCGCGCGCCACGGCCGAGCGGATCCGGCGCGCGATCCGGGCCGAGACCCGGCTGCCCGTGTCGATGGGACTGGCGACGACCAAGGCGGTGGCGAAGATCGCCTCCGATCTCTGCAAGCCCGAGGGCTTCCTCGAAGTCTGGCCGGGACGCGAAGCCGCCTTCCTGGCGCCGCTCCCGATCGATCGCATGCCTGGCATCGGCCCCGCCACGCGCGAGAAGCTCTGGCAGTTCAATCTGCGCACGCTGGGGGACCTCGCGCGGCTCGACCCTGAGCTCGCGAGCGGCGTCTTCGGCGACTATGGCGCGTCGCTCTCGGCGCGCGCGCGGGGAGCCGACGAGCGCGGGGTCTCGAGCGACGAGCTTCCCAAGTCGGTGAGCCGCGAGTGCACGTTCGAGTCGGACACCGCCGACATCGAGTTCTGCGAGGCGATGCTGTGGTATCTGAGCGAGCGCGCCGCGCGCGACCTGCGTTCACACCGGCTCACCGCGCGCACGGTGACGCTCAAGCTCCGCTATCGCGACTTCACCACCATCACGCGCAGCCACACGCTCGCCACTCCCACCGACAGCGAGCGTCGCGTCAGCGAGGTGGCGCGCGACCTTTTCCGAGCCGCCTACGCCCGCCGGGTGAATGTGCGGCTCCTCGGAGTGGGGCTCACCAACCTCGTCGCGGCCGCGCCCCAGCTCGATCTGTTCTCCGCCCCCCGCGAGCTCGCCTGGGAGCGGCTGATCGCGCCGCTCGACGGCCTGCGTGACCGGTTCGGGTTCGCCGCGGTCCGGGCCGGATCGTCGATCCTGCTCGCGCGCGACGAGCTCGCGGGCCGGGTGTCGCGGGAGGGAATGCACTCGAAGCGCGAATGACGACGGAGAAGTCGGGCGTCGAGCCTGAAGACCGGCTGTGGATCGGCCCCGCCGGCTGGTCGTACGAGGACTGGAAGGGCGTGGTCTATCCGGCCGGAGCCGGCCGCCGGTTCGATCCCCTCGAATACCTGGCGCGCTACTTCGACGTCGTCGAGATCAACAGCTCGTTCTACCGACCGCCGCCAGCGGCCTGGACGCGATCGTGGGCGCGGAGGGTGGAGGGGCATCCGCGATTCCGTTTCACCGCGAAGCTGTGGCGCGGCTTCACCCACGAGCGCGACGGGCCGCCGTCGGCGGCCGACGTCGAGGCGTTCCGCGACGGGATCGATCCGCTCGCCGAGGAGGACCGGCTGCTCGCCGTCCTCGTGCAGTTCCCGTGGTCGTTCCGGAATGGACCCGACGAGCGGCGCTGGCTGGCCTCGGTCGTCGAGGAGTTCGGCGAGTACCCGCTGGTCGTCGAGGTGCGTCACGCATCCTGGGACGAGTCGGACGCGCTCGCCTGGCTCCGCGAGCGCGGCGTCGGAATGGCCGCGATCGACCAGCCGCTCCACGAGGGATCGCTGGGCGCAGTCGACCGGCGCACCGGAACCGTGGCGTACTACCGGTTCCATGGCCGCAACTACGCGTCGTGGTTCGCCGAAGGGCGCCCGACGCACGAGCGCTACGACTACCTGTACGGCAGGGAGGAGCTCGAGCCGTGGGTCGATCGGATGAAGGAGGCCGCGGACGACGCGACCGTGAAGGCGGTCGTGGCGATCACGAACAACCACTACCAGGGCCAGGCGGCGGTCAACGCGCTCCAGCTCAAGTCGTGGGTCTCGGGCCGTCGCGTCGAGGTGCCCGAGCCGCTGCTCGAGGCCTACCCCCGGGCGCTGGCGGGGGTCGCGCTCGGGGGTCCGGAGCAGCCCGACCTGTTCGCGCGGGAGAAGGATCTGCGCTAATCGGTGCGCGCGCGCTCTCCGGTCCCGAACGCGTCGATCGCCGCGTTCCAGAAGAGGTCCAGCGACACGGTGAAGGACGTAGGCTCGGGAGCGCCCTCGACCAGGTACCACCCCGGCCCTTCCGTCAGGCCGGCGAACTCCTCCAGCCACAGATCGACCACTCCGAGGGCGATCGCGTAGGGGAGGACCTCCTCGAAGTGCCCGGGAGCGCGCTCGCCCTGGTGCCGGGCCTCGACCTCCGCGCGCTCGGCGCGGCGGACGTACTCCGCCAGCCCGAGGAGCTGGTCGCGCGCGCGTGCGCCCTCGCGGGTGACGACCGGCATCGCGGGAGAGAAGGCGAGCACGATCGCCCCCGAGAGAACGAGCCCGAGGCCCAGGTCGATCCGTCCCGCCCATACGATCGCGGCCGCGCCGATCGCCGCGGTCACGCCACCCAGGATCACCCACTCGCGCCGGGTCGCGTGCGGGCTGTGACGGAACCACCCCCGCTCGACCATCTCCAGGTACAGGCTACGGTACAGTCCAGGCAGCAGTTCGCGGAACGAGGGAGCCACGCCGGACATCGTGACCGAGCGCTCCGCCCCGAGGAGGGCGTGGACGATCGCGCCCTCGAACGGAGCCAGGTCGTCCGTCGGCCGGCTGGTCCGGCGGAACTCCCACTCGGTGGTCCACAGGCCGACGTTCTGGAGGATGGACCGCGCCACCCGCACCGCCTCGTCGCCTTCGGCGGGCACGCCCGACGGATGGACCTCGCGGATCGTGAGGTAGCCGCGGGAGGCGAGATCGAGGAGGGTCGCGAGGATGTCGGCGGGACCGGCTCGCTGGTCGACGAGCGCTCCCGCGGCGCCGGGAGGCACTCCCTCGGGCGGGCGCCACGCGGGAACGATCGATCCCGGACGCGGGTCGCGGCCGACCCAGGCCCACCAGAGAGTCATGAGCGCGAGGACGACGAGCGGAAGGCCGATCGCGATTCCTACCAGCTCCCGGTTCCCCCTCCGCCTCCGCCACCTCCGACCGAGCCTCCGCCTCCGCTGCCGGAACTTCCACCCGGGGCGGACTGGAGGGTGCTCGATGCCGTGGACTGGAAGCTGGCGAGCGACTGGTTGAATCCGCCGGAGGAGAAGCCGTGCATCGACCCCGCGTACCACGTGGGCGGCTCGGTGAGAAGACCGTCGAACTGGCGCACCCACAGGTCGCTGACGTCGAGTGCGACCGCATAGGGAAGGAGCGCGCTGAAGAGCTCCGGCGTCCGCTCCGGCGCGTCGCGGAATTCGATCTCCGCCTTCTCGGCGCGGCGGATGTATTCCTCGAGCCCCTCGACCTCGCGTCGAACGCGCGCGCCGGTCGCGGTCATGGCCGGCATGTGGCGGCCGACGACCAGCACGAGCACGCCCGAGACGATCATGGCGGGCAGCACGGCCCAGTAGCCGAAGGTCAGCGCGAGGATGCCGAGCGCGACGCCCGCCACGAGAATGATGGTCCCGAAGACCATCCAGATCGTACGCGTCTTCGATGGGCTGCGGGCGAAGAGCTTACGCCACACCAGCTCGCGGTAGAGCGCGTCCTTGATGCCGGGAAGCCGCTTGTAGAAGTCGTTCTTGAGGTCCGACAGCCGCCGCGTCGTGGCTCCCTCGAAGAAGCCGTCCAGCGTCAGGCGCTCGAACTCGCGGAGTCCGGACTCCTCGGCGGGCTTCAGGCGCACCAGCTCCCAGTCCTGTTTCCGGCCCGTCACACCGCCCAGGATCTTTCCGGCCAGGGTATCCGGGTCGACACCGAAGGGGATCTCGGGCGGCACCTCGACGATCCGGACGTAGCCCCGAACCGCGAGATCGAGGATCGTGGCGATGACGTCGTCCATGTCCGCGCGCTGGTCCGCGAGCGCACCCGCCGTCCCCGGCCGCAGCTCGTCCGAGGGACGCCACTGGGGAGCCACGCTGCCGATGGGCGGCTCCTTGCCGCGGCGGCGCCACGACAAATAGAGCGCGGCGGCAACGAGGAACGGGATCGCCAGCGGTCCCCAGCGCAGGAGCGTGTCCTGCGCGCGCCTGGTGATGGGCGGCGGGGGGATGAGTCCTTTGGGCCATCCGGCTGCCAGCGTGAGCCCCTCGCCGGGTACGAGCGGGGCGACGGTCTCGAACCGGTAGGTGCCCGGGGGCGCGTACTCCGCGGTGCAGCCGGCATTGCTGGTGCTCTCGGGACCGCCGGCGTAGCAACGCGCCTGCCAGGGTGTGCTGTCCGCGAACACGGCCGCGAGATCGGGCGGGAGCAACACGGTCGCCGATGCGTGCGTGATCGGAACCGGCGACTCCGTGCCAGTCACCTGCCAGTACAGCTCGTCGAACTCCTCGAAGAACCCGAGGCCTCCCGAGAGCTCGTAGTCGATCACGTACACCTGCCGGCCAGTCACTGTTCGGTCCGGGTCCCCGATGCGGATCTCCTTGTCCTGGATCCCGGAGACCTCGTAGGGGACGGGGTTCCCGGCCGCGTCGGTGATTCGGCGGACATCGAGCGAGAACCGCACGCGTCCGGCCGACAGCGGCACGTCCTCCGATACCTGCCGCTTGTAGACGACGGGTATCCAGCGGTAGATCCCGTGCCTCTCCAGCCCGCCGAAGTCGACCGCGATCCGCTCGATGACGCCGAGCGATCCGTCGGGATGGACCACGTAGTCGGCATGGAAGTCGGTGATCGTCCAGCCGGTATCCTGCGCGAGCGACGACGCCGGCAGCGCGAGCAGCGATAGCGCGAGCAGCAAGCGCCTCATGCGCCCGCTCCCGGCCGCTTGGGTCCCGCGTCGCGCGTCGTCTTCTCCTCGGCGGCGACGTCGGGCGCCGCGCGCTCGTCGATGTCCGTGAGCTCGAAGAATTCCGCGCGGCCGAAGCCGAGCGCGCCCGCGATCAGCAGGTTGGGGAAGGTCTCGCGGCTCGTGTTCAGGTCGCGCGCGACCGCGTTGTAGTAGCGCCGCGCGCTGGCGATGTCGTTCTCCGTCAGCACGAGCTCGGACTGCAGCTGGAGAAAGTTCGCGCTCGCGCGGAGCTCGGGATACGCCTCGGCGATCGCGATCAGCCCATGGACCCGGCGCGTCAGTGCGTTCTCGGCGGCGGCGCGCGCGGCGCGGTCGTCGCCAGCCCCCACGGCGGCGGCGCGCGCCTCCGTCACTTCCTCGAGCGTGCGCTGCTCGTGGCCGGCGTACCCGCGGACGGCGGACACGAGGTTGGGGATCAGGTCCGCGCGCCGCTTGAGCAGCGCGTCGACATCCGCCCACGCGGATCGCAGCCGGTTCCGGAGCGATACCAGCCGGTTGAAGGTCCACGCCACCCAGACGAGCAGGGCGCCCACCAGGACGGCGATCAGGATCGTCACGTCACGCTCCGTGTCGAGGTCGCGGATCTCGGCGAGCGAGCGGATAGATAACCGCCCGCTTCGCCGCCACGCAACCGCGCATCAGGGGCGGACGAGTGCCTGGAACACGAGCATGGCGACAATCGAGAGCGTGACGACGATCGCCACCGCCGTACGGTCGGCGTCCTCGAGCGCCTCCGGGATCAGCTCGCCGAAGACCATCCACAGCATGGCGCCCGCCGCGAACCCGAGCCCGATCGGCAGGAACGCCGCGAACCTCTCCACGAACAGGAACGCGGGAAGCGCGAGCAGCGGCTGGGGCAGGCTCGAGAACACGCTCCATGCCGCCGCGCGGCCTACCGGCTCGCCGCGCGGCACGAGGACCAGGCTGATCGCCAGGCCCTCGGGGATGTTGTGGACCGCGATCGCGACCGTGATGAACAGGCCCAGCTCCACGCCGCCGCCGAACGCGACCCCGACTCCCACCCCTTCGGCCACCGAATGGACCGTCATGACGCCGACGATCAGGAGTCCCTTGATCGCGTCGGCCCCGCGCAGCGTCCCCAACGCGAGCGCGGGCCGCTGGGAGAGAAGCCGTTGACTCGCCACGATGAACGCCATGCCGAGCAGCACGCCGGCCATGACACGGGGGATGCCGTAGCCGGCGCCTTCGTGGAGAAGGCCCGCGCTGGCGCCCGCCATGAGGCCCGCGGCCACGGCGTTGCAGAGGCCGAGCCAGCGCCGGGACATGCGCCGGACGAACAGGAACGGTAGCGCGCCGATACCCGTCGCCAGCGCGGTCACGAGCGCGTAGAGAAAGACGTCGAGTGCCGTCACCCTACCGCCCGCCGGGACGTTGTACACACGGCTCTCATGTCCTCCAAAGCGTCATTCTGCGCGCAAAATGACATCGGCATGGTGGAAATGCGCCCTTTGCCGGTCGAAATCCCTTCGTAGCCCTTGATCTTCGGTAGATTTTCGGTAATCTGAGGATCCCGTCCGACGGCACCGGCGCTCGTTTTCTCGTTCTCGTCCCTCTCACGATCGCCAGATGGCCCGACCCTTCGTCCACCTGCACGTCCACAGCCACTGGTCGCTCCTCGCGGGCGCGTGGGCGCCCGCCGAGATCGCGCGCCACGCGGCCGCGCTCGGCATGCCCGCGGTCGCGCTCACCGACACCGACGGGCTCTACGGGGCGGTGCCGTTTGTGAAGGCGTGCGCGGAGGCGGGCGTCCGCGCGATCGTCGGCGCCGAGCTTACCGAACCGCGCCGGCCCTGGCGCGCCGTGTTCCTGGCCAGGGACCGGGCGGGCTACGAAGAGCTTTCCGCGCTGGTCTCGGCGCGCTGGTTGGACGACGGCTTCTCGCTCGCGGATGCGGTGCGGCGGCGCTCCGATCACCTGGCGGTCCTGGCGCGCGACCACCGGCTGCTCGAGGCCGCGGTCTCGGCGGGGCGCCGCGCGGGCACCTGGGCCGAGGTCCGGCCCGCGCCGATGGGCGAGGATCCCACGTCCTCGGCCGAG
>DATFFS010000143.1:0-6059 GCA_035249945.1 Gemmatimonadota bacterium
ACGGAATGGGCGGGTTCCGGGTCGTGCCGCACACCGCCGAGACAGCCCAAGCGCTCGAGGCGCATGCCCGACTCATGGCGGAGTACGACAGCGTCTTCCGTGCACTCGCTGAGTGAGCCAGCGGGCCCTTCCCGTCGAGCCACGCTGGCTCACCGAACCCACGCTTCTGGCGATCCACGCGCAGCAGATCGAGCGCTACGGCGGAGCACACGGCATTCTGGACGAAAATGTCGTGCTCTCCGCGCTCGCCCGTCCCATCCAGCGCTGGTCGTACGATTCCAACGCCGATCTGGCTGACCTGGCGGCTGCGTATCTGGTCGGCTTCACCCAGGCACAAGGCTTTCGGGACGGCAACAAGCGGACGGGTCTGGCGTGTGCCCTGGTCTTCCTGACCTTGAATCGAGCGCCCCTGCACGTCCCTCCGGCCGAGCTCTTTGCGCTCACCATGGCTGTGGCGAAGAATCAGGCCGATGACACGGCGGTCGCAGCCTACCTCCGCGATCGCCTGAAGTTGCCCCCTGACTGATCCGCGACGTCAGTATGGCTGACGATGCACGATTGCATCCGCGGCGGGATTACGTTCGTGCGGTGAGCTAACCGGCCCATAGCCAGCCGATCGTGATGAGGGGAAGCCGAATACGTCGCCCGGCTATGGGTCCGCGTTGAGCGCAGTGTTATACGTCGCGCCTCATGCCGTTTGTCATTTCGAATGGAGGCGTCTCGCAGGTTTCATTGGTCGTTAGTTAGGCTACTCCGCTGCTCCAGAATGCGCAGCCATCTGCCGTCGCGCTTGACGAAGACGGCTGATTCTCGGATGGACCTGCTAGATGGTCCATCTTCACTTTGCCAGGAGTAAGTCATTATGTACGTGGCGACCGCCGTTTCTCCGTGTATGCGTACATGCCTATCGCTCATCTCAACGGAGCTAAGCTTCTGGTTGTTAGGTCCGTTCTCCCTGATCTCACTTAGAATATCACCAAGGGTGTAAACAGTACCATTTGCCCCAACTGAGATGTAGTCGCTCGCATAGTTGTGCTCAAAATGCGCAATTTGGCTTTCGGCGCTAGCTAACTCAAGCGACAGGGCCGAGTGCACATCCTGATCGAGTATACTTCTAATTTCTAGCTCAGCAGTTCTATCGGTATTGGCGCCAGAGCCCCTTCGATTTTCCTCATTGGCTCCCGTTGTTTGGCCCCAGGTAGGGCTTATGGTGACAAAGATGAACCCAAGCACCATCAGCATACTCTTCATGGCAGATTCCCTCAGGCAAAAGGATGATGGCTTCCTGCTCCCCCTATCAGAGTGGGCCTGCTGCACTACTGATGCACGCCGTTTGCTATACACCCTTTTTGCCGATTCCTTGAGATCGGTTTCTCCTTGCACTGCGGTCTGCTCACCGAACATGCCCGGACCTCGGTCGAATCGTCAGGGCCCGCTGATTCCATTCGCCCGGTAGACGATCCGCCCGCCGACCATCGTCAGCACGGCCTCGACCTCCGCCAGGTCCTCGGCGGGGATCGCCCAGGGGTCCTCCGACAGGACAACGAGGTCGGCGGCGTAGCCCGGCGCGAGCCGCCCCTTCCATGATTCGGTGTTGTCGGCGTACGACGATCCCGTCGTGTATGCCGCGAACGCCTCGTCGAGGCCGATCTTCTGCTCGGGCACCCACCCCTCCGGGTGCGCGCCGTCCAGCGTCCGGCGGGTGACCGCCGCGTAGATCGAGCGCATCGGGTCGAGCGGCGCCACCGGCCAATCGGTCCCGAACGCGAGCGGCACGCCGGCGTCGAGGAACGAGCGGAAGGCGTAGGTCGTCTTCGCGCGCTCGGGGCCGATCTTCCGCTCGGCCCAGCGGCCGTCGTCGATCGCGTGGTAGGGCTGGACGCTGGCGATCACGCCGAGCGCGGCCATCCGCGCGAAGTCCTCGGCGCCCATGTGCTGGGCGTGCTCGATCCGCCAGCGGCGGTCGCGTGCGAGGTTCTCCACGGCGATCCGCTCATACTCGTCGAGGACCATCGAGATAGCCGCGTCGCCGATCGCGTGTGTGACGAGCTGGAACCCGACGCCGTCGGCGCGGGCGGCCCGCGCGCGGAACGTGTCGGGGGGCATCATCATGGGGTCCAGGTACCCGCGGTACTCGACTTCGCCCTCGTACGGCTCGAAGAAGTACGCTGTCGAGGCCCCCAGGCCGCCGTCGGCGAACGACTTGAGCCCGCCGACCCGCACCCACTCGTCGCCGTCCCCGGTCTTCCGCCCGCCGCGCGACTCCTCTTCCCAGGAGGCGAGCCATCCCTGGCACGTGAACCGCGCGGTCAGCCGGCCGTCCCGCGCGTACTCGGCGAGAAGGCGGATTCCGATCTCGCCCGGGTCGTAGCACATGTCCTGGAGCGTGGTGACGCCGAGCCGCGCGGCGTGCGCGAGCCCCGCGTCCAGCGCTTCGCGGTACTCGGCTTCCGACGGGCGCGGGATGACCCGCGTCACGAGCCCGGCGGCGTCGCGGAGTATCCCGGTCGGCTCCCCCGCGGCATCGCGGTCGATCTGCCCGCCGGCCGGCGCGGGCGTGTCGCGATCGACACCGGCCGCCTCCAGCGCCAGCGAGTTCGCCAGCCCTATGTGGCCGTCGGGACGGACCATCCAGACCGGATTCCGCGGACTCGCCGGGTCGATCAGCTGCCGGGAAGGCAGTGGATGGCCGGGCCACCGCTCGTGATCCCAGGCGGCGTTGAGGACGATCCAGCGGCCGGGAGGCTGCGTCGCCACGAACGCCTGCAGCCGCCGGACCAGCTCCTCGGGAGTGTCCGAGCTGAGGAGATCGGGGGCGAGGACCGCGAACGCCCCGTCGAAGAAGTGCGTATGGGCGTCGTTGAAACCCGGCACGACGCGGCGTCCGCCGAGATCGATGCGCCTCGCGCCGGCCGGGACTTCCAAGGGAGATGCCGCTGACCCGACCGCCGTGATGCGGCCACGGGCGATCAGCAGGCTGTTCGCTTCAGGAGTGGCCGGGTCGTTGGTCCAGATCCGGGCGTTCTCGATCAGCGTGGGCGGGGTCTGGGCGCGGGCGGCCACGGGAATGGAAGCGGCGATGGCGGCCAGGAGCGCCGCGCGGAGTGCTCCCCTCACACGCCTCCCGTCATGACGCGGGCGAGCCGAGCCGCGACGTCCTCGAGGAGCTCCCGATCCCGGTCGTCGAATGCGTCCAGCTCGTCGGAATCGATGTCGATCTCCCCGAGCACTCCATCGGGGCCGCCGATCGGGACCACGATCTCCGAGCGGGTAGATGGGAAGCAGGCAATGAACTCCTCGCGCTCGGAAACGTCGGGAACGATCTCCGTGCGACCGGTCGCGGCCGCCAGGCCGCAGATCCCCTCGCCCACTTTGATCGTCGTGTGCTCGGTCTCCTCCTCCCCGGCCCAGGCGGAGAGCACCAGCTCGTCACCCTCCACGACGTAGATCCCGACCCAGGAGTAGTGCTCGAAACGCTGATACAGCTCCTCGCAGACGAGCACCTGCGCGTCGATCTCGTTGACCGAGGCCTCGAGCTGGCCGCGGATCGCCGAGCGCGCCTCGGAATAGAGTTCGGGATCGACCTCCTGGCGTCGTGCGCTCACGAAACCCTCCTTTCAGACCGATTGGACGACTCCTCGAGACCCGCGGAGATGGCGGACCGCACCCGCTGGAGCAGCTCGTCGATGTGCTCGCGCCCGAGAGCCCCCGTTTCGACGACCGCCCGGACGCTCACGTGGATGGCACCCGGCAGGATGTACCAGGAGCCCTTCCGCATCAGGGCGTCGCTTCCCAGAATCGCCACCGGCAGGATCGGCAGCCCGGTGTCCAGCGCGAGATGGAAGCCGCCCCGCTTGAACGGCAGCAGCTCGCCCGTCGTGCTGCGCGTACCCTCGGGCATGATCACGAAGGAGACTCCCGCGCGGCTCTCCTCCGCCGCGCGCTTCAGCGTCTCGATGGCTGCCGCGCGATTTTCGCGGTCGATCGCCACGTGACGGCTCACACGATACGCCCAGCCGAACACGGGTACGCGAAGGACCTCCTGCTTCCCGACCCAGCGCAGATCGCGTCCCCGGCCGAGAAGATAGTGGACCACCGGGATGTCGTACATCGAGCGATGATTGGCCATGACGATGTACGATCTTCCGGGCTCGACGTTCTCCAGTCCGTCGGCGGTCAGCTTGACGTTCGAGGCCCGGAGGATGGCCCACATGTAGGCCATCTCGAGCCAGCGCGGGACGCGCCCCTCGGGCGCCACCAGCGAGCTGGGGATGTGCGAGAACCCTATGATGAGAGTGAAGATCGAGAGCAGAACCCAGCAACCCGCGGATCGAACGACCGCGTAGAGCTTCCAGGCGATCGTGTCCCGTCTCGGGTCGTCCGCCGTGTCGGATCGTCGATTCAACTCCGCGCGCGCGACAGCCGGACGGCCCAATCCGAAAAGCGACGGGCGATCGCGTGGCGCGGGTTGGCCAGCACGAACGGGGTGCCCTCGCGCGTGGCGCGCCCCACCCGGCGGTCCTCGGGGATCGTCCCCAGCTCGGGACAGCGCAGCGCCAGATTCTGCTCCACCACCGCGCGAAAGCGATCCAGGTACTGCCGCTCTTCCCGATCCCGGACGCGGTTGAGGACGAGGAGCGGCGCGTCGTACTCCAGGATCCCGTCGACCTCCGGCTCGAGGTCCGGGAATCTCTCCCGCAGGCCGGCGATCAGCGCCGTGATGGTGCGGTCCGGGACCGGCTCGTCGCCGGTACCGCGGTAGTATTCGAGCACGAAGTGGAGCGCCTCGCGGTGGTCGCGGAGCTCGGTGAGCAGCCGGCGCAGGACGTAGTTCTTGAGGAAACCGTAGGCATTGTGGAAGGCGGTCGACTCCGGATTCGTGACCACCAGTTTGACGTCGCCGAGGAAGAAGAAGTCGAGCGTCACCGGCGTGGCCCCCGCCTGGAGGTCGAGCAGCACGTAGTTCGCGTCCAGCCCGACCAGGCCCCGGATCAGGTCCAGCTTGCGGTCCCGAAGAGGATCCAGCGCGGTGACCATGTCGAACGAGCCGGCGGCGTAGCGCAGGTTCGGGAGTCGGGTCGGCTGCAGGATGTCCCCGAGCGATTCGACCCGCCCGTCGATGAAATCCGCGAGCTCGCGCTCGGGGTGTGGCTCGCCGAGGAGCAGGTTGAGGTTGGACCCGCCGAGATCGAGATCCACCGCCACCACGCGCGCCCCCGACCGGGCGCCGTCGCGCGCCAGCGAGAGCGCGAGGCTGGCGGTGACGAACGACTTCCCGACGCCACCTTTCCCGCCGCCTACCGCGATGAAGACCGGTCCCGATCGCGGTTCCGCCATCTAGCCTGTCGCGATCAGGCGGACCGCGATGAGAGGATCTCGTCCTCCAGCAGTACCTCGAGCTCGTCGGCCAGCGTATCGATGATGTCGCCGTCGAGCGTATAGCGTCCCAGCACGCGGATCCGGCCCAGGGCGTCGCGCGGCGACAGCCCGTCGCGGTACGGGCGCGGGTGGCTCAGCGCCTCCAGCGTGTCGCACACCGCGAGCAGGCGCGCGTCGGGATCGATGCTCTCGCCGACCAGGCCGGCGGGATAGCCGGTCCCGTCGATCCGCTCGTGCTCCTGGAGGACGATCCGCGCCATGCCCGACGAGACTCCGGTGATCTGCTGCATCAGGCGGAAGCCGGCGTCCGCATGGGGCCGGATCACGCGCTCGAAGGTCTTCGGTGGCAGCCGCATCGAGACGTCCCAGGTCTCGCGCGCTTCGAGCATCCCGATGTCGTGCAGGAAGGCCACGGTGCCGAGGTCGATGACGTCGCTGAGCGCCCCGCGCCGGGTGTCGGCGGTCAGGAGCGTCAGGATCGCCACGTTGACGTGGTGCCGCTCGAACCACTCTTCGGGCGTGGGGCGGAACGTCTCCGGCAGGAGCGAGCCGGGATCGGCGCGCAGCCGCTCGAGGAGGTCGTAGAGCGCGTAGCGGATCTGTCCCACGTCGATCTCGGCCAGCGGATCCCGCGCGCGGAAGATGCGCCGCGCGAGGCCGAGGGCGGTGTGGTAGATCGC
>DATFFS010000144.1:0-8869 GCA_035249945.1 Gemmatimonadota bacterium
GGATCGCGGTGACTAGCGGCGTCGTCTCGGCCGCGGCGGGCGGAGCGCCGGAGCGCGGCCGGTCGAGGTGCGCGAGCAGCCGCAGCGACGGCCAGCGCCGGCAGTAGTGCTCGTCGAGCCCGATGCCGTGCGGCACCGGCACGTGCGAGAGGTTCAGCACCTTGGTCAGCCGGTAGTCGTCGCCGCCGGCGGCGTGATGGAAGCGGAGGAAGAAGATCTCCGAGAGCCCGAACCGCTCGGGCACGACCTGCGTGAGCCGGTAGAAGAACATCTCGGGAGTCGCGTCGAAGCGGCCCAGGACGTCGAGGAAGGCCTGGCCGTCCCAGCGGCGGCGCGCGAAGAGGTCGCCGAGCGCGTCCACGAGCGCCGACTCGTCGATCAGGAGCGCGCCCGCGAAGTAAGAGGCCTTGAAGTTGTTGAGGACCTGGCCGAACGAGTCGACGTTGAGCCAGGAGCCGGTCACCGCGCGTTCCCGCAGTCCCAGCTCCTGGTAGGCGATCTCGCGACCGAAGATGAACGCCTTCTGCGATGGCAGCAGCCGGTCGTTGACGAGCAGCCGCGGCGGGTCGCCGGGCACGAATACCGAGCGGAAACCATGGAGCTCCGGATGGCGGCCGAGCGCCTCCTCGTCCACGGCGCATCCATAACGCTCCTCGAGCAGCGCGCGCAGGGCGTCGGCGGGCGGCGACTCGCCGTGCGTCCAGCCCTCCGCCGCGCGGAACGCCGCCGCGGCCTCCTCCATCTCCTGGAAGTAGTTGTGTCGCAGCTGCTGGTAGGAGCGGAGCGCGGCGAACAGCATGTGCTCGACCTGGACGCCGTACGTGCGGCCGATCTCGAGGAAGGTCTGGAAGAACGCCGCCGACTTCGTCGGAACGTCGGACGCGAGGGCGAACAGGTCCTGGGGCGCGATCCCGAAGAGCTCGAACGGGAACTCGCGCACGAATTCCGAGCCGAGGAACGCCTTGAGCGGGTCGAGCTCCCCGCCCACCTGGAGCGAGACGAGCTCGTCGTACGGGACCGCCAGCGCCTGGGCCAACCGGGCCAGCTTCTCGGGCTTGGGGTGCTTTCGCCCCGCCTCGATCTCGGACAGGTAGGAGACCGAGATCCCCGCCCCCTTCGCCAGGCTCGACAGCGACAGCCCCTTCTCCTGCCGGAGCTTCCGGAGCTTGAGGCCGAGGATGAAACGCAGGTTCTCGGCGTCGAGACGGGCGTCGATCGCGGGAGGTTTCGCCATCAGCGAAAGAATACCCAACCTTTTCCCACTGTCAAGTAGCGAACTTTCGCTTGCAAACAATCTTCGCCTATGGTAGGATCGGTCCCCGGGTAATCCGGGAGGAGGGGACGTGGTCGAAAAGTCGGGAATCGTCGAGGGTTCGTCGGGCGTCGAGGGTTCGTCGGGTGTCGGGGATTCGTCGGCCCCGGGCGCGCGAGCCGCGCTCCAGCGGGAGGCCAGGACGGACCTCGCCGCGCAGGTCCTCGACCCGAGGGCCCTCGATCTCGTGGCCCGCCTCCACGCCCGCCTCGAGGCCGAGCGCCGGGAGCTCCTGGCCGCCCGCGACGCCCGCCAGCGGGACTACGATGCGGGCGCGCTCCCCGGCTACCTCTCCCCCGACGATTCCGTAGCGCGCGAAGCGGCCTCCGACTGGCGGATCGCTCCCCTCCCCGCCGATCTCCTGACGCGCCGGGTCGAGATCACCGGGCCCGTCTCCGACCCCAAGATGGTCATCAACATGCTGAGCCGGACGGAGTCGGGCGAGCGCGCCGACGCCGCCATGCTCGACTTCGAGGATTCGATGAAGCCCTCGTGGGACAACGTCGTCCGGGGGTTCGCGAACCTGCGGGGCGCGGTCGACGGCACGCTGATGTTCACCAAGCCCGGCAAGAGCGGCGAGCCCGCGAAGGAGTACCGGATCGATCCCGACGACATGCCGCTCCTCATGGTGCGGGTGCGCGGGCTCCATCTCGACGAGACGAACGTGACGGTGAACGGCGCGCCGGTCGCTGCGGGCCTGTTCGACCTCACGCTCTCCGCGTGGCACACCGCGCGGCGGCTCATGGATCAGGGAAAGACCCCCAAGTACTACGTCCCCAAGTGCGAGCACCATCTCGAGGCGCGCTGGTGGAACCGGCTCTTCTCGCTCGTCGAGGAGGGGCTCTCTCTCCCCCCCGGTTCCCTGCGCGCCACCTTCCTGATCGAGACCCTCCCCGCCGCGTTCCAGATGGAGGAGATCCTGTGGGAGCTGCGCGAGCGCGCGGCGGGGCTCAACGTCGGCCGCTGGGACAAGATCTTCAGCGACATCAAGGTGCTGCGGGAGCATCCCGACCGCGTCCTCGCCGACCGCGGCAGCATCTCGCTCAACCGCCCGTGGATGAAGAGCTACGCCGTGCGGCTCGTCCGGATCTGCCACAGGCACGGCGCGTTCGGCATGGGCGGGATGTCCGCGTTCACGCCGGGCTCCACCGCCGAGCTGCGCGAAGAGCAGACGAAGAAGGTCGTCGAGGACAAGGCGTTCGAGGCGTCGATCGGCCACGACGGGTGCTGGGTGTCCCACCCCTACTTCATCGGCCCCGCGATGTCCGCCTTCCCGCGGACGAACCAGCTCGACGTGATCCCCGACATCGACGAGCGGCCCGATCTCCTGCCGGTGGGCGGCGAGCCCCGCACGCTCGAGGGCTTGCGCAAGAACGTGCGGGTCGGAATCGCGTACATGCACGGGTGGAACCGTGACGTCGGCTGCGTCGCGTGGGACGACCTCATGGAGGACCTCGCCACGCTCGAGATCTCCCGCGCGCAGGTGTGGCAGTGGCTGCGGCACGGCACTGCGCTCGACGACGGCACGCCCGTCACGCGAGCGCTCCTCGGCCGGATCTTCGACGAGGAGAGCGCGCGGATCGTGGGCGAGGTGCGGGCCGCGATGGAGGGCAGGGGCGGCGACGTCGAGGGCGAAGTCGCGCGCTTCGCGGACGCCCGCGAGGACGCCGAGGCGATCTTCACCGAGACGCGGTTCCGGCCGTTCCTGACGTGCCGGTCCGATCCCGCCGGCATGGATCTCGAGTCCCGGCGGAAACGGCTCCGCTCCGAGGGAACCGATTCCGATTCCGTGCGCGTTGGACACAAAGAGGCCACCGGCTCTGCGTCCAAACGAGAGAACCATCCCGACGACACCGATCGCGATTCGCGGCGCGCGCGGGTGCGCGCCGAAGGCACCCAAGCCAGCGGAACTCAGGCCCCGCTGTAACCCCCCGACGGGTCAGGAGGAAGCATGCGCGTAGTCAACGGAAACAACGGCAACGGCCTGTGCCTGGCGCGCTGGACCGGCGTCCAGCGGCCCTTCACCCCCCAGGACGTCATGCGGCTCAGAAACACCTTCGAGATCAAGCATTCGATCGCCGAGCGGGGCGCGGTGCGGCTGTGGGATCTGCTGACCACCCAGCCCTACGTGGCGGCGCTCGGCGCGCTGACCGGCAACCAGGCGATGCAGCAGGTCAAGGCGGGCCTCAAGGCGATCTACCTGAGCGGCTGGCAGGTCGCGGCCGACGCCAACTGCGCCGGGCAGATGTACCCGGACCAGAGCCTCTACCCGTGCGACAGCGTGCCCGAGGTCGTGCGGCGGATCAACAAGGCGCTCCTGCGCGCCGACCAGATCCATCACGCCGAGGGCGATCACGGCGTGCACTGGATGGCGCCGATCGTGGCCGACGCCGAGGCGGGCTTCGGCGGGCCGGTACACGCGTTCGAGCTCATGAAGGCGATGATCGAAGCGGGCGCGTCGGGGGTCCACTTCGAGGATCAGCTCGCGTCCGAGAAGAAGTGCGGGCACATGGGCGGGAAGGTGCTGCTGCCGACCAGCCAGTTCATCCAGACCCTGATCGCGGCGCGGCTCGCCGCCGACGTCATGAACGTGCCGACGATCCTGGTCGCGCGGACCGACGCCCACAGCGCGGGTCTCATCACCAGCGACGTCGACGAGCGGGACCATGCGTTCCTGAAGCGGAAGAGCAAGCGGACGAGCGAAGGGTTCTACCATTTCCGCGGCGGGCTCGAAGCCGCGATCGCGCGCGGGATCGCCTACGCTCCGTACGCCGACCTCGTGTGGTGCGAGACCTCGACCCCGGACCTGGGCGAGGCGCGCGAGTTTGCCGAGGCCGTGCACGCCGAGCACCCCTGCAAGCTCCTCGCCTACAACTGCTCGCCGTCCTTCAACTGGCGGAAGAAGCTGGACGTGGGAACGATCGCGCGCTTCCAGGAGGAGCTCGGCGAGATGGGGTACAAGTTCCAGTTCGTCACGCTGGCCGGCTTCCACGCGCTCAACCACAGCATGTTCACGCTAGCGACCGCGTACCGGGACAGCGGGATGCTGGCCTATTCCGAGCTGCAGGAGGCCGAGTTCGCCAGCGAGGAGGTGGGCTACACCGCGACCCGCCACCAGCGCGAGGTCGGCACCGGCTACTTCGATCTCGTCCGCGAGGTGATCTCGGGCGGGACGTCGAGCACCGCGGCGCTGGCGGAATCGACGGAGGTGGCGCAGTTCGCGTGAGAGCGACGCCGAGGGGAGTCATCGGCCATGGCGGGTGAGGCCGAGGGTGGAAAGCCGCGGAGTGAAACCCGTGTGCACGGCGTGCGCTATCAGGTCAAGGACGTCGCCCGGGCGATCTCCTTCTACACGGAGCATCTCGGCTTCGAGCTGAAACACCAGCACCTGCCCGAATTCGCCACCGTATCGCTCGAAGGGCTCCGTCTGCTCCTGAGTGGGCCGGGAGCGTCGGGATCCCGACCGATGCCGGGCGGAGAATCCCAGGAACCGGGCGGGTGGAACCGCGTGGTCCTGCGGGTCACGGATCTTCCCGCGCGGATCGCCGCGCTCGAGAACGCGGGCGTGCGGTTCCGCAACGCGATGGAGACCGGTCCGGGAGGCCGGCAGATACAGGTAGAGGACCCAGACGGGAATCCGATCGAGCTCTTCGAGCCGGCGCGATAGGCGTGCGAGGCGGTATCTGAGGGCAGCGGGCGGCGGGATCGTCCTATCGCAGCCCGAGGATCAGCCTGAGGGAATCGTCGAGCTCCAGAACCCGCTCGGGACGTCGGATCGCCGCGAGGGGCCGTAGTGCGCGCTCACCCGCGTCCACCGTCACGATCTGATCGGTCATGATCCAGTGGGGACGCGCTTCCCACGAGGCATCCAGTACCTCGAGATCTTCCGGCATCACTCCAGGCCGCCAGCGAAACGCCGGCTTCTCGCGCGCAGTGATCGGACACACCACCACCGTTCCGAACCTCGAGCGGTTGAGGGCGTCGTGCGAAACGACGACGCACGGTCGCACCCCCCGTCCTTTGTTGGGATTCAGGTCGAATTCCCAGATCTGCCCACGGAGCGGATGCGGGCCGGGTGATCCGGTCGTCAATCGTCCTCTCCCTCGAACGCCCCGAGAAGAAGATCCCGATCCTTCCGCTCTTCATCCGTCTGCTCCGCCGCGGCCTGGTCGAACATCGCGCGCAGATCTTCTTCCTCCTCCCGCGCCATCTCCCGTTCGATCAAGTCGCGCACGACGTCCGCCTTCGATCCCATGGCCCTCGCTCGCCTCTCGAGCCAGACGTCCATGAAGTCCGGAATGCGGATACAGACCTGGGCGGATTTGGCCTCCGTTCCCGATATCGACTGTGTATGCATTATGGTATCTCAGTGTATTGCAAGCATCGGTCCCGGTCAAGAGCCCCCGGGCGCGGTTCGGGCGGGCCCTTGACGTTTCACCACTCTTCGGGTTTAATGGAGGCGACATCTCCTCCGACGAACACCACCGACCGTCGAGGAGGGTCGCATGCACCGCCATTTCCGCACCGCCCTTTCCCTGTCAGGCCTGATCTTCGTCCTCGCTCGCTGCGGAGCTGCGCCGACCGAACCGGTCGTCCCCTCGGTCATCGAAACGCAGGCATCTGCCGAAGCGCCGGCCTACGGTGCGACCCGGGCGATCACCCTCGCGGCCGTCGACTGCGAAGCTCCGGACGACATCGCAGCGCTGATCGACGTTCTCGAGGGGGATCGGGTGCTCAACCACGGGCGCGCGACTGCTCTTCGTAAGCATCTCGCTGAGGCTATGCGGCACGAAGCGGCCGGTCGATCCGGCCACGCCGCGGACGCCTACGCCAAGCTCCTCGCGCAGGTCGGCGGATGGGTGGCCGGCGGCGCGCTCGACGCCGAGGACGTCGCGGATCTCCTGGCGTGTACCGAGGACTTCCTCGACGGACCCGATGACCCCGATCCTGATCCCGACCCCGACCCGGACCCCGAGCCCGATGACGTCCCCGTGATCGACGGCGTGAAGGGTGCGGGCGAATGGGACGGAGCGACGTCGGTCGCGGTCTTCTCCGGCGGCACGCTCTACTACACCAACGACGGCACGCGGCTCTACGTCGCGCTCGAGATGGCGGACGCCGTTCCCCAAGCCGCGGACGGCTTCCGGATCCGCTTCGACGATACGCTGGACGGCCTCGCCACGACCGGCGACAACGAAGTCAGGCTGCGGATGGACACCTACGACGACATGCATCGCACGCCCTTCGGGTGGGGCGTGTTCGACACGCAGGAGGACGGCACGGGGGCGGCGGGCTCGAGTGCGGGCGTGAGCTTCTTCGAGGTCGCGTTCCCGCTGAACAGCGGCGATGCGAACGACTTCGCGCTTTCGCCGGGCGATCAGGTCGGCTTCTGCGTCCAGTATCTCAACAATGGCCTGGCGAGCGACGCGGCCGTCTACCCGCGGGTGGGCGCCTTCGACAACTGTATGCTGGACGCCGACCAGGGCAACTACGGGGTGCTCAGCACGAGTCCGTAACGCACAGGAAGCGGCGTAAGGTCCTAGGAGGAGACAGGTCGACATAGGCCCGATATCGATACCTTCGATATCGGGCCCGACCGGTTAATGTCAATGGATCCAGCATTCTCGAGATTAATTTAGAGTAATTTCAAGATCTAAATCGCTAAGCAAAAGCCGTCAAAACGATCGGGACCTCGTGGCCGCAGAGCGCGCGGCGATGTCCTCGACGGTCCGGTGGAGCTCCTCCGGCAGCCAGGCCGGCTGCCGGATCCGCTCGGCGAATGCCTCGGCGAGGGCACGGTAGTACCAGAGCTGCTCGGCGGGATCGGTCTGGTTGAATCGATCCCACACCGCCTCCTTTTCCTGGACGAGGTCCCGGAGGAGCGAGCGCGCGTTGTGGAGCTTGTCCGCGCAGGAGACGAGCAGAGCGTCGCGGGAGGCGCTCGAGAGCGAGCGGACGTAGGCCTCCTTACGCGCCCGCCAGTTCTCCGCCGTTCCCTCGACGCCATGCTCTCTGTCGGAACACTCCACGACGATGTCAGCCACCCGATCGCCGAACTCCTCGCGGATCGCCTCCGGCGACGCCAGATCGGGCCGGTCCTCCACCGCGTCGTGGAGCATGGCCGCGATCGCCTGCTCTTCGTCGCCTCCGGCCTCGAGGACCAGGCTCGTGACGGCGAGGAGATGCGAGACGTAGGGGACTCCCGTCCCCTTCCGCACCTGCCCGTCGTGCCAGTCGCACGCGCGCTCGACGGCCTTCACGAAGCGGCTTCCGACCATTCCTTTTCCTCCTCTGCTGTGATGATCTCGCCGATCCGCTGACGATAATCATCGCGAAATCGGGACGAGCACTCCGCGCTCAGTCTACTGATTGCTTCGACGGTTGAACCTACGCCGCTCATAGGCCAAATACTGTTCACCCAGTTCGAGACCAATCTCAGTCCGCCGAATGATCTGAGTACGAGCCCAGACGCCGAGCTTCAGAATCTCCTGGAACTCCTTCGACGTATAGTCCCACCGGTAATTGTTGCAGAGAGAATGTGCCGGCAGGTAGTTGTCCGCGGCATGCACTCCTCCCGAGCTGTGGGCAAGGACGTGATCCGCGTGCCACGGTCCATCGATCTTGCCCCCGCAGATGTGACACCGCCTCGCGGTCTTTGCGAGTATCTCGTCTCTTTCCCGACGAGACAGCGCACGACGCTCCGCCAAACCTTCAGCTTTCAAAGCGGCCTTGGCACTTCTGCGTTGTTCCCTTTGCCGTTCCAGACGTCTCGCATATGACTCTACAGTCTTGGGAATCATCCGTTCCCCCTTTTCGAGATCAGGAGCACTTGGAAGGTAGGGCTCTTACGAAGCGGCTTCCGACCATTCCTTTTCCTCCTGAGCGGCGACGATTTCCCCGATCCTCTGACGCATGAGGTCGCGGATATCGGGCGGGCCGACGATCTCGGCGTCGGGGCCGTGGTAGAGTACGTGCCGGACGAGCCAGCCGGGATCGGCGACCCGGTGGACGACCTCGATGCTGCCGTCGGGTTTCCGGACGATCGCGGGTCGGCCGCTCGCTTCGGCCCGAGTGTCCTCGCCGGCCCTGCTCCCTCGAGCGGCCTCCTCGATCCACGGGGCGATCCGCGGCGAATAGCGGACCGTGACGTCGACGGTGTCGTCTGCATGAAAGATGCCGCCGCCGCCGATGCCGCTCCGGTCGACGTAGTCGCGCGGATCGAAGTCGTCGGGCACCTCGAATGCGCCATCGAGCGGGGTGACCGCCAGGATCCGGTCGAGCCGGAACGCACGGATGCCGTCCGCCTCCGGGCAGTGGCCGAGCGCGTACCAGCGGCCGCCGGCGTGGACGAGCGCGTACGGATGGAGCTCGCGCGGCTCGGGCTCGACGTCGGCGGGCTTGAGGTACCGGAGCCGGCACGGCCGCCGCTCACGCGCGGCCTCCTGCAGGCTCGCGAGATGCCCCTCGCCCGAGGGATCGCCGGCGCCCAACGCGAAGTCCTCGGCGAGCGCGGCGGCGGGGACGGAGGCCAGCGCCAGATCCAGGCGCGCGGCGAGG
>DATFFS010000145.1:0-18607 GCA_035249945.1 Gemmatimonadota bacterium
CCGCCCCATCGAGCGCTTCGAGGAGCGCCTGGCCGAGCTCGAGCGGGAGATCGCCGGGCCGCTGCCCGAGCGTATTTCGAGCGCGGCCGCGGAGCTCCTGGCCGCGGCCCGTTCCGGACCGCTGACCCCCAAGGGACGTCAACACCTGCCCGCGTACGAGGAGGCCGTCGGCGCCTGGATGGCCGATCCTTCCACTACCGCGGAAGAGGCGCTCCGCGAGGCCGCGCGGGCGCCGAGCCGGACCTGGCGCTTCCCGGACGCGACGCCCCTGCGCCACGCGGTCGTCTCCGCGATCGACGCGCTCCGCGCCGCGCGGAGCGAGATCGAGCACCGCTTCCAGCTCGGCGTGTGGCCCGCACTCGCCGTCTCCGTGCGGGACGCATACCGGGCGGCCCGCGCGGCGCGCCACGCACTCGACTACGACGACCTGCTCCTGAAATCGCGCGCGCTCCTGCTGGGCGATTCCGAGGTGCTGTCCGGATTTCGCCGGCGAACGCGCGTGGTGCTCGTCGACGAACACCAGGATACCGATCCGGTCCAGCACGACATTCTGCGCCTCGTCGTCGGTGACGATACCCTGGCTGGTGAAACGCGGCCGGGAGGGATTCGCTGGTGCGTGGTCGGCGATTCCCAGCAATCGATCTACGGGTTTCGCGGGGCCACGGTGGAGGCCTTCGAGCGGCTGGCACGCACCGCCTCCTCACGCGGCGCCGGTCGTCCGCTGGTGACCAACTACCGGGCGCGCCCCGAGCTGATCGCGTTCCTGAACGCGTTCTTCCCCACCGTGCTGGCGGGCGGTGAACGCGAGGACGAGATCGCGTACCTCGCGCAGCGGCCAGCGCGTCCCGTGCGCGGCGGCATCTGCGTCGAGCTTCTTCACGCCCGCGATGCCGCTCCGTCGGCGGCTCAGGCCCGCGAGATCGAAGCGCGCGCCCTGGCGGCGCGAATCGCCGCCGCCTGCGAGCCGGGCGGCCCGGAATCGATTGAGGTCGAGGATCGCAGTTCAGGCGAGACACGGACGGCCAGGCCGGGCGACGTGGTCGTCCTGCTGAGGAGACTGACCCAGGTCGAGCCGTACCGCCGGGCGCTCGAGGGGGTCGGCCTCGAATCGATCGTGGTCGGCGGCAGCGGCTTCTACAACCGCCAGGAAGTCTACGACGTTCTCTCGGCGCTCCAGGCGGCGCTCCTTCCCGGCGAACCCATTCCCCTCGTGGGCTTCCTGCGCTCGCCCATGGTCGGTTTGCCCGACGACGCGATCTGGGCGGCTCTCTCGGGCTGGTCCCACCGGGACGGGCCGCTCCTTCCCCGGCTCCAGGCGCTGGCGGAATCGGGCGTCCTGCTGGATGCCGAGGAGTGCGCCGCGCTCGCCGATGGGCTGGACATTCTCGCCGAGCTCCGGCGGCGAGCCGATCGCGAGCCCCCGGCGGATCTCGTAGGCTGGCTCGTCGACCGCACCGGATACGCGGCGGTCATCGACGCACTCCCCGATCGCGTACAACGGCGCGCGAACCTGGACCGGCTCCTGACGCTGGCCGAGCGCGCGCCTTCCGAGGGCGCGGTCCTGCTCTCGGACTGGATCGCGCTCCTCAAGCGGCGCGTGGAGCGCCCGCCCCGCGAGCGCGACGCGTCGCTGCCCGAAGCGGGAAACCGCGTGCGCGTGATGACGATCCACCAGTCGAAGGGGTTGGAGTTTCCCATCGTCGCGCTGGCGGACATCGGCGGGAAGATGCCGGAGGGTCTGGGCGGCGTGGCCTTCGACCCGGACCTCGGCGTGGTGTCGAAGTGGTGGGAGGACGCCGGCGTGGACGGCGAGCCTACGCTCGGATACCAGGCGGCCAAGGAGGCCGCGGCCCGGCGGGAGCGCGCCGAGGAAGGTCGGCTCCTCTACGTCGCCTCCACCCGCGCGCGTGAGCGCCTCATCCTCTCGGCGGGAGCGACCGATCACTGGTGGCTCGAGCAATTGCGGCAGTTCGCCCTGTCGGAGGCCGGCGCGGCGCTCGTCCGGGCCTCCACGCTGGACGTCTGGCTGCCTCGCTTCGCCGCCGCGCTCGGCCAGTCGCCTCCGCTGGCCGATCCCGGCGTGGCCGTGCTCGAGCCGGCACCGGCGGCTCCCGGGGAGGCGACTGCGCGGGAGCTGGCTGCCCTGCTCTCAGGCGACGCCGCTCCAGCCGCGGACTGGCCGGGAATGTGGGCAGTGGCCGAAGAGGCGATGCGTCGGGGCGAGCGCGGCCACCGTGCGCTCGAGCGAATGCCGCTCGCGCTTCCTTCCGAGGCCGAGCTCGCACGCTGGCTCGCGGGACCCGGCGGTCTGGGGGAGCCGGACGCGCGCGCGCTCGCCGGCTACGCCGCTCGGCGCGTGCTCCCCGATCTGGGCGCAGCGACCTCGGTGTTGCGCGAGCATCCCTTCCGCCTGCGCGCTTCCGGGGGCGGGATCGTTACCGGCTTGATCGACGCCCTCTGGCAGGACGCCGCCGGCGGGTGGTGGGTCGGCGACTACAAATTCGCGGAACCCGACCCGGCCTCATCCGCACGGCACGAGGCCCAGCTCGCGATCTACGCGCTGGCCGCCGGCACCGCGCTGGGAATCCAGGAGATCGGCGGGCGACTCTGGTACGTCGACCACGACCAGCGCCGGGACCTCCGCTGGAGCGCCGCCGATCTGCGAGCGCTCGAGCGCGCGCTCGACGACGCGTTCGACCGGCTGCCGGTCCCGGCCCATCCTGAGCTCCAGGATCTCTGACGTGTTTCGCGACTACTGCTTCGTCGAATGGATCTCCATCGTCTTGTACATCTCGCCGTCGGGTCCGGGCCCCCAGTTCTCGTAGTGCACGCTCCCGTCGTCGAGGAACTGCGTCGTGTTGCGGACCTGCTTCTCGAGGTTGCCCGTCATCGGGTCGGCGAACGTGCCCTCCATCGTCATCGTCTTCGTCGCCGGATCCCACGCTCCCCACGAGATCATCGGTCCGGTGGAGTGGTTGTCGTGGAACAGCGCGAAGTACTGTCCCCTGACCTTGTCGTAGCCCATGACCTCGCGGCCTTCGAAGGGGGTACCCAGGAAGTCCCCGTCGATCTCCGTCACGAGGTAGCGACCGCCCATCGTCATCTCCGCGGTGCTGGTGGCCGCCATCTGCATGGGCTCGGCGCCCGGCGCGGGGTAGAAGGTGACGTCATGACTCCACGCGCCCGCCAGCTGCTCCAGCACCGCGTGGTTCTCGTCCGGCGACACCGCCTCCATCATCGCCGCCATCTGGTCGGCGGTCGGCTCCTGGGCGGAGAGCGTGCCGGGCAGGGCGAGGCAGATCCCCGCCGCCGATACGATGCTCGCGATGGTACGTGCCATCTGATTCCTCCGGGTTGGGGTCAGCGGGTGGTGCCTACCCGCAGCGAGCGGGCCACCGGGATGTCACCCGCGCGCAGATCGCGCGGCCGCGTCGGTCCGCGCTCGGTCACGAGGACGTCGAGCGCGTCCCACTCGATCTCCTCGAAGTACGGGTTCGCGATCGTCAGCGAAGGTGGCGCCTCGGCGAGGATTTCGACAGGGTCCCGCTCGTAGGATCGGGGGAGCGCGGCCAGCGCCGGCGGCAGGAACTTGCCGGTGTCGGCGGCGCAGACGACCGCCACTCCTCGCTCCCTCGCGCGCCGCGCCAGCGCGCCGGAGCCGCGCTTGTTGACCCAGCCGGACGGCAGCAGCGTGTCGGCTCCCAGGACGAGCAGGCCGTCGTCCTCGACCGCCCCCCAGAGCCAGGCGTCCGTCCCCAGCGCCACCGGGATCCCGCGCGCCGCCAGCGCCGCCGCCAGACGCGTCCCCTCGCACCCGGGACGCGACTCCGAGACCACGACGCGAAACCACGCGCCGCTCGCGAAGTGATCCTCGATCGCGCCCTGGACCGTGCTGGATGCCGAGTAGGTGTAGATGGCCGGCGCCGAGCCGAGTGCGCGACGGAGGTGGAGTCGCAGGGTGGAGTGCGCCTCGCCCTGGCGCGCGCGCCAGCGCGCGGCGGTCCTCCCCACCGCCCCTCGCAGGGCGGCCTCGTCTTCGGGATCGAATCGCTCGAGCTCGACGAGCATGTCATTGGCGATCCTGAGAACCGGCGCCAGCGCCGCCTGGCGGCGCGCCATCCGCTCGAGGCCGACGAGGGCCTCGCGGGCGGTTCCGGATGCGCCCGCCGCCCAGCCGTCGCCCCAGTCCAGGAGCTCCCGCGCGACCTCCGAGGCGCCCCCGGAGAGGTCTGCCGCGATCGCCTCGAGCGCTTCCCATGCCGCCGGTCGGGCGGCGGGACTGGAGCCGCCGCCCTTCGCGGCTCGCTTCCGGGGACGGCTCGCTCGTTTGCTGGTCGTCATCGGATCAGCCGCCGCCGGAGGATGACGGCGTGGACGCGCGCGCGCACGAGAACGTCTTCGTTGCCCACGCGCGACAAGATAGGGCGGCCCGTCATGCGAGCCACGAAACCCACGTCTCAGGGTGGCAGGCGGATGGCGAAGTGGGCCACCGCGATCAGCCGCTCCAGGATCTGCCCTGCGGGCCAGTGCCGGCGGATCACCTCGCGCAGCTGGCGCTCGAAGCCCGCCCGCCGGCTGGCCGCGAGCGCTCCCCCGCAGTAGGACCACGAGAACGCGTAGCCCACGTACGCGTCCTCGCTCATGCGGCGCTCGTGGGGGAACTCGACGGGCGGCTCCACCTGGAAGGCCGGATGGAGTGCGAGATCCTCCGGCGTCGATTGCATCCGCGGCGTCACCGGCCGGCCGTACGACGGGCTGTGGCGCCGGACGAGTTCGAACACCTCTTCGGTGAACGCGTCGCGCACCTCGACATTCCACACGATCGCCAGCAGTCCTCCCCGCTGCAGCACGCGGGCGATCTCCGCCAGGGCCGCAGCTGGTTCGAACCAGTGAAAGGCCTGGGCCACCAGGACGCAGGAGACCGACGCCGACGCGATCGGCACGCTCTCGGCACGCGCGGCCAACGCGCCCAGCCAGCGCTCCGCTCCTGACAGCCGCCCGACCGCCTTCGCGAGCATCGACCGGTTGGGCTCGAGCGCGACGACGCGCGCTCCCCTCGCGATCAGCGAGCTGGTCGCCAGGCCGGTCCCGGCGCCCAGCTCCAGCACCGCGCCCGACCGTTCGGCGAGCCGCGTGAAGAGCGCGTCGAACAGGGCCTCGGGATAGGACGGCCGGAAGCGCGCGTATTCCTCGGCCAGCGGGCCGAAGACCTCCGTCGGCCTCTCGCCACCCGTCGCCGTCACGGCTTCCGCGCGCCGCCGCCCGGGTTGCCTCGGCCGCGCCGCCGTGGTAGCAATCGGCGCCCATGAGCCAGCTCGGGACGTTCACGTTCGAGGGACCGGCGGGGCCCGTCGAGGCGCTCTACAAGCCGGGGTCCGCCGCTCCGGCGCGCGCGGCCGTTCTCTCCCACCCCCACCCGCAGTTCGGGGGCACCATGCACAACAAGGTCGTCTTCCGCGCGGCCAAGGCGTTCGAGCGGCTCGGATACCCCTCGCTGCGGTTCAATTTCCGCGGAGTCGGCCGCTCGGCCGGGGTCTTCGACGGGGGCGCGGGAGAAGCCGACGACGTGCGGGCCGCGCTGGACTGGATGGCGGGCGAGCATTCCACGCTCCCCCTCGTCCACTGCGGCTTCTCGTTCGGGAACGCGATCGGGACGCCCGTGGCGGCGGCTCACCCGCGGGTCGATCTGCTCGTGTGTCTGGGAACGCCTACCCGTAGCTCCACCAGGGGATTCCCGTTCGAGCGCCTCGCCCAGGCAACGCAGCCCAAGCTCTTCGTGCACGGCGAGAACGACGAGCACGGTCTTCTGGGCGAGCTGCGCGCGGGCTTCGAGATGGTGGCCGAGCCCAAGCGTTTGATCGTGGTGCCGGACGCCGATCACTTCTTCGCCGGACACCTCGAGGAGCTGGAGCGGGCGATCGTCGATCAACTCTCCGACTCCGGCTTCGCCCCCTCCCCGTCGCCGCCCACGTAATCCGTCCACAGCTCGATCCAGTACGCCAGCATCTTCCATTCGCCCCAGCGATCGTACACGGCCAGCATCCGGCGATCGGTGACGGGCTTGCGCGCGCGCGGGAAGTGCGCCCGGCGGACGAACTCGCGGAACACGGTGTCCACGCCGATCCGGTCGTACCTGCCGAGAAGCGTGAGGACGTGCGCGGCAGCGTAGGGTCCGAACCCGGGCACTGCCCGGATCTCGGCCTCCAGCTCGTCGGTCGCGCCCTCCCACTTCTCCCACGCGCCCGGATCGAGCTTCCCTTTCGCGATCGCCTTCGCGAGACCGACGAGGTACGCGGCCCGGTACCCCCACCGGGCGCGCTCGCGGATCCGGGCCGCCCCGATCTCCGCCACCCGCTCGGGACCCGGGAACGCCCCGCCCGTCTCTGCCAGCTCGACCAGCTTCGCGACCATCGCCTTGGTGCCCGACCAGGTCGTATTGGTCGTGGCGAGCACCTTGACCAGGTCCTCGAACAGCGTCGGCGAGCGCAGCAGCCGGCCGAACCCGCGCGCAGCCGCACGATCGAAGGGCGGCCCCGCTCGGAGGCACAGCGCGTGAAACTCCGACAGGTCCTCGTCCAGCCGCAGCATGTGGCGGACGTCGCGCTCGACCCCTCGCCACGTCGTGGGCGGAAGGCCGGACCGCGCGCCGCGCCCGCCGATGACCTCCATCTCCACGGCCCCCCCTGGTCCCGTGGGCTGGTGCAGCCGGATCCGCGTTCCCCCGTCACCCACCCGCCACACGCGCTCGAGGGATCTCTCCTCCGGATCTCCGCGATTGGGAGCCAGGGCGTACCAGCCGTGCGAGTAGGCCGTGCCGGGGAAATCGAAGCGCGGGATGGTATGCAGCGCGTGGGTCCTGGACCGCATCCCGATCATCCTCTGCGCTGCAGGAGGCCGCCGCCGACCGCGAAGGCGGCGATCAGCCCCCCCGACCAGGCGCCGAAGTAGCCGCGCGGCGGCAGCACGGCGGTCGCGATCGGCGTCAGGCCGCCGGCCAGCGCGCCTCCCGCCAGGAACGCGACGCCCGCGCTGACGCCCGACCGGAAGCGGGACCCCCGCGGGCCGGCCAGCCTGGGCCCGGACAGGAAGGCGCCGAGCGCCGCGCCCCCTCCGAGCGCGAGTCCCCATGCGGCCGCGGTCGACGCGACCAGCGACAGCCGGTCGGCGGGAAGGACCGAGAACGGGAGAACCGCTCCGGGGATCGAAAAGGCGCATCCGAAGCGCAGCGCCACCGGCCCCGCGAGACCGCTCCGGGCGAGCGAAGCCCCGGCCAGGGCTCCGGCGGCGAGAAAGAGGTAGAACCACAGGAGCGCCCCCCAGGGCTCGGGGACCGCGAAGTAAAGCGGCGCCCCGGCCGCGGGCAGGACCGCCGCGCCTCCCCAGATCAACGCTCCGCGCGCGGACCCGCGACTCATCCGAGCTTCTCGAGCCACACCTTGCGGCTCCGTGGACCGTCGAACTCGCAGAGGAAGATCGATTGCCAGGTTCCGAGGGCGAGCTCGCCGTCCTCCACGGCGACCACGACCGAGGAGCCCACGAGTGTGGACAGGACGTGGGCCGGCGAGTTTCCCTCGGCGTGCTTCCACCGCTGGTCTTCGGGGACCACCGCCTCGAGCGCCATGAGGATGTCGTCGGCCACGGCGGGGTCCGCGCCTTCGTTGATCGTGACGCCGGCCGTCGTGTGGGGCACGAAGACGAGCCAGGCGCCATCGCCGCCCGTCTCGCGAGCGGCGGCCGCCACCTGTCGCGTGATGTCGACCAGCTCCCTGCGAGACCGGCTCGCGACCTGGATCTCGCGCATCAGCGGGCGCGCTCGGCCGCTCGCCCGGCGATCAGGCGGGCCGGGCCGCGGCGTCGCGCTCGAACGTCATGCCGAGCCGCTCGAAGGTCGTGCGCGCCTCGTCGATCCTCGACTGACCGGCTTCGGAATCGCCCGCCTCGATCGCGTGCTGCCCCCAATCGTAGAGCGCGCGGGAGCGCTCCGAGTCCATGCCGGCCGCTTCGAATACGCCGATGCTCTCCTGGAAGCATGCGTCCGCGGACCACGATCCGCCGAGGAAATCCATCGGACCGACCCGCGAGGCGACCCGGCCCAGGACCCGCCACGCGTGGCCCAGATGGTCGGGATTCTCGTCGCGCGAGAGCGTGAGCGCGAAGCGGGCGGCTTCCGCCGCCTCGTCGATCTTCGACTGCCCCAGGCACGCCTCGGCCAGGAAACGGTACGCCTCGGGCAGGACGTGATAGCCGGTCGGGCCGGCCATCTCGATCGACTGGCGCAGCAGCCGCTCCGCCTCGGCGAACTCCCCCAGCCCGAGCAGCGCTCCCGCGAGGTTGCTCAGGCACAGAATCTGCTCCGGGCGATGACCGCCTTCGTGGGCCAGCGTCAGCGCCTCTTGGTAGCGGTCGCGAGCCGCCGCGTAATCCCCCTTCAGCCGCAGCGTCTCCCCGAGACTGTTCAGCATCATGCCGATCGGCCGGATGTCGTCCATCCGACGGAAGATCGCGAGCGCCTCCTCCTTGCGCTTGCGGGCCTCTTCGAAGCGTCCCGCCACCTGATGCGCCATGCCGAGGAGCTTGAGACTCAGCGCCTGCTCGCGCAGGCCGGTCTCGCCCATCGAGACCGCGATCTCCAGCGCGCGCTCGGCCAGCTCGCCCTGCTCGTGCGCGGCCCCGAGGCGGAAGTAGCCGTCGCTCATCCGCACCAGCGCGGTGACCCGCTCGATCCTGGCCTCCGGGGAATCGCCCGCCTCCGCGGCCAGTTCCTCGGCGCGCTCCGCGCTGGCCAGCGAGCCCTGGTAGTCGCCCTGCCGCTGCTCGATGAACGCCCTGCCGTTCCATGCGCGCGCCTCGGCCACTCTGTCGCCCGCCGCCGCCGCCGCTGCGCGCATCCGCTCGAACGCCTCGATCGCCTCTTCGAACCGCGCCAGCAGGCCCAGCGCCTCGGCCATTCCGCGGTACCATTCGATCCGCCTGCCTCTGCCGGACTCGCCGGATACCGCCTGGGCCTCGGAGGCGAAGTCGATCGCGCGGCGGTAATACTCGACCGCCGTCTCGTTGGCGTACGCCGCGTATTCGTGGTTGGCGGCTCTTCCGTACCAGGTCGCCGCTTCGCCGGGCAACCCCGCCCGCTCGAAGTGGTCGGCGATGACGGCCGCGAACCGATCGCCCTCCTCGCCGCTGCGCCCCACCAGCCATTCCGCGACCGCGCGGTGCCACGTCACGCGGTCCCGCTTGAGCACGCTCTCGTAGGTGACGTCGCGCAGGAGGGCGTGCTTGAATGCGAACTCGGCATCGCCCTCGAACTGGGACGACTCGTGCCGGTAGATGAGCTCCTTCTTGCGCAGCGACTCGAGCGCGCCGTCCACGGAGTCCTTCGGCTCCTCGCCCATGCGCTCCATCGCCTCGCTCCAGAACTCGCGGCCGACGATCGACGCCCGCTGGAGGACGACCCGCTCCCAGCGCGTGAGCCGATCGAGACGCGCCTGGATGATGCCGGTGAGTGTGGGCGGCACTCGCACCTCGACGAGCCGTCGGGGATCGATCGTCCATTGATCCGGTGATGGCTGGATGACTCCCTGGTCGATCAGCATCTTGATCAGTTCCTCGAGATAGAAGGGGTTGCCCTCGGCGCTCCCCACCACGACCTCGCGCAGCACCTCCGGGACGCTGTCCGAATGCCTCAGGATGTCCTCGACGAGCTGCCGGCTCTGCCGTTTGGTCAGCGGCCGCAGGTCGACCCTCTGGTGGTGCGCCATCCCCTCTCCCCAGGACGGCCTGCGCTCCAGCAAGCTCGGCCGCGAAAGGCAGAGAACGAACAGGCGCGCGCCCTCGCACGCGCGCGTGACCTGATCGACGAAGTCGAGCGATCCGTTGTCGGCCCAGTGGATGTCCTCGAGGAGCACGACCGCGGGCAGCTTCTGGGTGACCCGTCGCAGGAATTCGGCTGCGTACTCGAGCGCCTGGTCCCGGATCTGGCGCGGGTTGCCCAGCATGGGCTTGACGTGAGGGCTGGCCGAGAAGTCGAATCCGATGAGCTGGCCGACGACGTGGGCCATCATCCGACTCTCGTCCCCCACGCCCAGGAAGAGCTCCATGCCGCTCTCGAACTTGGAGCGCTTGATCTCGGCCGAGTCGCTCTCCTGGATCCCGAAGCGCGAGGCGAACAGGTCGCGGACGAGCGCGTACTGCAGCGATGGCATCTCCTGGTGGGCGCGACCCGCGAACATCCACACGCGCTCCGGGAGCAGCTCGACAGCGCTCGTGAACTCGAACATGAGTCGCGACTTTCCGAGCCCCGCCTCCCCGAAGACCGTGACCACCCGCGGCTCCCGCTCCTCGACCGTCTCGTGGAGCATCTCGAGCAGCGCCTTGAGCTCCGCTTCGCGGCCGATCATGCGCGTCTCGATGCCTTCCACGCCTCGCGTGGACAGGCGGAAGGCCTTCCGCTTGGCCGCGAGCACCGTGTAGACGCGGACCGGCTCGCCGCGGCCGCGGACCATGGCCGGCGCCTCCTCGCGCACGTCGAAGACGCCCCGCACGTGCCGGTAGGTGTCGTGCGATACGAGAATCGATCCCGGAGCGGCCAGCTCCTCGAGTCGGCTGGCGACGTTCACGGCGTCGCCGACGACCGTCGTCTCCCCGCGTGTGCCGACCCGCCCCACGAGCACCATTCCGGTGTTGATGCCGACACGGACGCGCAGCGGCCGGCCGGCCAGCTGGAGACCGTCGATCTGACGCTGGATATCGAGCGCCGCGGAGATGGCCCGCACCGGGTCGTCCTCCCGCGCCCCACTGGCCCCCCACAGGGCCATGACCGCGTCGCCCATGTGCTTGTCGATGGTCCCACCGTGCTCGAGGATCACGGCGTCGACCCGCCGCCACAGCTCGTTCATCGCCTCCCCGACCTCTTCGGCGTCTCTGGTCTCGGCCAGCGCGGTGAAGCCCGAGACGTCGGCGAACAGGATGCTGACCTGCCGGCGCGCTTCCTCCTCGACCGGACCGAGGGCGGCCAGCTTCTCGCGCAAGGCGCGGACGGCAGCGTCGACGATCGCGTCGCCCAGGGTGCCGCGCAGGGACTCCTGGGCTTCGATCGCGCGCTCGAGCTGCTCTCGATCGGGGCTCATTCGCCGGCTCGTATGGATGCTGAGGTGGATGAGAGGACTATCCTAAGGGACGATTTCGACTCTGGTTCCCACCTGTACCAGGGGAAAGACGATGGCGATATCCGCGTTGCGCATCCGCAGGCAACCATGACTCGAGGCCCGACCGACCGAGCTCTCGTCTTCCGTCCCGTGGATGGCGATCTCGTCACTGAGATACAGCGCATAGTCACCCAGGATCCCGCGGCGATAGCGCGCAGGGCTGTACGCCGGCGGGATCGGGAGGTCGCGCTCGACGTAGTACCAGTCGGGCGCGTACCAGACCGGGTCCTGCTTCTTGCGCCCGATCTCGAAGACACCGGTCGGCGTGCTGAAGTCCCAGGCCTCGCCTTCGACGCGTCGCAGGCTGCCGCCGGTCCCCACGCCGACCGGGAACCGGTAGAGGAGCTCCTCTCCGCGGCGCACCGAGAGCTGCCGCTCGGACACCGACACGAGCAGGGTGATCGGGTCGCCCTGCTGCGCCAGCGCCGTGATGGGTGCGAGCAGGAGCCCGCACGCCAGCGCGAGAATCGCCCTCTTCCCCACGTCCTCCCCGTCAGTATCTGGCCAGCTCGCGGATCCCTTCGCGTATGTCCTCGACCTGGGGCAGGATCGCGTCCTCGAGCGACGGCGCGTATCCCACCTGGCTGTCCAGCGCCGCGACCCTCCGCACGGGAGCGTCCAGCCATTCGAACAGCTCGTCCACGATGCGCGCCGCGATCTCGGCGCCGAACCCCCACGAGATCGGGTCTTCGTACACGACGAGCGCCTTGCTCGTCCGCTTGACGGACGCCGCGATCGATTCCCAGTCGTAGGGAGACAGCGTGCGCAGGTCGAGGACCTCGATCTCGATCCCTTCCCGCTCGGCCAGCTCCTTCGCGGCCACCAGCGAGCGCTGCACCGTGGCCCCGTACGTCACCAGGGTGAGGTCGTCCCCCTCCCGCAGCTTCGCCGCGCGACCAAAGGGGATCATGTAGTCGGGTCCCGGATAGCGCCCCTTGTTGTACGCCTGGCGATAGAGGTGCTTGTGCTCGAGGAACATGACCGGGTCGTCGCAGCGGATCGCCGTGCGCAGCAGGCCGTTGGCGTCTTCGGCCGTGGCCGGCATGACCACGCGCAGGCCGGGGTTGGCCGTGAACAGCGTCGTCCCCGACTGGGAGTGGTAGATCGATCCGCCCTTGAGGTATCCCCCGCACGGGACGCGGACGACGACGGGGGCGGAGAAGTCGTCGTTGGACCGCCACCTGAGGATCGCGAGCTCGTTCCGGATCTGATGGTAGGCGGGCCAGATGTAGTCGAAGAACTGGATCTCGACGACCGGCTTGAGTCCCCGCGTCGCCATACCCACCGCCCGCCCCACGATGTTCGCCTCGGCCAGCGGCGAATTGAAGACACGGATCCCCCCGAACCGACGCTGGAGGTTGGCCGTCACCTTGAACACGCCGCCCTTTCCTTTGACCTCCTCGAGGACCCGCTCGCGCGAGGCGTCGGCCACGTCCTCGCCGAAGACGACGATGCGCGCGTCGCGATCCATCTCGTCCTTCATCGCAGCGTTCAGCAGGTCGACCATCGTGGTCGCCTCGCCCTCGAAGCGGGGCTCGCTCGAGAACGCGTCCGAGGTCGGATCGACGTCCGGGGAGTAGACGAAATCCAGCGCCGTCTCGGGGGCCGGCTGCGGAGCGTCGACCGCACGCTCGGTCGCGGCTTCGATCTCGCGATCGATCTCCTCCCGCATCGCCTGGAGCTCATCCTCCGAGGCGATCCCCTCCTCGACGAGACGCCGGGGGAAGGTCGTGAACGGGTCGCGGGACGCTTCCTCCTCGCGCTCCCCGTCCGGCCGGTACATACGCTCGTCGTCGGAAAGCGAGTGCGAGTAGGGCCGGATGACCCGCGCGTGCACGAGCGCCGGGCCGCTGCGGTCCCGGCACCACGCTACGGCCCGCTCGAGCGCTTCGTGGGATGCGACCGGGTCGCAGCCGTCGACCTCCTCGATGTGGAGGCTCGGGAAGCCGCGCACGAGCTTCGAGATCGAACCGCCGGCCGTCTGCACCTCCACCGGGACGCTGATCGCGTACCCGTTGTCCTCGATCAGGTACAGCACCGGAAGCTTCAGGTTGCAGGCGGTGTTGAGCGACTCCCAGAACTCGCCCTCGCTGGTCGTCCCCTCGCCGGAGCTCACCAGGACGATCTCGTCGCGCTCGCCGCGGGCTTCGAGCCCGGGGATCCTCGCCATCCGCCACGCGGCCTCCGCGCAGCCGACGGCGTTGAGGAACTGCGTGCCGGTGGGGCTGGAGGTGGAAACGATGTTCAGCTCACGGGAGCCCCAGTGGGAGGGCATCTGCCGGCCCCCGGACTGCGGGTCTTCCGCCGCGCCGACGGCCTGGAGCAGCATCGCGTCGTAGCTCATTCCCAGGCCCAGGCATAGCGCCCGGTCGCGATAGTAGAGATAGAGCCAGTCCTGGCCCGGCTTCAGCAATTGCGCCGCCGCGGCCAGGACGGCCTCGTGTCCCGCGCCGGAGATCTGGAAGAAGATCCGGTTCTGCCGCTTGAGTTGGATCTCCTTGTCGTCGATCCGGCGGGCGGCGTAGATGTGCCGGTACATCTCGAGCAGGACGGCGGGCTCGAGCCCCCGAATGGTCCGCTCCGCCTGGGCTTCGGGATTCACGCGCGGCAAGGTACGGCGAGGCCTCGGAGCGGGGCAACCGCCGCGGACCGCTGGATTGGGAGCCGCGGCGCGGGACGGTTATATTTCCCGGGTTCGATCGCTATCCGCGCAGCAATCACATACCGACGAGAGAAAAGGACCCGATGCCCATCGATGGAAAGAGCCGCGACGACGCATGGCGCCTGGTGACGGAATACACCGATAGTGAGAGCCTGCGCGCTCACATGCTGGCCGTAGAAGCGGCGATGCGCGGCTATGCTCAGAAGTTCGGTGAAGACGTCGAGATGTGGGGCATCGTCGGGCTCGTCCACGACTTCGACTACGAGAAGCATCAAGGCGAGAACGGCCACCCGTTCGTTGGTGTCCAGATCCTGGACAAGCAAGGCTGGCCGCGGGAGGTGCGGCGGGCCGTCCTCAGCCACGCCGACTATACCGGCGTGCCGCGCGAAACCAGGATGGAGAAGGCGCTCTACGCCGTCGACGAGCTGGCCGGGTTCCTGGTCGCCTGCGCGCTGGTGCGGCCGAGCCGCTCGTTCAAGGACCTCGAGCTCAAGTCGGTCAAGAAGAAGCTCAAGGACAAGACGTTCTGCGAGCCGATCGATCGCGACGCGCTGAAGCGGGCCGCCGACGACCTGGGTGTCCCGTTCGACAAGCACATCGAGAACGTGATCTCGTTCCTGCGGCCGGTCGAATCCAAGCTCGGCCTGGGCAAAGCGTCCAAATAACCGGGCCGGGAGCTTGCCGGTCATCGACGTCATGGGAGAGAGCGCCGGGCGGGTCCTGGCACTCCGGGTATCGGGCGGCCGAGGCGGCGGTGTGTCCGCGGCGGAAGTTGCCGACCGGGCGGAGGAGATCGCGCGTGGCCACGGCGCGCTCCGGCTGCTGGTCCTGGTCGACGGGTTGGGATTCCTCGAAGCCGCCTCACTCCGCTCTCAGCTGCCGCTCGCGCAACGTCTCGCCGGGCGCGTGGAGCGGGTGGCGGTCGTCGGCGATCAGGGGTGGCTGAAGGCCGCGCTGCGGTCCGCTCCCAGCGGCCGACCCCAGGTCCGGCACTTTTCTCACGCCCGAATACAGGATGCCCGGGACTGGCTTAACCATCTGGAAGCCAATACGTTGGATATGAACGCCTGACAAGTTACTTCAGGCTATCAGCTCGCTCCCAGGGCGCGCAGGCGCTCGCCCGCCGCCGGGTCCCCCCACAGAGAGCGGAAGTACGCCGCCGCGCGCTCGCGCTCCCCGAGCTCGAGCCACAGCTCGGCCAGCCACCAGCGCGTCGTCGCGTCGACCATGCGCGCGAACTCCGTCGACCCCAGGCCGGGGCCCCGGCGCGCTTCCAGCTCCGCCACCCGCTCCCGGCTGTTGGAGGGGGCGGACCGGATCCGGGCGTACTGGTCCAGGACTCCGCCGATCATCGAGTGCTCACGCGCGAGGAAGGCGTCGCCATTCTGCCCGATGAAATCCGACTCCTGGAACAAGCGGTCCACGGCGTACGTCACGTCGGGCCAGCGCCCCTGCTCGACCGCCATCGCTCCACCGTAGAACCACGTGGTCGCCGTTCCGTCCGGGTCGTAGACCCAGGTGGCGGAGACAAGCTGGGCCGGGACCCCAACGCCCCGCTGTGCCATGCGGTACGTCGCTTCGGGCAAGAAGGCGGTCATGCCCGGATCGTCGAGGAGCTCCAGCGCCTCGGTCTGAAGCCCGCGCGCGAGCAGATTGTAGTACAGCATGCGCTTGGCCGGCCGCGGATCCGCGCGGTCGGCCCGGCGGCGGATCTCCTGCAGCACGACGGCCTGGCGATCCAGCAGGGGCGGGGCCGACAGCGCATCGGTCATCCACCAGAGCACGTGCATAGGAAGGCTCTGGAGCGCAGCGGGATCACCCGAACCGAACGCCATGTCGACGAGAATCCGCTGCGCGGCCAGCGCCCGCGGATCGGCGCCGACCGCGGCCATCGAATCGATCATCGCCTCCAACGCCCGACGATCCGCCCCGCGAAGAAGCGCGATCGGGATGCGCATCAGATGGGTTGGGACGAAGCCGGGATCGACGCGGATCGCGTGGTCGATCGTCGCTGCCACGCTATCGGGCGTGAGCAGCAGCTGCTCCCCGGCCCAGGACTCCGCATCCGCGAGGAGATACCACGCCTGGGGGTCCGTCGGGCGCCGCGCGACCACCGTCGCCAGGGTCGCGACGCTCTCCAGCATTCCCCATTCCAGCGCGCCACTTGCACGCCACATCTCGCGATCGTCCTCGGACAGGATGTCGCTGGCGACCATGACGTTGTCGAAGCTCTCGATCGGCGGGCCGACCGACGGATCCTCCCAACGCCGGACGAGGCCCTGGCGAAACCAGGCCAGCGCGAACGTGCTGTCTGCCGCCGTGGCGCGTCCGTACTCCGCCAGCGCGGCGCCGAAATCCGCCCGCCGGAACGCCCCCTCTCCGCGGAGGAACGCCTTGTAGGCGCGCATCGAGGACGTGCGCGCCCGAAGGGGACTGGTCAGTGGCTCGTCTCCCTCGCCGGCGACCAGCGCGCGATAGAGCTCCATCGACAGCCGATCCGACAGCTCCTCCAGCTCGGCTTCCCGGCCGTCGACCACGGCGTGACCGATCGATTCCCCGCGGCCCGTCTCGAGCACTTCGGCGGAGAGGCGCAGTCCCTCGCCGCCGCGCTCGACTTCGGGAACCACGACGAAGTGAACTCCGTTATCGTGACCGAACCGCGCGATCGTATTCGGCTCGACGGGGCTATCGTCCTCCCAGCGACTAGCGACCAGGTCGCTGCGGACCGTCCGCATGTCGCCCACGTCGTTGAGGTCGGTCGAGAGGAGCCGGAGGAGCGTCCTGCGTTGCTGCTCGAGTCGCGGATCGCGGCTGGATACGGGGAGGACCGCGACCCGCGGCGCCTGGCTCGAGGCCCGCAGCTCCGGGACGCTGAAGGGCGCGTACCGGACGTCCGGCCGCACCATGCGCCAGCCCCAGAGAAGCAGGGCCACCCCGAGTCCCGCGATCGCCACGCGGCCGAACCAGCGATTGGTGAGCAGCGACTGGACCCGGGAAGGCCAGCGCCAGCCGGTGCTCTCCCCCACTTCCTGCCCCGCGTAGGCCCATGCGATGAAGGTGACGACCACCAGCCCGACGATCAGCAGGATCAGGGACGTGCGGGGGATGACCTCGGACCAGCCGAAGGTCCGCACCGTCTTGTCGAGGATCTCGAACACGCCCCAGGCGGTCGCCGTATAGACTCCGACGATGCGGGCAGCGCGGGTCTGCCGCAGCCGATGGAAGGATTCGCGGCCCATTGGCGCCATAGTAAAATGGGGGGTCGAGACCGCACAAGCAGGCGTAACGCTCCTGACAACGCGCCGCGCGCGGCTGGAATAGGATGGAGGAGCGGTTTCACCAACGACCGGAGGGAGGCCGACAGGTGCGCTTCGATTGGCTGAGGAATTCCGACAGCGGTGCGGTCCGAAGAAACGCCGCCCGCGCGGGGCTATGTCTCGCGGTGGTCGCGGCCGTGGCCTGCGAAGCGGGCAGCGAAGAGCCCGGCGAGGGGCCCGAAGCCACCGGCTTCACCGCCGAGGCCCCCGGTGTGCCCGAATCTCTGGCCGACGTCACGGACGCGGACTCGCTCCCCGAGCCCGGATCTTTCGCCCTGCGCGCGGAGCTCGAGGCGCGCGGCGGGACCGACGTCATCGGAACCGTCAGCCTGACCCCGGGCGCCGGCGGAACGACGGTCGCGGTCGAGATCCACGGCGCCAACAGCGGGCTGCCGTACGTCGCCGAAATCGTCGCAGGGTCTTGCGCGAGCGCCGGGCCGGTGATTGCGCAGCTCGGCGAGATCACGGCCGGAGAGGAGGGCGACGGCGATTTCCAGCGTGTGGTCGACCGCGCACTGCTCGGTCCGGATCGGCCCGACAGGGCGGTGCGCGTCCGCGGCGCCGGCGACGCGGCCGCCATCGTCGCCTGCGGGGATCTCGGGCCTGGCGCTACTTCAGGGACGGGTCGCTGAAGTTCTCCAGCTTCTCCTTCACGACGAGCATGAAGTGGTCGGCGGTCGCGCCGTCGACCACCCGGTGATCGTAGCTGATCGAGAAGTAGGCGCACGTCCGGACACCGATCGAGTCGTTGGGCCCGACGACCTTGACGCGCTTTTCGATCGCCCCCACGCCCAGGATCGCGACCTGCGGCTGATTGATGATGGGGGTTCCCGCCAGCGAGCCGAACACGCCCGGGTTGGTGATCGTAATCGTGCCGCCCTGCACCTCGTCCGGGCTCAGCTTCTTGCTGCGCGCGCGCTCGGCTAGATCGTTCGCCGAACGGGCCAGACCGACCAGTGACAGCTCGTCGGCATGCCGGATCACTGGCACGAGCAGCCCGAATCCTCGCTCCTGCTCCAGCGCCACCGCGATGCCGACGTTGATGTCCTTCTTGTAGACCACCTGATCGTTCCAGACCGACGCGTTGAGAATGGGCCATTCCTTTATGCCCGCGATCAACGACTTGATGATGAACGGCATGAACGTGAGCTTGACGCCCGAGTCGGCGAGGAAGCCCTCCTTGTTGCGTCGCCGCAGCTCGTCCACCCGCGTCATGTCGATCTCGAAGAACGACGTCACGTGCGCCGAGGTCCGGCGCGAGGCGATCATGTGCTCGGCGATCCGCTGGCGCATGATCGACATGGGTTCGAGCTCGATCCGGTCGTTGTTGCCGAAGGGGCGCGGCCCGGGACCGACGGCCGCCACCGCGGCTGGTTCGAGGCGCTCGACGGGGACCGCGCGCGATGGCTCGCGCGGGGCGGGCGGCT
>DATFFS010000146.1:0-5996 GCA_035249945.1 Gemmatimonadota bacterium
TACGATCCCGCCACGAAGACGCTGACGATGACCGCCAGCGTCGACGACTTCATGAGCGGAACCCGGGACGTGGCCGTTCGCCAGGTGATCACTTCTCCGGACCCCACGCACTCGACGATGGAGATGTACATGCCGGGCCCGGACGGGAGCGAGTTCCTCAGCATGCGGATCGAGAGCACGAAGAACCCGTAATGGCGGACGGACGCGAAGCGGGCGGCCCGGTCGAGGTCGCCCGCTATCGCTGGCGCTACGAAGCCGAAATGGCGCTCGGCATCCTGGAGGACGAGGGGATCCCGGGCGCCGTCCTGGCGGACGACATGGGGGGGACGTACGTGGGGATCGGCGAGGCGCGCATCGTCGTTCCGGCCATGCACGCAGATCGGGCGCGGGCGGTGCTGGCGGAGCTCGAGGAGGAGCGGAAGGAAGGAACGTAGAGCGCCCGATTCGGGCAGGGTCAACGCGCCAGAAACCGTCCATATCTCGCCGCGTTTCTCTGCGGAGTTGTTTCCAGCGCGCTTCCGCGGATAGAGCGAATGAAAGCTTTGACCACATGTTTCCGCGGAAATGCGACCGAAACCCGGAACAGCCCTAAGGAGTTCAGCGAGGCAGGAGCGCCGGCAGCTCGTAGGCGGCCCTCAGAAGCGACACCGGATGAACGACGCGGACCGGCGATCCGATCGCGCGCAGTCCGGCCGCGATCTGCACCATGCAGCCCGGGTTTCCGGTGACCACCATCTCGGCGCCCGTCTCAACGATGCGATCGATCTTGCGGCGGCTCAGCCGGTCGGCCGCCTCCGGGTGGGTCAGGTTATAGATCCCCGCCGAACCGCAGCACCACGTCGACTCGGCAAGCGGCATCACATCGAGATCGGGGATCGCGGCCAGGACCAGCCGCGGAGCGCGCGCGACGCGCTGGCCGTGGATCAGGTGACAGGGGTCGTCGTAGGTCACGCGGATCCCGAACGGGCGGAGCGGGCGCCGCAGCCCTTCGGCGACCAGGTGCTCCGTCACGTCGACGACGCGCGCGGAGAACGCCGCCGCGCGCTCCGCCCACTCCGGGTCGTCCCGCAGCAGCTCCCCGTATTCCTCCAGAAACGCGCCGCACCCGGCCGCGTTCGACACCATCGTCTCAGCGCCCGACTCCTCGAACGCCGCCACGTTGAGACGCGCCAGCGCGCGCGCTCCCTGGCGGCGTCCCTGGTGCGCGTGGAGCGCCCCGCAGCAGCGGAACCCCTCCGGCGCGACCACACGCCACCCGCTGTAGGCGAGCACTTGCGCCGTGTCCGCGTTGACCTCGGGGAAGAGGAGCGCCTGCACACAGCCGGGATGAAGCGCGACCGTGCCGCGCTCCCGCGGCGCCGAGTCTCCGGCGACGTCGGCGGGCGACAGCTCGGCGGGGATACGCCAGCGGCGCGACTGGGGCGGGACCGCCGGAGCGAGCGACAGGAAGCGCGCGAGCTCGGGTCGAGTGCGCTCGATCCGCTTCGACCACCAGCGCCAGCGGCCAAGCGTACGCTGGTACAGGCGCAGGAGTCGCGCGCCGAGGCGGAGCCGTCCCGGACGCAGGAGCGCGTCGAGGAGCATCTCGCGCGGGAACGCGGCGGGGCGCCCCGCGGCCTCCGCGCTCTCGACCGCCGCGCGCGCGTCCTCGAGCAATAGGCCGAACTCGACTCCCGCGGGGCAGGCGGTCTCGCACGCTCGGCAGCCGACGCAGTAATACATCGCCTCGGCGAACGCGGGGTCGTCGACCGTCATCTCGCCGCGCGCCACCGCGCGCATGAGACCGATCCGACCGCGCGGGTTCGCGCGCTCGAGCGGCGTCATGGCGAACGTGGGGCAGGACGGCAGGCAGAGGCCGCACTGGATGCAGCGCGCCAGCCGGTCGCCGTTCACGTCGACGAGCGGCGCGGTGGTGGCGTCCGGGACGGGTGGTGACGTCGAGACGCTCAGGCCAGGGCCTCGGCGTAGCGCGGGTGGCCGAGCGGCGGGTGCTCGCAGCGGGGTCCCGGCTCGAAGACCTTGCCCGGGTTCAGCACGTGGTTGGGGTCCAGCACGGCCTTGATCTGGCGCATGAAGCGGACCGACGCGTCACCCACCTGCCGCGCCAGGAACCGGCGCTTGGCGAGCCCCACGCCGTGCTCGCCCGTGATCGTGCCGCCGAGCGCGATCGCCGCCGCGAAGATCTCCTCGAACGCGGCCTCCGCGCGCGCGATCGCGTCGCGGTCGCGGACGTCGGTCAGGCAGGTCGGATGGAGATTCCCGTCCCCGGCGTGGCCGAATACCCCGAAGGTCGCGCCGTGGCGGTCGGCGATCTCGCGGATCCGCACCAGCATCTCGGGAACGGCCGAGCGCGGCACGGTCGCGTCCTCCAGGATCGCCGTCGGGCCGAGCCGGGCCAGTGCGCTGAACGCCGCCCGCCGCGCGCTCCGCAGGTCCTCGGCCTCTTCCTCGCTGGTGGCCCGCCGCACGCGCCGCGCGCCGAGCCGGCGGCAGATCGCGCCGACCGCGTGCGACTCGTCCTCGACCGCGGCGGGATGTCCATCCACCTCGATGAGGAGCAGCGCCTCCAGACCCTCGGGGAGACCGAAGTCGCCGAACGCCTCGACCGCCCCGATCGTCACCGCGTCGAGGATCTCGAGCGTGCAGGGGACGATCCGCTCGGCGAGGATCGTCGCCACCGCCTCCCCCGCCGTCGCCAGCGACCCGAAGCCGGCGAGAAGCGTCCGCGTGCGGACCGGCTTGGGGACGAGGCGCACGAGGACGCGCGTGAACACCGCGAGCGTGCCCTCGCTGCCGATCAGCAGATCCTTCAGCCCGTACCCCGCCACATCCTTGACCGCCTTCCCGCCGAGCCGCACCCACTCGCCGGTCGGAAGCACCGCCTCGAGCCCCTGCACGTAGTTCTTCGTCACCCCGTACTTGAGCCCGCGCAGGCCACCCGCGTTCTCCGCCACGTTCCCGCCGATCGTGCAGACGCGCATGGAGCCGGGATCGGGAGGGTAGAACAGCCCCTCGGATTCGACCGCGGCGTGGAGATCGGCGGTCACGACGCCGGGCTCGACCCACGCCGTGGCGTTGGCGACGTCGATCTCCTGGATGCCATTCCACGACGGGAAGAGCAGGACGACGCTGGACTCGGTGGGCACCGCGCCGCCCGACAGGCCGGTGCCGGCTCCGCGCGGGACGACGGCGAAGCCTTCCTCGTTGGCGAGCGTGAGGATCGCGGCGACTTCTTCGGCGTCCTTCGGAATCACGATCGCCGCCGGAGTCCGGCGCAGGAGCGGCGTTGCGTCGGAGGCGTAGGTCAGGAGGTCCTCGCGCGCGATCAGCACGCGATCGCGATGCGTGGCCTCCTGAAGCCCGACGAGAGCGCGATCGGTGAGCACGACGTCATAGTATCGGTGGTACGAGCCGTGGGGCCACCCTAGCTTCGACGCGATGCGAATCGATTTCCCTGCCGCGCTCGTGCTCGTCGCCGTCGCCGCGTGCTCTCAGCGCGTATCGACCGAGGAGGAATTCGCGCAGCGGGAACGCGAGCGGCCGCTCGTGGTGGTGCCGATGGGTGCGCCGGAGGAGAACGCGCCGCAGGGTGCGCCCATGAGCGCCCCGACAGACGACGCCGATCCCGCGCAGACGATCCGCGGTACGATCGAGGCTCCGGCCGCCGCCTCGGGCGGCGTGCTGTTCGTCTTCGTGCGGCCGGCGGGCGCGCTCGGCGGACCGCCACTCGCGGTCCAGCGCATCCCCGCGCCGACCTTCCCGCTCGAGTTCGCGATCGGTCCCCAGGACGCGATGGTCTCGAGCGGCCCGTTCCCCGAGCGCGTCACGCTCGAGGCGCGACTCGACGTCGATGGCAACGCGATGACCGAAGAGCCCGGCGACCTGTCGGCCAGGAGCGAGACCGCGCCCGGCACGAGCGGCGTCGCGCTGACGCTCGGCTCCTGATCCGATGATCGCCCGTCCGCTTCCGGACGGCTTCCTCTGTATCCGACAGCTCGACCACGCGGCGCTGGCGGGCGAGCTCGCGGGCGCATGGGGGGGTACGGTGCCCCCGCTAGCCCCCCGCGCGCCGGTCGAGCTCGCGATCGCCCGCCACGACGCCGGCTGGGCCGAGCTCGACCGCGAGGTGGCATGGAACCCGGCGACGGGGCTCCCGCACACGTACCGCACGTATCCCGACACCGAAGCGCTCGAGGTAGCGGAGCGCTCCGTCGCGATCGTCGGCGCCGAGGACCCCTACGCGGGCTGGCTCGTCAGCCGCCACTTCGCCTCGTTCCACGCGGGATCGGAAACGCCGGCCGCGCGCGCCTGGGTGACGGCCCAGGTCGGCCACCGGGCCGAGCTGCTGTCCCGCGCGTGGCCGCTCGTCGGGCGGGAGGCGCTCCACCCGCACGTGCTCGAGGCGAATTTCGACTGGCTCCAGCTCCTCGACGCCGTGTCGCTCGCCCTCTGCGAGGCGTGGGACGGCTGGGAGAGCCGCGAGACGTGCGCGGAGTACGGCGAGCGCACGACGACGTTCCGGTATCGTCCCCGGGTCGCCGTGAACGATGCGCTGCGGGTAGAGGGCAGGATAGAGCCGTGGCCCTTCGCGCGTGCGGAGGTCCGGGGCACGGTGCCCGCGCTCCGGCTACCGGGAGGACCTTGGGCCGATCCCGAATCGCTCGCGCGCGCATGGCACGGCGCGGCGCCGGCGACGTTGGAGGTCATCCTCGCCCGCGGGTAGATTCGACGGATGAAGACCGACGCGGAACCACGGAGCGCCAGCGCCGCCGGAACAGGAGAAAACGCGCGGAGACTCGAGGCTCCGGCCGGGTACCGCGCCGCGCGCGAAGGCGCCGCGCTCTTCGCGCGTCCCGACGCGGGCATCGTCGAGGTCACGGGCGCCGAGCGGCTCGCGTATCTCAACAGCCTCTGCACGAACAAGCTCGACGATCTCGCGCCGGGCGACGCCGCGCGCGCGCTCCTCCTCGTCCCGACGAAGGGCCGTGTGCTCGCCGACTTCATGGCCTGCGAGACGGGCTCGACGACATGGCTCGAGTGCCAGGGTGGGTGCGCGCCGGTCGTGATGGAGCTTCTCGGGAAGTACTACTTCGGCCAGGACGTCGCCTTCGAGGACCGGAGCTCGGAGTGGAGCGTGCTGGCGCTCGTCGGCCCGGTGGCCGGGGAGCTCCTGACCGGAGTAGCGGCCGACGTCCCGCCTGGAACGGAGCGGACGCACGAGGAGATGCGGATCGGGCGAACGACGATCCGCGCATTACGCTGGAGCGATGCGGGACCGCCGGGCTGGCACCTGTGGATCCCCGCTCGGGAGGCGGAGACAATCGAGCGGGCGCTGATCGACGCAGGCGCGGCGCCCGGCTCGGAAGACACGTGGACGCTCCTTCAGATCGAGTCCGGCGTCGCCGCGTTCGGCCGCGAGCTGGGGGAGGACGCGATCCCGCTCGAGGCGCCGACCGGGGACGCGATCCATCACGACAAGGGCTGCTACCCGGGCCAGGAAGTGATCACGCGGCTCCACTTCCGCGGCCGGCCGGCGCGGCATGTCCGCGGCCTGCGGATCGGCGGCGAGGCGCCGCTGCCTCCCGGCGCGACCCTGGATGCCGAGGACAAGCCCGGCGTCGCGGTCGTCACGGCGAGCGCGGTCAGCCCCGCGCTCGGCCCGGTCGCGCTGGCGTACGTCCATCGCGACTACTGCGAGGCCGGCACGCGACTGACGCTCGGAGGCTCGTCGGATGCCGCTTCCGGCACGACCGCGACGGTCGCCGATCTCCCGCTGATCCGGACGGAATCCGAATGAAGATCTACACGAAGACGGGCGATGCCGGAGAGACCGCGCTCTTCGGGAGCGGCCGGGTATCGAAGGCGAGCCCCCGCGTCGCGGCGTACGGGGACGTCGACGAGCTGAATGCGTGGCTCGGCGCCGCGCGCGCCTGGTGCGGGGACGCGGAGATCCGCGCCGCGCTCGAGCGGATCCAGGGAGAGCTCTTCGTCGTGGG
>DATFFS010000147.1:0-1325 GCA_035249945.1 Gemmatimonadota bacterium
CTGCGCGCCCCTTCCCGAAGTGGTCGAAGAAATCGACGGATTCGGCCACACCGTTTTCCGCGTGCGGAAGAAGTCCTTCGTCATCGCGGGCATGGGGGAGGGCGGCGCCAGCGTGTCGATCAAGTCGGATCCGCCGAACCAGGCGCTCCTCGTCGATCGCGGCCCCTGGTACCGCACACCGTACATCGGGCAGCACGGGTGGGTATCCGTGGACGAGCCGCTCGCGCAGGACTGGACAGAGATCGGCGAGCTGATCGTGGACGGCTACAGGCTGGCGGCTCCCGCGCGGCTCGCGAGACGCCTGTCCGAGTAGCGACCGCGCGTTGTCGTTGCTTGACATCATGATGCTTCTCGCGTAGCATCATGACATGCGCACCACGCTGACACTCGATGACGACATCGCTGCCAGGCTACGGGCGGAAGCGCGATCCTCCGGCCGGTCGTTTCGCGAGGTCGTCAACGACGCCATTCGCCAGGGCCTTGCCGGCCGGCGCGTGGCGGAGGCGGCCGCGCCGTTCCGCGTGACCCCGCGCGATCTGGGCAACCTGCGACCGGGCCTCAGCCTGGATAACATCGGCGAGCTGCTCGAGCGGATCGAAGACCCGCTTCATCGGTGATCCTGCCCGACGCGAACCTCCTGCTGTATGCCTATTATCCGCGGGCACAGCAGCACGAGGCGAGCAGGATCTGGCTCGAGACCGCTCTATCGGGATCCGAACTGGTCCAGTTCCCCTGGCTGACGCTCTGGGCGTTCCTCAGGATCTCCACGAATCCCAGGGCATTCGAGGAACCCCTTTCGATCGCCGAGGCCACGACCATCGTGTCCTCGTGGCTGGCGCGTCCCAATGCCGTCGTGCTGGAGGCCGGCGAACGCCACTGGGAAATCCTACGCCAGCTATTGGACGCGAGTCAGAGCGCCGGCCCACTCGTGACGGACACCGCGCTGGCGGCGCTCGCCATCGAGCATGGCGCGACCCTCCACACGACAGACCGTGACTTCTCCCGCTTTCCCGGTCTCGACTGGACGAATCCAATCGAAGGCGCTTTCTAACGCACCTGCCGGGGCTGCGTCTGCCGGATCCTCTCGCGAACGTTCTCGACGTCCTCCCCGGCCTGGCGATCGCCGTCCTTCTGCTGGCGCTCTCCCTCGGCCTCTTCCAGCTCCTGCTCGCGGGCGTCCCGGCCAGGCTTCTTCGGCGGGGGGCCTTCGTGGTCCTGCGCGGCCATCAGCGCTTCAGCCGCTTGCCGGCCTCTTCTATCTCCTCGCCGGCTTCGCGCTTGATGCGGCCGTACTCCTCCTGGAACTCGCCCTCGGCCTCTTCCTC